>CAZESN010000001.1:0-77606 GCA_964514775.1 uncultured Rhodovulum sp.
GCGCGCAAGGTCTACAAGGCCACCGAGGAAAACGCGCCGATGCGCGCGAATGCGACGCTGGAGGCCGTGGGCGGCACCGCCGTCTATCTCGCCTCGGATCTCGGGGCCTGCACCACCGGCGAGGTGATCTTCGTCGACGGCGGCTTCCATATCCTCGGCATGGCGCAGCCCGAGAACCTGGGGCCGTGACGGACGGCATGCGCCGCTTCTCGACCTCGGACGGGCTGACGCTTGCCTATGCCGACGAGGGGAGCGGGCCGGTGCTCCTCTGCCTGCCGGGCCTGACCCGCAACAGCGAGGATTTCGCGCCGGTGGCCGAGCGCTTCGCCGCGACCCACCGCATCATCCGGCTCGACCCGCGAGGGCGCGGCGCCTCGGACCACGACCCCGATCCGGCGAACTACAGCCTGCCGGTCGAGGCACGCGACGTGCTCGAGCTCATGGACCACCTCGGCATCGGCCGCGCCCCGATCCTCGGCACCTCGCGCGGCGGCCTGCTGGCGCTCGCGATCGCGGCCCTGGCGCCCGAGCGGCTGGCGGGGGTGATGTTCGTCGACATCGGCCCGGTGATCGAGGAGCACGGCGTCGACCGCATCCTCGCCTATCTCGGGCGCAAGCCCCCCTACCGCGACCTCGACGCCGCGGCCGTCGCGCTCGAGGCGGGTATGCGCGCGCAGTTCCCCGGCGTCACCGTCGCGGAGTGGCGCGTCCAGGCCGGGCGGATGTGGGGCGAAGGGCCGGACGGGATCGAGCTGCGCTACGACCCGCGGCTGCGCAATGGTTTCGAGGCGGGCATGCTGCCGCGTCCCCTGCCCGATCTCTGGCCCTATTTCGACCTCCTTCCGCCGGTGCCGCTCGCCCTGCTCCACGGCGCGAACTCGGACATCCTGTCCGCCGGAACCGCGGCCGAAATGCAGGCGCGGCGGCCGGATCTCGTGCTCACCACGGTGGCCGACCGGGGCCATGTGCCCTTCCTCGACGAGCCCGAGTCGGTGGCCGCCATCGCCGCCTTCCTCGACCGGGTCGGCGGCGCATGACCGATATCGCCGCGATCCGCGCGTCTGCGGCACGTGCGTCGAGGCTGCTGCGCCGGACGCCGCTCCTCTCGAGCCCCGCGCTCGATGCGCTCGCCGGGCGGCAGGTGCTGGTGAAGGCCGAATGCCTGCAGATCACCGGCTCGTTCAAGGCGCGCGGCGCCTGGTCGGCGATCTCGGCGCTGGCGCCCGAGATCCGCGCGCGCGGCGTCATCGCCTATTCCTCCGGCAACCACGCGCAGGGGATCGCCTGGGCCGCGGCCCGGCATGGCGTGCCGGCGGTGATCGTGATGCCACACGACGCGCCGGCGTCGAAAATCGAGGGCACCCGGGCACTTGGTGGCGAGGTGGTGCCCTACGACCGCGCCACCGAGAGTCGCGAGGAGATCGGTGCCCGCATCGCGGCCGACCGGGGGCTGACCCTCGTCCGCCCCTACGACCACGCCGAGGTCATCGCCGGACAGGGCACGCTCGGGCTGGAGCTCGCCGAGCAGGCGGCCGAGGCGGGGGTGGCCGAGGCCGACGTCATCGTCCCCTGCGGCGGCGGCGGGCTGGCGTCGGGGGTGGCGCTGGCGCTCGAAGCGGCGGCCCCGGCGTTCCGGCTGCGGACTGCGGAGCCCGAGGGGTTCGACGACACCGCGCGGTCGCTTGCCGCCGGGAAGCGGCTGCGCAACGCGGAGATGACCGGCTCGATCTGCGACGCGATCGTGACGCCGGAGCCGGGTGAGCTCACCTTCCCCATCCTCTCGCGGCTGGCGGGGCCGGGCCTCGTGGTGCGCGACGCCGAAGCTCTGGCGGCGATGGCCGTGGCCTTCCGGCATCTCAAGATCGTCGCCGAGCCCGGCGGCGCGGTGGCGCTGGCCGCCGCGCTTTACCGTGCGGATGAGATTGCCGGCGACACGGTGATCGCGGTCATCAGCGGTGGCAACGTCGATCCCGACCGTTTCGCGGCGGCGATCCTGAATGGTGCGGCATCCCCGTCTTCGTCCTGAGCGCGCTTCTGCGGGGAGCGGCAGCTTCGACGGGTGCTGAGGCCGGAGCAATAATCCGGGGGCTGTTGCCCTGGGCGGGGTTGCCAGGTGCCCGCGCGGAGCCCCCCGACCCGTGGAGGGCCGGGAGGTGGTTTCTGCGGTCATGCCGGGGCGGTATGGGCGCCCGGTCGGAACGCAGGAGGTCCGTCGATGACGGGGCGCGTGGGGGTCACTCGTCCTCTTCTTCGTCGGCTTCCTCGTCCTCGTCCTCCTCTTCGCCCTCTTCTTCCTCGCCCCACTTCAGCTGGAATTCGAGCTCTTCCTGACCGTCCTCGCGCTCGTATTCGATCGAGGCGACGGCATTGACGGGAACGCGGACGGTCTCGCCGTCGATCTCCACCTCGAAGGTGCCATCGGCCTCGAGCGCATCGGCGAGGCGGCGCAGCTCGGCGATGAAGTCCTGCAGCTCGACGGTCTTTTCAACATCACGGTCGTCGGTCATCTCTCTCGTCCCTTTTGGCTGAGAATCACGCGCCCCCATCAGACCAGCGGTGTGTTGCAGTGCGGAATCGGATTGATGCACTTTTAAAGTGACGTGATTTCAGGGACCTGGCTCAGGTCGGATCGTCGCGGTGGACGTCGTGGACGGTCATGCCGACGCTCTCGGGCGGCTTCACCAGCCAGTGCGGGTGGCGCAGGGTCTTGCGGGTATCGTGGTAGCCGCTGTCCCAGTGCTCGCGCATCGAGGTGCCGGAGAACTCGTGGTCCTTGGTCTCGCTCTCGTAGAACTTCTGCTGGTAGATCAGGTGGACGATGTTGATCTGCGGCACGTCCTCCATCGACAGGAGGAACGCCCGGTCCTCGGCGGTCAGCCGCTCGGGCGGCACGCGCAGCAGCGCCTGGTGCAGCCGCAGGCGGACGTTGTGCAGGCGGCGGAAGGTGTCGGTGTTGTTGCGGGTGCGGCTCGAGAAGACGATGTCCTTGCGGCGCGCCAGAACGTCGCCCATGTCGCGCGGCAGCGGGCCCCGGGCGCTGAAGAGATCGACCTGGAAGACCAGCGTGTCGCGGACCTCCTCCTGTTCCAGCAGGTACTGGAGCGGCGTGTTCGAGACGATGCCGCCGTCCCAGTAGTGCTCGTTCTCGATCACCACCGCCGGGAAGGCCGGCGGCAGCGCGCCGGAGGCCATGATGTGCCGCGCGCCGATCTCCTCGATCTCGGTGTCGAAGTAGCGGAAGTTGCCGGTGCGCACGTTGACCGCGCCGACGCTGAGCCGCTGGTCGCGGTCGTTCAGGATCTGCCAGTCGATCAGGCGGTCGAGGGTGCGCTCGAGTTCGTCCGTGTCGTAGAAGCTGGTCGCCCCCGACGCGCCGGAGGGCTGGAACCACGGGTTGACCGCGCGCGGCGCGTAGAAGCCCGGCAGGCCGAACAGCGTCGCCATCGCGGCGCTCGTCTGGTTGCGCAGGCGGCGCAGGGCGTCGCCCTCGGGGATGAAGGGCCAGACCTTGCGCCGCGAGACGGTCTCCCAGAAGTCCCGCAGCCGGTCGAGCTGGTCCTCGCGCCGGTTGCCCGCGATGATCGCGGCGTTGATCGCCCCGATCGACACGCCCGACAGCCAGTTCGCGTGGATGCCGGCCTCGTGCAGGGCGTGGAACACGCCCGCCTGATAGGCCCCGAGCGCGCCGCCGCCCTGCAGGACCAGCGCCACCGAGGCATAGGGGTCGAGCACCGCTCGGATATCGTCGATCTCGCCGCGGCGGGGCGGCTTCGACATCTCGTTCATACCTTGTCCTTCCGGAGTGTCAGGCGCCGGGCCGGGCCACGCGGCGGTTCAGCCAGCTCATGAGACGGCCGACGGGGGCGGAGACGAAGCCCACGAGCGGGATGGCGAGGGCGCCGACGGCAAGGCCGACGATCCCCGCCCCGGTCGCGCCGGTCAGCCAGCCGACGATGCCGCCGAGCCCGGCATACACGCTCGCGGCGGCGTCGTCCTGGAGGTCGTGGATGAACTCGGCCGGGGCGTGGACCCCGAACTCCTCGAGCCCGTGCAGGATGATGCCACCGCCCACCCAGATCATCGCCGCGGTGCCGACCCCGGCCAGCGTCGCCAGAAAATAGGGCATCCCGACCACGAGGCCGCGCCCGAGGCCCCGCAGGAGGTTGCCGAAGGGCGGCACCATCGTCGAGCGCGCGAGGGCGACGCCCGCATCGTCCGCCTTCACGATCAGCGCCACCACGCCGTAGACGCCGGCGGTGATGCCGATCGCCACGACCGCCATCACCAGCGCCTGGGTCAGCAGATCGCCGGCAGGAATGGCGGCGAGGGTGATCGCCATGATCTCGGCCGAGAGGATGAAATCGGTGCGGATGGCGCCGGCGACCCGCTCGTCCTCGAACCGGCGCGCCGCCTGGGCCTGCGCCTCGGGGTCGGCGGACAGCGATGCGGGATCGCCGGCATCCTCCGCATGATCGGCGCCGTGATGCGCGGCATGGGGGAAGAGCGTGCCGATCAGCTTCTCGGCGCCCTCGTAGCAGAGATAGACGCCGCCGATCATCAGGAGCGGCACGATCACCTGCGGCAGCAGGGCGCTCAGCGCCAGCGCCGCCGGCAGCAGGATCAGGAGCTTGTTGCGCAGGCTGCCCATCGCGATGCGCCAGATGATCGGCAGCTCGCGCGAGGAATCGAAGCCCGTCACGTAGCGCGGCGTCACGGCGGCATCGTCGATCACCACGCCGGCGGCCTTGGTGCCGGCCTTGGCGGCCTGACCCGCGATATCGTCCAGCGACGCGGCGGCCACCTTGGCCAGAGCCGCGACGTCATCGAGCAGAGCCAGCAGACCGACGCTCATGAGCAGTTCCCCGTCGACATGAAAAAGGCCCCGCAGGATGCGGGGCCTTCGGGTGGTGCGGCCCTATTCCGCCGGGACCGGGCTGAACCCGCCGGTCGACCCCGAATGCGACGGCGTCTCCGGTGTCGTCGGGCGGGCGGTCGGCACGTTGAGGGCGCTGCGGTCGACCGAGGCGCGCTCGGACTTGATGCGCTCGATCAGCCCCTCGGCGCGCTCGATGGAGCCGAGGAGCGCGACGAGCGCGCCCTTCTCGCCGGCGGCGACTTCGCGGCTCTGGAGCGCCTTCCAACGCAGTTCCTCGACGCCCGGCACCACGCTGTGGCCCGCGGGCAGGCGCGGTTGCATCGCCGGATGGAAGAGCACGGTGTTCATCGCCTGGTCCAGACGCTCGAGCCCGAGGTTCAGCACCTCACGCGCGCTCTCCGAGAAGGGTTCGCGCTTCACCCGCCGGGCAATCTGGTAGAGAGACTCCGTCAGCGCCGAGGTGAAGTCAACCTCCTCGATCAGCGAGGCGACGAGGTCGAGCTGCTCGCGCGACAGCCCGTCCTGGAAGAGCTGCGCGGAATAGGACCGGATCTCGCGGCCGAGGAGGTCGGTCGCGGCATGGTGCTCGACCGCGTCCTTGGGCGCGTCCGGCTTGTCCCGGGCGATGTCGAGGAAGACCGCACCGGCCTGGAGCTGGCGGTTCGCTTCCTGGCTCACCGCCGGCAGGGCGGCGTTGAAATCGGCGATCAGCTTGCGGTCGAGGTAGCGCGGGATCGAGTAGTCCTCGACGTCCTCGTCGCTGGTATGGCCGACGCGCGACAGCACGCGCTCGAACACGTTCACGAAGGGGAAGAGGATGATCACGTTGAAGATGTTGAAGAAGATCGAGAAGAAGCCGATGGCGATCGGAACGCCGGGGAAGGTTTCCTGACCGCCGACCATGACCGGCGCGCCGGGATCGATGCCCCAGATCCCGAGGAGCAGTTTCATCGCCCAGAGGACGGGGAAGAAGAGCGCCAGCACCACGGTGACGCCGATGAAGTTGAAGGCGATATGGGCATAGGCGGCGCGCTTGGCGTTCTTGGAGAGGTTGAGCGAGGCCATCCACGAGGTGATGGTGGTGCCGAGGTCGGCGCCGACGGCGAAGGCGATGGCGGTTTCCCAGGACAGGATGCCCGAGGCGCCGAGGCCCATCACGATGCCGATCGTGGCCGAGGAGGAGTGGATGAGCGCGGTGACCAGGGCTGCGATGAGGACGCAGGAGATGACCCCGATGAAGCTGCCGGCATCGAGGGTCTGGATGATCTCCAGAACCTCGGGCATCCCGCGCAGCGGCTTCAGGCCGCCGGTCATCAGGTTGAGGCCGTAGAAGATCAGCGCGAAGCCCATCGCGGCGAGCGAGATGTTGCGCACCCGGTCGGACTTCGCGAAGCAGTAGATCGTCGCGAAGATGCCGCCGAAGAGCAGGCCCAGCGGCCCGAGCGGCAGGGCGATGAGGCCGTTGCCGAGCGTCGTGCCGATGTTGGCGCCCATGATGACCGAGATGGCCGAGCGCAGCCCGAGCACGCCCGCGTTCACGAGGCCCACCGTCATGACCGTCATCGCGGTCGAGGACTGGATGACGCCGGTGATGATGGTACCGGCCATCACCCCCTTGATCGGCGTGCCGGCCGCGCGGGCCAGCCATTCGCGCATCTTGTTGACCGAGAGCGCCTGGATCCCGCTCGCCATGAACTCGAGGCCGAGCAGGAAGATGCCCAGGCCTCCGATCACCGGAACGATGATTTCCTTGAAAATATCGATTTCCACCTTGTCACCTCGATAGGGGCGCGATGCGCGTCCTCAGGATTGTTTGTTAAGGATTGCGGCCCACATCGCCTCGATCTCGGCGACGACCTCGGCCGGCAGCGGCACGTAGCCGAGCGCTTCGGCCTGGCGCGACGCCTCGGCGAAGAAGAAGCGGAAGAAGCCGAGCGCGCGGTCGGCCTGACGGTCGTCGGCGCGCATCACGACATAGACGAGGGCGGTCATCGGCCAGCCTTCGGTGACCGGGGACGAGGCAACGTCCTGTCCCGGCTTCCAATGGGTGACGGACGTCGCGGCGCGGACCGTCGCCGCACCGGGCACGACCACCTCGCCCGAGGCATTGATCAGGTTGATCACAGTCAGCCCGGCGCGGCGCGCCTGTCCGACCTCGGAATAGCCGATCGCGCCGGGGATGGCGGCGACAGCCTCGACGATGCCGCCGCTGCCGCGCGCGCCCTCGCCCAACGGCCAGTCGAGCTGAGCGGCCTGCCCCGCCGCCCAGGTTCCGGACTGCGCCAGATAGCCGGTGAAGACCCAGCTCGTACCCGAGCCGTCGCTGCGGAAGCGTACCGCGATCGCCTGCTCGGGGAGAGTGACGCCCGGGTTCAGCGCCGCGATGGCCGGGTCCGACCAGTTGGTGATCTCGCCGCGATAGATGGCCGAGAGCGTTGGCGCATCGAGCGCCAGCTGCGCCTCCCCCAGATCGAGATTGACCACCGGCGCTGCAGCCCCGAGGATCACCGGGAACTGGATAAGCCCCCGCTCCTGGAGATCTTCCTGCGAGAGAGGTACCTCGGTTGCCGCAAAGTTCACGGTGGGATCGCTCAGCCGGACCAGCCCGCCCATCGAGCCAATGGGATCGTAGTCGAGCGCGGTCGCACCCGCCGTCCAGTCGCCGCTCGAGCCCTCCTGGCGGATCGGATCGACGCGATCGGCCGCCAGATAGCCCTGATAGGCGGTGGAGACGTGCTGGAGGAGCGGATTGACGAAGGTCGACCCGGCTCCCGCCAGCCGTCCTTCGGTGTTGGTGCCGGCCACGAGGAAGATGAGCGAGCCGATTCCGAGGAAGGCAACTGCCGCCGTCGTGATCCGCCGCCCCAGACTCCATGGCTTTCTGACCACATAGGTTTCGTCCGACGCCGGGGTCAGCATGCTGCGAGCTCCGATCTGAAAAGTTAATTTTCGGACTCGGCGTAGCCGGGCAGCGAGAACCATTTGTGACCGATATGCGGCATTGCCGAGACGCGGGGACCGCGCGCGGAACTCGCAGAGAAATCGCCAAGGACATTGGCGGGTTTCTCGGGCCGGCGACAGAAATCGTCCCCGTGGGCGGCCTCGGGGGAGCCCGCGCCGGCGGGAGTGAGTCGGGCGGGTGACGCGGCACACGGACACCCGGTCTGTCTGATCGGCTCGCGGCACCGAGGCGCACCGCGCCACGGCGGCCACGCGAAAGTTTGTTTATTATCAATAATATAACTTCTGGCGGCGCTTGGGCGTGCCCGTGTCCGCGCACTCGGGCAATCACTCGGGGCCGGCATGAAACCTGACCCGGACCGGCGCGCGCACCGACCGTCATCCATTTGATGTCTTGGCGCCCTATAGGGGTGCCCCGTCGAGCGCCGCGGCAGGCGCCCGAAAGACCACCGCCTTCGGAGCAGTCGATGACCGTCGTTTCCGCCTATCGCTACAGCGACGGCCATTGCGTCACCGAAGTCACCCTCGACACACCGCCGCCGGAGCCGGGCAGCGAGGATTTCGTCTGGATCGGCCTCTTCGAGCCGACGGAGGAGGAGCTGCTGGCCTTGCATGTCAGTTACGGGCTGCATCCGCTGGCGGTCGAGGACGCGCTCAAGGCGCACGAGCAGCCGAAGGTCGAGATCTTCGGCGAACAGCTTTTCGTCATCGCCCGCACGGCGCAGCGGCAGGGCGACCGGATCGCATATGGCGAGACCGCGATCTTCGTCGGGCGCAACCACATCATCACCGTGCGCCACGGCTCGGCCCGCGCCCACACGGCCCTCCGCGCCCAGCTCGAAGCCGCCCCGGCGCTGATGCGGCACGGGGTGGATTATGTGCTGCACGCGATCCTCGACTTCATCGTCGACGGCTACCAGCCGATCATCGAGGACATCGAGGAAGAGGTGCTGCTGATGGAGAAGCGCACCATCGACGCCTCGCTGACGCGCGACGAGATCATCCGGCTCTTCTCGCTGCGGCGGCAGATGATCCGGTTCCAGCGTGCGCTCGGTCCGATGGCCGAGGTGGTGAGCCGGCTCACCCATCTCGACTTGCCCGGCCTCGACCCGCAGGTCAGCCCCTATTTCCGCGACGTGCTCGACCACCTGCGCCGCACCCAGAGCATGGTCGAGAACCTGCGCGAGATCCTGACCTCGGTCTTCGAGGTCAGCAATCTCCTCGAGCAGCAGCGCCAGGTCGTCATCACCCGCCAGCTCGCTGCCTGGGCCGCGATCCTGGCGATGCCGACCGCGATCGCTGGCATCTACGGCATGAACTTCACCAACATGCCCGAGCTCGATACCCGCTACGGGTACTATGTGGTGCTGGTCCTGATCCTCGCGGTCTGCGGCGGGCTCTATCTCCGGTTCAGGCTCGCGAAGTGGCTGTAGGCAGGGGCGCCTGATCAGGCGGCCCCGGGTTTCCCCCCCCTCTCCTGCCAAGTGACACCGCTCCGCATGGGCCGGGTGCCGGCTATATGAAATCCGTCTGGCGGCAGACTGGCGCGACGTATGCCCCGCCCGGAGGGGCGCGGCATATCAGTACCGGTGTGAAACCGGCGTCTGCTGCGAACGCGGCCAGCGTCCCGGCCATTCTACAGGAGCATTCAGGGCGGACATGGCACGACTTGCATTCGATACGGGCGGCACGTTCACGGATTTCGCCCTGATCGACGACAGGGGGGATCTGCATCTCCACAAGGTACTGAGCACGCCCCTCGATCCGGCCGAGGCTGTCATCCGCGGCATCGACGACCTGCTGGAACTGCATGGCGAGACGGCGCCGCTTTCGGAGCTGCAGATCCTCGGCGCGACCACCGTGGTCACGAACGCGATCCTCGAGCGCAAGGGCGTGCCCACCTCCTTCGTGACCACGGCCGGGTTCGAGGACCTGCTGCGCATCCGTACCGAGGGCCGGTACGACCTCTATGATCTCGACATCCGCTATCCCGCGCCGCTGGTGCCGCGGGCGCGGATCCACGGGGTGCGCGAGCGCATCGCGGCCGACGGGACGGTCATGGCGCCGCTCGACGAGGCCGGGGTGCGGGAGATCGCGGCCAGGCTGCGGGCGGACGGCACGAAGTCGGTCGCGGTCTGTCTGCTCCACGCCTACAAGTTCCCGCAGCACGAGGCGCGGATCGCCGCAATCCTCGGCGAGGAACTGCCCGGGGTCGCGGTCTCGATCTCGTCGAACGTCTGCCCGGAGGTGCGCGAGTACGACCGCGCCTCGACCACGGTGGCCAATGCCTACACCCAGCCGATCATGGCCGGGCATACCGGCAATCTCGAGGCGGAGTTCGCCCGCCGGGGCGTCGACAACCAGCTCCTGTGGATGACGTCGAGCGGCGGCGTCGTGCCGGGTACCCGGGCGGCGGAGCTGCCGGTGCGGCTGATCGAATCCGGCCCCGCCGCGGGCGCCGTCGCGGCGGCCGAGTTCGGCCGGCTGGCCGGGGAGACGAGCCTCCTGTCCTTCGACATGGGCGGCACGACGGCGAAGCTCTGCATCATTCCCGACGGCGAGCCCAAGGTCGGGACCGATCTCGAAGTCGCCCGCCACCAGCGGTTCCAGCGCGGCTCGGGCTTTCCGCTGAAGATCCAGTCGATCCAGATGATCGAGATCGGCGCGGGCGGGGGCAGCATCGCCGCGCGCACGCCGCTCGGCCTGCTCGACGTCGGCCCGCGCAGCGCCGGCGCGCTGCCGGGACCGGCCGCCTACGGGCGGGGCGGCACCGAGCCGACGGTGACGGATGCCGATATCTTCATGGGCTACATGGGTATCGAGTCGTTCGTCGGCGGCACCTTCAAGGTCAGCCGGGAGCTGGCGGTGGCGGCGGTCGGGCGTCTCGCCGGCGATCTCGGGATCACGCCCGAGCGGGCGGCCTGGGGCATCCACGACCTGATCAACGACAGCATGAGCAAGGCGGCGGCGATGCATGCCTCCGACCTGGGGCTCGACCCTCGGCGGCTGCCGATGGTCGCCTTCGGGGGCGCAGGGCCCGTCCATGCCTACGGCGTCGCCAGGAAGCTCGGGGTGAGCAAGGTCGTCTATCCGACGGGCGCCGGCGTGACCTCGGCGATCGGGCTCCTGATCGCGCCGGTCGCGGTCGATCTGGCGGTTTCCTCGCCGATGTCACTGGCGCGCTGGGACGGTGCGGCGGTGCGCGCGCTTCTGGACCGGCTGGCGCGGCAGGGGGCGGAGGTGGTGATCTCCGGCGGCGTCGATCCGGCGACCATCGTGAACCGGTATACCGTCGACATGCGCCATATCGGCCAGGGACACGAGATCACCGTGACGCTGCCCGACGCCTCGCTGCCCGATGAGGACTTCGTGGCGGAGCTGCGGGCGGCCTTCCTGCGCGAATACCGCACCCTATACGGGCGGGTGGTCCAGGGGTCGGAGATCGAGGTGATCACCTGGCGGCTGCGCGCTGCCGGCGAGAAGGGCGCGATCTCCGGGACCGGCGCCGCCGGTGACGGGGCCGGGGCGCTGAAGGGGCGCCGGCCGGCGTATTTCCCCGACGCGGGCGGCTTCGTCGAGACGCCTGTCTACGACCACTACCGGCTTGCGCCCGGCGAGGTCGTCGAGGGACCGGCCATCATCGAGCAGCGCGAGTCCACCGTGGTTTTCGGGGCCGATGCCCGCGCCCACAAGGACGCGCGCGGCAATCTCGTCCTGCTGATCGACTGAGGAGTCCCGCCATGCTCAAATCGCTGTCCGATTTCGAAGATCCGATCACGCTGCAGGTGATGTGGAACCGGCTGGTCTTCATCGCCGACCAGGCCGACCACGTGCTGGGGCGCACCGCCTTCTCGCCGATCGTGCGCGAGAACCACGACTATGTGACCGTATTGATGGATTCGCGCGGCCGCGCGCTCTCGCAATGCACCTGGTCGATCCCGGTCTTCATCTCGTCGCTGCCGGCGGCCGTGCAGGGGCATTTCCTGAAGGCCTTCCCGCCGGAGACGCTCGAGCCCGGGGACGTGCTCGCCACCAACGACGCCGACATCGGCACCGGCCATCTGCTCGACGTCACGATGGTCACGCCGATCTTCAAGAAGGGCAAGGTCGTCGCCTATGCGGGCTCGATCGCGCATATGCCCGACATCGGCGGGCGGCCGCTCTCGCCCGATGCCACCGACATCTTCGAGGAAGGCATCCGCTTTCCGATCATGAAGATGCACCGGGCCGGCGAGCCGAACCGCGACATGCTCGACATCATCGCCGCCAGCGTCCGCCTGCCGCACGAGGTGATGGGCGACCTCGAGAGCATGGTCGCCGCCAATGCGGTCATGGCCCGCGAGCTCGGGCGGTTCCTCGACGACTACGACCTCGACGAGGTCGACAGCCTCGCGGATGCGATCCATTCGCGCTCGGAGCTGCGGATGCGGCAGGCGATCCGCGACCTCGCCGACGGGACCTACGAGAGCGAGGTGATGCTCGACGGGTTCGACGACGACGTGCGACTGAAGGTCGCGGTCATCGTCCAGGGCGACACCGTGCACGTGGACTATGCCGGCACATCGGCCCAGGTCCTGCACGGCATCAACTGCCGGCCGAACTACCGGTTCGCGCATTCGGTCTATGCGATCAAATGCCTGCTCGATCCCGAGACGCCGAACAACGGGGGCTGCATCAACCCGATCACCGACAGCGCGCCGCTCGGCTCGATCCTCAACCCGCGGCCTGCCGCGGCGGGCAATTCGCGCAACCTCGTCGGCCATGTGATCCCGAGCGCGATCTTCCGCGCGCTGCAGGGTGTGCTTCCCGACCGGGTGATCGGCGACAGCGGCGGCGCGCCGATCTGGGCGACCAACTGCATGGGCCAGCACATGGACGGCACCTCCTACGGGTCGATGCAGTACTATCACGGCGGCCAGGGCGCACGGGCGACCCTCGACGGGCTCGACACGCTGAGCTTTCCGTCGAACTGCAAGGCGACGCCCGTCGAGATGTTCGAGCTGGCGGTCCCGGTCCTGACCGAATGCAAGGAGCTCATCCGCGACTCGGGCGGCGCGGGCAAGCATCGCGGCGGCCTTGGCCAGCGGTCGGTGCTGCTCAATCTCTCGCCGCTGCCGATGAACGTCTATGTGTCGTCGGAGCGGGTGAAGTATCCCTGCTTCGGCGTCGTCGGCGGGCATGACGGCCGCGCGGGGCGGGTCCTGAAGAACGGCGAGCCGCATTTCCCCAAGGGCCGGATCCGGCTCGACGCGGGCGACCGGCTGACGATGGAGAGCCCGGGTGGTGGCGGCTGGGGCAGGCCCGAGGACCGGGCGCTGGCCGATATCGAGGAAGACCTGCGCGAGGGCTGGGTGAGCGACGAGGCCGCGCGCGCGGCCTATCCGCAGATGGCGGCGGAATGAGCGGCGCCGGACACGGCATTCCTGCGGGACGATTGGCGGGCAAGGTCGCCGTCGTGACCGGAGCCGGATCGGGGATCGGCCGCGCCGCGGCCCGGCTGCTCGCCGGCGAGGGGGCGGCGGTGGTGGTGGTCGGGCGCCGCATCGCACCGCTCGAGGCGCTGGCCGGGGAGATCCGGGCGGAAGGCGGGCAGGCGCTCGCCCATGCCGCGGACATATCGCGCGCCACGGATGTCGCGGGACTTGTCGCGGCCGCCGAGGCGCGCTTCGGCCCCGTCGGTATTCTGGTGAACAACGCCGGCCGGGCGAGCGACATCCTCAACGCGCGCTGGATCACCGAAGAGGACTGGGCGGCGACGGTCGAGCTGAACCTGACGGCGGTCTTTCGTCTGACGCAGGCGGTCCTGCCGGGGATGATCGCGGCGGGCGGCGGCACGATCGTCACGGTCTCGTCCCTGGCCGCGGACCGGCCGAACCTGCTCGGAGGGCCGGCCTACGGCGCGGCCAAGGCCGGGGTACGGACCTTCATGGGCTATCTCCACACCACCTACCGGAACCAGATGATCCGCGCGACGACGGTGCTGCCGGGCGAGGTGAATACCCCGATCATGGACCTGCGCGCCCGCCCGCCCCGCCCGGAGGAACGCGCGGTCATGCTCGATCCGTCCGACGTAGCCGAGGCGATCCTGCTCTGCTGCACCCTGCCGGCGCGCGCGGTGGTCGAGGAGCTGAAGATCGCCCCGACCTATCAGCGCGACATCTCCGAGGACCTTGAGACCGCGCGCTGGCTCGGAGCGCCGGAGGGCCTGAGCGACGCGCCGCAGTCCAGAGGTGGTAATGGGTGATCCTCGGGGGGTGGCTATCGGAAATTCATATAGCGACAGATGGAACTAGTTAAGCCGGCCCGCCGGCGGCAAGGGGTAGAATTTCCGATCCTCGGACGGCAGCGGCTGATCGCGACCGACCCAGAAACACAAAAATGCCCGCCGAAACGGCGGCCCAACAGAGAGAGAAAGAATGGAAACACGTAAGTCGGCTTCGAATGGCATGTCTTTGCTTTCATTCGTGGCAAGCGCGTCGCTTCTGGCCTCTGCCCTCGTGGCGTTCCAGCCAGAGCCGGCTCAGGCCCAGGCCGAGCCCATCCGCGTCGGACTGGTCACCCCGATGGCCGGCGCCAATGCCCGCTTCGGCGGTTTCGCGCTTCGCGGCATGCAGCTTGCCGTCAAGGAGATCAACGAGGCGGGCGGCGTCAACGGCCAGATGCTGGAGCTGTCCTACGCAGACAGCCAGTGCGCCCCGGTCGAGGGCGTGTCCGCCACCCGGCGCCTGATCGAGAGCAACGGGGTGAATTTCATCCTGGGCGACGTCTGCTCCTCGGTCACGCTCGCCATGCAGCCGATCGTGGAAGACTCCGGGGTGCTCCTGCTGAACGCCGCCTCGTCCAACCCGCAGATCACCTATGGCGCGGGCGTCGGCGGGTTCGAGTGGACCTTCCGCAACTACATCACCGACGAGATCCGGGCGCGCGCCGTCCAGCAGTTCGCCTATGAGGATCGCGGCTATACCAAGTTCGCGGTCCTGTCGGTCGACAGCGATTTCGGTCGCGGCGCCGTCAACTTCGCCCGCAAGTATCTCACCGAGTTCAATGGCGAGATCCTGAGCGAGGACTACTACAAGGAGGGCGAGGTCGATTTCCGCTCGGTGCTGACCAAGATCCGCAACTCCGATGCCGAGGCGATCATCATGTATGGCCTCGGGGACACGACCCCGGTGGTCGGCCGGCAGATGATCGAGCTCGGGATGGCCGGGAAGATCCCGCTGATCGGCGACGGCGAGTTCAACGCGTCGACGACACTGCGGGCGGCCGGGCCGGCGATGGAAGGGGCGATCCAGGCGATCTTCTGGCTTCCGACGCTCGACACGGAGCGGTCTCTGGACTTCGTGGAGCGATACAAGGCGGAATACGGCGGCGAGGAGCCGAACAACCACGCGTATTCGCACTGGGAGAGCACCTATCTGCTCGCGGCGGCGATCGAGGATGCCGGCAGTGCGGATCCGGAGGCGGTGCGCGGGGCCATGCAGGAGATCACCTATGAGAGCGCCGTCGGCACGGTCAACTTCGACGACCATCACCAGGCGAAGCTGCCGATGGTTCTGCTAGAAATCGTGGATGGCAAGATCGAGGTCGTGGGCAACGTCCAGGGCGACATCATCTACCCGGATTCGAACTGACGCGGTTGCAACCCCGGGGCACGACGGTGGTTGTGTCCCGGGCTCGAGTCCGCTGATTTCGGCGCGATTCCGCGGATGTCGCACGCGCAGACTCTCCGAGAAGGAACATATCGGCTGTGATGATCTTCGAGCAGCTTCTGAACGGAATCGTCACCGGGTCGGTCTACGCCATCGTCGCGGTCGGAATGACCATGATATTTGGAGTGTTGAGGGCCATCAACTTCGCCCATGGCGAATACTACATGGTCGGCACCTTCGGCGGCTGGATTGTTCTGGAATGGTTGGAGGTGCCCTATCCGGTCGCGATCGTCGCGGGCGTGCTCTCCACGATCGCCGTCGCCGCGCTGATCGGCCATTTCATCATGCGGCGCATGGTTGGCCGCTCGCCCGAGTCCGGCGTCCTCGCCACGCTGGGAATTGCGCTGGTCCTCCAGAACACGGTGATCTTCTTTCTCGGGGGGAGCTACAAGTTCTTCTCCGCCGGCTACATCGAGCCCGTGGAGGTGCTCGGGATCACGATCGCCCAGCAGCGGATCCTGATCCTCGTCGTCGTCGCGGTGGTGTTCGCGGCGCTCGAGATGATGGTGATCTACACCCGCTTCGGCAAATCGATGCGGGCGGTGTCCCAGAACATCGAATGCTGCGAGGTCGTGGGGATCGACGTCCCCCATGTCGTGTTCCGGACCTTCGTCCTCGGTGCCGGACTTGCCGGGCTGGCGGGGGTGCTGACCGGGCCGATCAACGTGACCGTATATCCCGGCATGGGCGAGATCATCACCTACAAGACGCTTCCGATCATCGTGATGGGCGGCCTCGGCAACGTGCGCGGCACGCTGGCCGCGGCAATGATCCTCGGCGTCGCCGAGAGCTTCGTCGCAGGTTACGTCGGGCTCCAGTTCCGCGATGCCGTCGGGTTCGCCACCCTCATCCTGATCCTCATGATCCGTCCGCACGGCCTCTTCGGCTCGACCACGCGGTTCTGATCATCCCTGGCCATGAGGACGCACATGCAAACCACCGTTCCCGCGCCCGCAGGTCTCTCGGACAGGAGGGTGCTCGTCATCCTCCTGGCCCTCGCCCTGCTCGCCGTGGCGCCGTTCTTCTTCGGCAACTACGCCCTTCATGCGATGATCGTCGCGATGATCTTCCTGTTCCCCGCGATCGGCCTCAACCTGATCGTCGGGTACACGGGGCTGCTCTCGCTGGCGCAGGCGGCCTTCTTCGGGATCGGGGCCTATGCCTCGGGGCTGATGGCGCTGAACTTCGGGACGCCCTACTACTTCAACGTGCCGTTCGCGGGTGTCGTCGCCGCCCTGATCGCCGCGCCGCTCGGGGTGCCGGCCCTGCGCCTCAGGACCACGTCCTTCGTGATGTGCACGCTCGGCTTCGTGATCATCAGCCAGGCCGTGGCCAAGAACTGGGTCTCGCTGACGCGCGGTGACATGGGGCTGGCGAATGTCCCCAGCCCCAGCTTCCCGCTCGGGCCGCTGTCCTTCAGCGTGACGACGATCACCGGCCATTACTATCTCGTACTGACCATCGCCGTTCTCATGGTCGCCCTGCTCTATGGCATCGTGCGTTCGGCGGCCGGGCGGAACATGGTCGCGATCCGCGAGAACGAGACGCTGGCGGAATCGATGGGCATTCCGACCTGGCGTGTGAAGCTGTCGGTGTTCGTCCTGTCGGCGTTCTTCGCGGGGATCGGGGGCAGCGTCTATGTCCACTACCTGACGATCGTCAGCCCGCTGACCTTCCAGACCCATTACACGACGACGATGCTGATCATCGTGCTCGGCGGCGGGCCGGGCACCATCACCGGCGCGGTGCTGGGAAGCTTCCTCTTCGTCGGGCTCTCCGAGGCTTTGCGCATCGCGCCGGCGGTCCGGATGATCCTCTACGGCCTTTGCCTGCTCGTGCTGGTCTTCTGGTTCCCCAAGGGGTTTGCCCCGCTGATCGAGCGGTTCTGGGCGGCACTCGCGCCCCGGTCCAAGCCGTCGGGAAAGGACTGAACGATGGCCGTGCACCACCCCACGCCCGTCCTCGAGGTGCGCGGCCTGACCAAGGCCTACGGCTCGGTCATCGCCGTCGACGACCTCAGCATGCATGTCTCGCACGGCGAGATATGCGGGGTCATCGGCCCGAACGGATCGGGCAAGTCGACGTTCTTCGACTGCTGCACCGGTCTCAGCCGGCGGAATTCCGGCAAGGTCCTGCTCGAGGGGCGCGACATCTCGGACTGGTCGCTGAACCGGATCGCCCGCGAGGGCAGGCTGCTGCGCAGCTTCCAGAAGACGGTGGTGTTCAAGTCGGTGAATGCCGAGGAGAACCTGGTGATCGCCGGGCAGATGTTCTCCTTCCCCTCGCTGGCCTCGACCTATTCCTTCGGGGCTCGGGCGCGCGAACGGGTCGCGGACCTGAGGCGGCGGGCACGCGAGCTGGTCGAGATCGTCGGCCTCTCGGCGGTGGCCGACCAGCCGGCGGGCAATCTTTCGGGCGGGCAGCAGAAGCTCATCCAGTTCGCCTCGATGCTGATGCCCCAGCCCAAGCTCATCCTCCTCGACGAGCCTATGGCCGGCATCAACCCCAAGCTGATCGAGCGGGTGATGGAGAACATCCTCTACGCCAATCGGGAGCTCGGCATCTCCTTCCTCATCATCGAGCACAACATCGACGTGATCACCAGTCTCTGCCAGCGTGTGGTCGTGCTCGATCAGGGCGCCAAGCTTGCCGAGGGGACGCCGGAGGAGATCGTCAGCGACAAGCGCGTGCGGGAGGCCTATCTTGGCGGATGACATGGAGCTGATCCTCGAGGATGTGCATGCGGGCTACGGCAACCTCGACATCCTCAACGGCGTGACCCTCAGCGTCGGCGCCGGCGAGTTCGTCGCGCTGATGGGGCCGAACGGCGCGGGCAAGTCGACGCTCCTGAAGACCATTTTCGGCATGACCACGATCAAGAACGGCTCGATCCGCTGGCGCGGCCAGGAGATCGCGGGGCTGAAGCCGCGGGCGGTACTCGGCCGGGGGATCAGCTATGTCCCGCAGGGGCGCTGCAACTTCCCCCAGATGTCGGTCGAGGAGAACCTCGACATGGCCGCCTACACGATCCCGGGCGGCAGCACCGCAGAGGAACGGGACCGGGTCTTCGATCTCTTCCCCGTGCTGAAGAAACGCCGTACCACCATGGCCGGCAACATGTCGGGCGGCGAGCAGCAGCTTCTGGAAATGGCGATGGCGCTCCTTCAACGGCCGCAGGGGCTTCTGGTCGACGAGCCCTCGGTCGGCCTGTCGCCGGCCGCGATCGGCCTCGTCTTCGACGAGCTCAGCCGCATCCATGAAAGCGGACTCACCATCCTTCTGGTCGAGCAGAACACCAAGAAGGCAATGGAATTCGCCAAGCGCGCGGTCGTCCTACGCCTCGGCCAGGTCATCTGGGACAGCCCGCCCTCGGAGGTGAGCCACGAGGACCTGGGCGAGCTCTTCATGACCGGGAACGCCTCGGCCCTGTCGCACAAGCGGCACTAACCCTCGACAGCGTCCGGTGCGCCGCACCGGCAGGAGTAGTCCATGACGACGTTTGTTCCCGCCGCGCGCGTGCAGCGGATCAAGGTCTCGCCAAGCGCCGCCGCGGCGGCGCTGACGCGCGAGCTCAAGGCGGCCGGGCGCGACATCATCGACCTGACCATCGGCGAGCCTGACTTCGATACGCCGGCTCCGATCCGGGCGGCGGCGATTGCCGCGATCGAGGCGGGCGATACCCGCTATACGTCGGTGAACGGCACTCCAGAACTGCGGCGCGCGATCATTGCCGACTATGCCCGCCGCCACGGCCTTAGCTACGGCGACGACGAGATCTGCGTGGGAGGCGGCGCGAAGCAGATCCTGTTCCTCGCGCTCATGGCCTCGCTCGATGCCGGGGACGAGGTGATCGTGCCGGCGCCCTACTGGGTGAGCTATCCCGACATGGCCCTCGCCAACGACGGCGTGCCGGTGATCGTCGCCTGCGACGAGGCCGACGGGTTCCTTCTCAGCCCCGAGAGGCTCGAGGCGGCGATCACGCCGCTCACGAAATGGCTGGTCCTGAACGCGCCGGGCAATCCGACGGGATTGGCCTATACGCCCGAGGCGCTTGCCGCTCTGGGCGCCGTCCTCCTGCGCCACCCTCAGGTCATGATCCTCTGCGACGAGATCTATGATCAGGTCTGGTATGCGGACCGGACGGTGCGCAGCATCGTCTCGGCGGTGCCGGATCTGAAGGCCCGCGCACTCGTGGTCAACGGCGTCTCCAAGGCCTATGCGATGACCGGCTGGCGGATCGGCTACGGCGCGGGGCCGGCACCGCTGATATCGGCGATCAACAAGCTCCAGTCGCAGTCGTCGACCTGCCCCTCTTCGATCAGCCAGGCCGCGGCGGCCTTCGCGCTCTCGTCGCCCGACCAGTCCTTTGTCGGCAGCAGTGCCGCGGTCTACAGGGAGCGGCGCGACTATACCGCCGCCCGCATCGCGGCCATCCCCGGGTTGAGCTGTACGGTGCCGGACGGCGCCTTCTATCTCTTTCCGAACTGTGCGGGCGTCCTCGGCAAGGCCTCGCCGGACGGGACCAGGATTGACAGCGATCTCGCCTTCGTCCTCTATCTCCTCAACCATGTCGGGGTCTCGACGATCCATGGCAGTGCCTATGGCATGTCGCCGTTCTTCAGGCTCTCGATCGCGACCTCGATGGAAACCCTGCGCGAAGGCTGCGACCGTATCGAGGCCGCCTGCAGAGACCTGGCATAGCTTCGATGGGGGCCCGCGCCGCGGGGACCATGAGCATAGAGTTCCGCAAGCTGCAGAATTTCGTCAAGGTCATCGACACCGGGAGCATCTCCCGCGCCTCAAGCGTCATGCGCATCGCGCAGCCGGCCCTAAGCCAGCAGATCGCGGCGCTTGAAGCGCATTTCCGCCAGAAGCTGCTGATCCGCTCGAACCGCGGGATCGTGCCGACCGAGGCCGGCCTTCTACTCTACCGCCATGCCCAGACGATCCTGAAGCAGGTCGACCAGGCCCAGTCAGACATGGCGAAGTCGGCGTCGGCGCTGAGCGGGCGGGTCTCGATCGGGCTCGGCACCTATTGCGCGCTGCCCACGCTGGCGCTTCCGCTTCTGGCGACGATGCTGAGCCGGCATCCGGGCATCACCGTGCATATCACCGACAGCTTCGGCTATATCATCAGCGAAGCGATCATGACCGGCCGCATGGAAATCGCCGTGATCTGCGGTGCGGGGCCGATCAAGGGCGTGCAGCTCACGCCCCTGTTCCTGGAAGAGCTCTTCCTCGTCCTTCCCCCGAACATGACCGATCATTTTCCACCGGGCGTGGCCGTCCCGCTGCGGTCGCTGACCGGCCTCCGGATGCTCCTGCCGAGCAAGATCAACTACATCCGCACGGCGGTCAATCAGGCCTTCATCCGGGCGCGGGTGGAGCCTGATCTGGTCGCGGAGATCGAATCGACGACGATCCTGGGGGATGCGGTGGCGAGCGGGATGGGGGCGGCGATCCTGCCGCTGTCGATCGTCACCCAGATCGGGATCAGCAAGGACCAGATCAGGCCATTGACGCATCCCCAGATAGAGATCCCGATCTCGATCTGCGTCTCGGACCATCTGCCGCTTTCAGAGCCCGTGAGCGCGGTCCGCGAGGTTCTGCTGGAAGTGATCGGTGACTTCGTCCTCTCCGGCTCGCCGGGGGTGCGAAAGGCCTAAGGCCGTCCTTGTCAGGGTTTCCGGTTCGGAGCGGAGCCTGGTCCGTTCCGTAGTGCGGAGCGGACCAGGCGTTCGAGGCTCAGTTCATTTCGGCGCAGAAGTCCTTGATCCGGCCGCAGGCCTCGCGAAGCGAGTCGATGTCGGTGGCGTAGGACAGCCGGAAGTAAGGGCTCATGCCGTAGGCGCCGCCATGGACGGTCGCGACGTGCTTCTCGGCGAGGAGTGCGGTCACGAAGTCCGCGTCGGTCTCGATACGCGTGCCTCCGGCGGTGGTGCGCCCCAGCACGCCGGCGATGTTGGCATAGACGTAGAACGCGCCGGAGGGGCGGTGGCACGCGATGCCGCGGGCGTCGGAGAGGAGCTGCAGCACGTTGTCGCGACGCATGCGGTAGATGTCCGCCTGCTCCTGCAACAGCTCCTGCGGGCCGTCGAGGGCCGCCACGGCCGCGGCCTGGGCCACGGTGCAGATACCGCCCGTCGCCTGAAGCTGGATCACGTTCATGGCCGCGATCAGCTCGCGCGGGCCACCGGCATAGCCGACGCGCCAGCCGGTCATCGCATAGGCCTTGGAGACGCCGTTCACCGTCAGCGTCCTGTCCTTCAGCTGTGGCTCGACCTGGGCGATGGTGAAGAAGGGCGTGCCGTCGTAGCGCAGGTGCTCGTAGATATCGTCGGTCAGCACCCAGACATGGGGATGGCGCAGCAGCACGTCGGCGATGGCGCGGAGCTGGTCCTCGCTGCCGGTGGTGCCGCTGGGGTTGTTGGGGAAGTTCAGCATAAGCCAGCGGGTGCGCGGCGTGATCGCGGCTTCCAGGTCCTCGGGGGACAGGAGAAAGCCGTTCTCAGGCCTGCACTGCACCGGCACCGGCGTGGCCTCTGCCAGGGCGACGATGTCGGCATAGGTGATCCAGCCCGGCATCGGGATGATCACCTCATCGCCCGGATTGCAGCTGCCCATGATCGCATCGAAGATGAGCTGCTTGGCACCGTTGCCGGTCAGGATCTCGTTGAGAGCGTAGTCGAGCCCGTTCTCCCGGGCGAACTTGCGCTGGATCGCCTCGAGCAGGGCACGAGAGCCGGTCTGGGGCGGGTACTTGGTGTCGCCGGCCAGTGCGGCGCGATGCGCCGCCTCGATCGCATGGGGGGGCGTCGGGAAATCGGGCTCGCCGGACGAGAGAGAAATCACCCTGATCCCTTTGGAGCGGAGTTCGCGCGCCTTGTCGGTCATGGCGGCCGAGGCGGAGATCGCAATCTTGCCGATCCGCGCGGCGGGCTGGAACTTGGAAGACAGTGTCTGCATCGGACGCCTCATAAACCCTCTGACGACAGCTACGCGTGCATTCCATGCACCGTGTAGAGCCCTTTCGGATGTGGCGTCATAGAAAGTCTGCATGGAGGTCCGCAAGGGGGCTGATTGCCTCTCATCGGCACGGCATATGACCGTAGACGCACAAGCGCTTGGACGTGCTCGCCGCTGCGAACCTAGAGTGACACGATCCGGCTGAAGGAAATCAGAGAGCCCCCTTGGATCAGGCCTTCGAGAGTATCGACCCGCAGCTGCGAGGCTGGCCAGGTCAGGGGGAGCTGCGGTTCAGCCATATCGGCACCGGTGCCCTGCTCGTCGAAGCCGCGGGACCGATGTCGATCGAGCTGCAGCGGCGCATCCTCGCCTTTGCCGATGCCGTGGCTGGCTGGCCCGAGTTCGAGGAGACCGTGCCGGGTGTCACCAACCTCATGCTGGTCTTCGGGCCGGGGCGGCCAGAAGACGTCGGCGACCTGATCCGGCGGCTGGGCGATGCCTGGCAGGGCAGTACGCCGAAGTGCATTCCATCGCGGGTGCTTGAGGTGCCGACGATCTACGGCGGGGAATTCGCGACCGATCTCGCCAAGGTGGCCGAGCACGCGGGCATGAGCCCGGCGGAGGTCATCGAGATCCATGCCGCCGGCCAGTACACGGTGATCGCGGTCGCGAGCTCGCCGGGGTTCGGCTATCTGCACGGGCTCGACCTGCGCATCGCCTGTCCGCGCAAGAAGGTGCCGGACGTTCGGATGCCGAAGGGCGTGGTGACGATCGGCGGGATGCTGACGGGTGTCGCCGTCTCGACCGGGCCGAACGGCTGGAACGCCATAGGGTATTCCGACATCACGCTTTTCGACCCCGCAGCCCCGGAGCCGGTGCGCCTGCGGCCGGGTGACCGGGTGCGCTTCGTGCCGGAGGAAATCCGGCTGTGATCGAGGTCATTTCGAGCGTCGCGCTGAACACGGTCCAGGACCTCGGCCGCCGGGGCCTGCTGCATGTCGGGATCGGAACCGCCGGGGCGATGGACGGTCCGGCGATGCGGGTGGCGAACCTGCTCGTCGGCAACGACGAGGGTGCGGCCGTGATCGAGGTCCAGACCTTCCCGTTCGAGCTGAGGTTCATAGCGGCTACCCGTGTGGCGGTCACCGGGGCTTGGTCGGCAAAGGCCCGTCTGGGCGGCCGGCCCCTGCTGCCGTGGTGGGGGAGGCAGGTCGAGGCGGGAGAGGTGCTGACCCTCGCCCAGCCCGACACGGGCGCTCGCTGCTACGTTGCCGTCGCAGGGGGGATCGATGTGCCGGAGGTGCTCGGCTCGCGCAGCACGCACCTGCGCAACGGCTTCGGAGGCTTTCACGGGCGCCATCTCGCCCCCGGCGACAGGATAGCGATCGGCGATCCGCGAGGCCTGCCGCCGGGCGTGCATGAGCTCGGGGTGATCCCACCCAGCGCCGCGCTCGCTTCGGCGGAGGCCGGCGATGTGCTGGTGGTCCGGGCCATCCCCGGCGCCGACTACGGTGCGTTTCCGGATGCGGCGCGGGACGCGCTGTGGGGCACGGACTGGACGATCACCACGCAGAGCGACCGCGCCGGCTATCGGCTGCGCGGCGACCGGCCGCTTCTGCTTTCCCGGCCAATGGAGCTGCGGTCCTATGGCGTGGTCGCGGGGATCATCCAGGTGCCGCCCTCCGGCCAGCCGATCATCCAGCTCGCCGACGCCAACACCGCCGGGGGCTATCCGAGGATCGCCGGGGTGATCGAGGCCGATCTCTGGCGGCTCGCCCAGGCCCCGCTCGGCAGCCGCATCCGTCTCGTCGAGACCGATTACCGCAGCGGCGTGGCCGCGATGAAGCCGGTGTCCGACTATCTCCGCGACACCCGCAGCGCGCTGCGCAATGTCCTCGGCACGATGTCCCGCTTCGGTGCGGGCCGGCCGAATTCCAGCAGGAGCACGACGTGAAGATCGACATCAATTCCGACATGGGGGAAGGGTTCGGCCGCTACCGGGTCGCCGACGACGACGCGCTGATGGAGGTGATCAGCTCCGCCAACGTCGCCTGCGGCTTTCATGCGGGCGACCCGGTGATCATGGCGCATACGGTCGCGGCGGCGAAGAGGCGCGGGCTGGGTCTCGGCGCGCATCCGGGCCTTTCCGATCTCATGGGGTTCGGGCGCCGGAACATGGCGCTCAGCCCCGGCGAGATGGAGAGCCTGCTGATCTATCAGCTCGGCGCCCTCAAGGGCTTTGCGGCGGCCCAGAACTATCCGGTCACGCATATCAGCTATCACGCCGCCTTCGGGAACATGGCGACGGCGGACCGCGATCTGGCGGACGTCCTGAGCCGGGCGATCAGGGCCGTGGATCCCGACCTCGTCGTCTATTCGATGCCGGATACCGAGGTGGAGCATTCGGCCCGGGCCGCCGGCCTGCGCACCATGCAGGTCTTTCTCGCGGACAGAGCCTATCGGGCGGACGGCTCGCTCGTGCCCCGTGGCCAGCCGGGCGCCGTCGTGACCTCGGACGAGGACGTGGCCGCGCGGGTGCGCCGCTTCGTCGAAAGCGGCGAGGTCGTCACCATCGGCGGCGAGGTGATCGCCATGCGCGGGCGCTCGATCCTCGTTCACAGCGACACGCCCGGCTCGGTCGAGCTGGCCGGCACGGTGCGCCGGACCGTGGAGGCCCTGGGGGCGACCGTTGCACCCGGACATACGTTTGCGGAATAGCCTGCGCGCAGGGCTTTCGACCCAGGGGACACGATGCTAGCATCATGT
Organism: uncultured Rhodovulum sp.; assembly: GCA_964514775.1. GTDB lineage: Bacteria > Pseudomonadota > Alphaproteobacteria > Rhodobacterales > Rhodobacteraceae > Amaricoccus. The sequence continues at coordinate 25,279 of CAZESN010000001.1, forward strand.
CCCTAGCGTGGACGTTGCCGTTGGATACCCGCCGCCTCAACTCCTTCGTCAAGATCGTCGATCTCGGCAGCGTCACGCGCGCTGCCGCCGTGCTGCGCATCGCCCAGCCGGCGCTCAGCCAGCAGGTCGCAAACCTCGAGGCCGAGTTCAGGGCGCAGCTTCTGATCCGCAGCCCGAAGGGCGTGATCCCCACCCCGGCGGGGCTGGTGCTTTATCGCTACGCGCGCTCGATCCTGCGACAGATCGAGGATGCGCAGCGCTGCGTCCGCGATGCGAGCGAGCATCTTTCGGGAAGCGTCAGTCTCGGCCTCGCGCCCTGGAGCTCGATTTCACGGATCGCGCCGGCGCTTCTACGCGAGCTGCGCATCCGTCATCCCGGCATCCTGCTCCATATCTGCGACATCTTCAGCGTCACCATGAGCGAACTGATGCTGCGCGGGCGGATGGATCTCGCGGTTCTCTACGGCGACGCGCCGCCGAGGGGGCTGCACTACAAGACCGTGGGGCATGAGCATTTCCATCTCGTGGGCCGGCAGGAGGTTCTTGCGGAGGCCGGCGTCGAGGACATGGCCTCGGGCGCCCAGATTGCACGGCTGCCGCTGATCCTGCCGACCGAGGAGTCGTTCCTGCGACAGATGGTCGAGCGCGCCTGCGCCGATGCGGGTGGCACGACGCAGGTCGTGGCGGAGGTCTATTCGAGCGATCTGCTTGCCGCGACGCTCTGCGACGGGCTGGGCGCATCCGTGCTGCCCCATGCGGCGGCGGCGGCGCTCAAGGGCAGCGAGCAGCTCAGGATCGTGCCGATCGGCCCGACACCCCTGACGATGCCGATCTCCATCTGCATTCCCGACAGTACCGGCCTGTCGGATACGGCCTTCGCGGTTCACGACTTGGTGGCCGAGATGGTGGCCGCAGCCCTTGCCGACGAGCTGGCCTTGGGCGCGGAGCAGGCCCAGGCAGGGCCAGCCCGGGATACCCTCAGCCGAAGAGAACCGAAGGCAACCAGAGCGCGATCTGCGGGAACTGGGTCAGAATGAAGACGATCGCGACCATCAGGAGCAGGAAGGGCACCGTCACCCGGGCGATGTAGGAAAGGCGGTCGCCGGTCAGGCCGTTGATCACGAAGAGGTTGAAGCCGACGGGCGGCGTCACCTGGGACATCTCGACTGCGATGATGACGAAGATGCCGAACCACACCTTGTCGAAGCCCGCGGCCATGGCCAGCGGCAGGAACACCGGCAGCGTCGTCACGATCATCGAGAAGCCGTCCATCACCGCCCCGAGGATCAGGTAGACGAGCAGCATGATCGCGATGAGCGTGAACGGCGAGAGGTCCATCCGTGCCACCCAGGCGTTGATCGCCTGCGGGTAGCCCATGATCGTGCTCGCCGTGCTCAGGATCGTGGCGCCGACCATGATCAGGCCGATCATGGAGCAGGTCTGGATCGACCCGTAGGCGACCTGCTTGAGGGCCTGCCAGGACAGGGTGCCGTCGATCCAGGCGACGGCTGCCGCGCCGAGCACGCCGATGGCCGCGGCCTCGGTCGGCGTCGCAAAGCCGGTGTACATCGAGCCGAGGATCAGGACGATCAGGCTGAAGACGGGCAGCAGGTGCCGCGATTCCCGCAGGCGCTCGCGGATCGGGAGCGCGCTGAGGCGACGCTCGGATTCCGGCACGATCTCGGGGTTGAGGATCGCGCGTACCGCGATGTAGCCCATGAACATGCTGGCCAGGAGCAGGCCCGGGATCACGCCCGCCGCGAACAGGCGCAGGACCGATTCCTGGGCGAGGACGCCGTAGATGATCATGATCGTGCTCGGCGGGATCAGGAAGCCGAGCGTGCCCGCCCCGGCGAGGCTGCCCATCGAGATGTCGCGCGCATAGCCGCGGCGCAGGAGCTCGGTCAGCGACATCCGCCCCACCACCTGCGTCGTGGCCGCGGACGAGCCCGAGATCGACGCGAAGACCGTGCAGGCGATCACGTTCACATGGATGAGCCGGCCCGGCAGCAGCCCGGCCCAAGGCGCGAGACCCGAGAAGAGCGCCTGAGAGAGCCGGGTCCGGAACAGGAACTCGCCCATGATGATGAAGAGTGGCAGCGCCACCAGATCCGGGACGGTCAGGATGTTGAGCGTGTACTGGGCCAGCAGCCCGCTGATCGGAATGCTGGTGAACAGGATGATCATCAGCGACGCCGCGATCAGCAGCGCGAGACCCACCCATACGCCAAGCGCGAGGAAGCCGAAGAGAAAGGCCAGAAAGGCCAGCGCGGACAGGGCCACGGGATCCCCCCTAGGTTGATTGCGGTGACGAGGTGGCTTCCGGCTATTCGGAAGGCGCGCCGACGTAGGATTTCTGCTCTTCGGCGGGGAGGCCGGCCGCAAGCGAGACCATTCGCACGAAAAGCTGGAAGGCGAAGAGGCAGGCTGCGACGGCGAAGATCCCCTCGGGGATCCAGAGCGGCGTGAGGCTTGCCGTCGAGCGGCTGCCCGTCGCCTGCGAGCGCAGCGCCATGCGGACCAGCGCATGGGCAAGCGTCGCGGTCATCGCCAGGGCGATACCGCTGGCAACGAAGTCCGCGACCCGCTGCGACCTGGGGGAAAGCGCGTCGAAGAGCAGGCTCACGCGGATATGCCCGCCCATGCGCAGGGTCTGCGCCATCCCGAGCATGAAGGCCGCGCCCATGAGATAGCCCGCATACTCCCACGACACCGAGAGCATGCTGGTCAGCCCCGGGAAGCTGCGCGACAGCATGCCGGCGAGGGTCTGGCCGAGAACGAGCAGCAGCAGCGCGCAGAGGCAGCCGATGGCGAGGATCCCCGCAAGGGAGGCGAGGCCGTTGGCGAGGCTCGCCAGAGCCGCCGCGCCCCTCTTGAAGGCGCCGGGCGGGGGAACGGCCCCGTCGGGGGAAAGCTGCTCGTTCCCGGTCATGTCAGCGGCCCACTTCGGCGAGATAGTCCGCCACGATCTGCTCGTACTGGGGCATCTGCGCCAGCTTGGCGTCGAGGAGCGGGCGCGAGCGCTCCAGGATGTCGTCGCGCATCGACTGGGGATAGTCGACGACCGTCATGCCGTTCTCCTCGAGGATATTGAGCGCATTGTCCCCCTCGGCGGCCGACAGCGCCCAGAACTCGGGCTCGAGCCGCGCGGCGATCTCCTCGATCCTGGCCTGGTTCTCGGGCGAGATCTGGTTCCAGGTATCGAGGTTGATGCTGACGATATGGCTCAGCCCGGTGCCGTTGAAGACGTAGACGTAGTCGAGGAACTCCCAGAAACGCCCGTCGACGGCCGAGGTCGACGAGGTGACGACCGCCGCGACGCGCCCGGATGCGAGGCCGGGGATGAGCTCGGCCCAAGGCAGGAAGATGCCCGACATGCCGAGCGCGGTCACGACGTCGACGGTGCTCTTGTCGCCGCCGCGCGTGTTGAGTCCGGCAAGGGCGTCAAGGTTGTCGACCTCGACATTGGTATAGAGATACTGGGCCGGCGTCGGGACATAGTAGAGGAACTTCTGATTGAAAGTCGCGGCCACCTCGTCGAGGCTCGGACGGAGGTGGTTGTGCAGGACCCGCAGCTCGTCCTGATTGTTGACGAGGAAGGGCAGCCCCTCGACGTCGAAGATCACGCTCTCGCCGTTCTGCTGCACGCCAGCCATGTTGGCCATCGGCACGAGCCCGTCGCGCACCGCACGCAGGAGGTCGGGACCCTTGAACCCGAGCGAGCCGCCGCCGAGCACATTGATCTTGATCTCGTCGCCGGTTGCCTCAGCCACTTCGTCGGCGAACTGCTTCGCAGCCGTGACCATGAAGTTGCCGTCCGGCAGCGGATCGGTCAGGTTGAGGCTCATCGGCTGGGCAACCGCCTGCGCTCCAAGGCCGACCGATGCAGCGACCGCAATGGTAGCCAGGCATTTGGTGACTGTGTTCATGGTATCCCTGTCTCGTTTATTGCTCGGTCCGTGGTGGAGATTTCCACTCCCGGACATTTGCCGGATCCCGGTGGCCGACCATTGGAGGGACGGCTTCTCGTCGGGATAGACTAGGGCCTGCGGCCGGAGCCCGCCCAAGAGAAAATCGGACTAGGGTCATAAGCCGTTGCTACTGATCGGTCCGGGCATGGCGCTCCATGCCGACCAGGAACCGCAGGCTCTCCGGTCCGGTTTCCGGAGCGCCCGTGCGGTGTCGGGCACGGGGCGGTGACGCCATCGGGGCTCGTTTGGCACGGCGTCGGGGCGGGCGTGGCGCTTGGGCGATATAGCCATCAGATATGACAACTTCTTCGCGAAGTCATCAGAGCAGCGCCTGCATCCAAGGCATCCGATAGGTCCGGATCACACGCCCCACTCAGAATATGAGATATTTGTTGACAACAAATCCGTGGCGCGCCATGCACGACCAGCGCGGCAGCCGCTCAGCCGGGCCTGTGAACGGGGAGCCAGATGAAGATCACGGAAATCCGGACCTATCTGATGCAGGTCGGTGCGGCAGCACCCCTGCCCCAGGACAAAGGCGGCCTACCGACCGGGCGTGAAGGAGACTTCGCGGGGTCGCGAAACTGGCTGTTCGTGAAGGTTTTCACTGACGAGGGGATATACGGCGTCGGAGAGTGCTCCGGCTGGCCCAGGGTCATCGAGACCGCCGTGAACGATCTCGCACATGTTCTTGTCGGCGAGGATCCGGCCCATATCGATCGGCTCTGGCAGAAGATGCTCAAGAGCCTGATGGGGCATGGCATGACGGGTACGGTCGGTGGTGGAGCCATGACCGGCATCGAAATGGCGCTCTGGGACATCAAGGGCAAGGCACTGGGTCAGCCGATCTGGAACCTGCTCGGCGGCAAGTTCCGGGATCGCATCCGCGTCTATGGCCACGCCCGCACAAAAACACGGGCGGACGAGTTGATGGCGCTCGGATATGCCGCGCTCAAGCTGCCGCTCGCCGGCGCGCAGGATATCGATCGCGTCTACATGATGCGCGACCACGTCGGCCCGAACGTCGACCTGATGCTCGACGCCCACGGACCGTCCTGGATGACCACGCAGGACGCCATCGCCTTCGGCCGCGCGCTCGAGGGAGCGGACCTCCTGTTCTACGAAGACCCGGTGGCGCCGGAGAACCTCGACGCCCTGGCGCGCGTGCGCGACTCCGTCGACATCCCGCTCGCCGCTGGAGAGCGCGTCAGCACCATCTGGGGGATGGCGCCGTACATAGAGCGCAACCTCGTCGACGTGATCCAGCCGGACACCGGCCGCGCGGGCGGTATCACGCAGATGCGCAAAATGGCCGCCATGGCTGAGGCCCATTACATCTCCGTGGCACCGCATTCGGGCTCGCTCGGGCCGGTCGCCGAATACGCGGCCCTGCATGTGCTCGCCACCATACCGAACGCGCTGATGCTCGAGCGGATGGAATTCGACTGGCCTGGCCGCCAGGAGGTGATCACGCCGTCACCGCAAGTCGTCGACGGGCATCTCGCGGTACCGAATGCGCCGGGCCTCGGCGTCGACATCGTCGAGGAAGAGATCGCCAAATATCCCAGCCGGGTCAACGTGCGCAACGACGCCGGCGTCTACGAGGCGGGCACGCATGCCGAGTCCACCTACTTCCAGCCACGCCTGAGGCGAGCGGCCACGCTCCGTCGCACCCCCCAATAGAGACGTTCACCGCCCCTTGCTGCGCTCCATAGAAACCGAAAGACCGATAATGCGAACACCAGACGTTACCCCGGAAGAACTCGCACGCTCCGTAATCGCCGTCCCGCCGCTCGCCTATCGCGCAGACGGCGAGCTTGACAGCGCGCAGAACCGAAAGGTCCTCGATCATCTGGCCCGCGGGGGTGTGAGCACGGCGCTTTATGGGGGGAATGCGAACCTCTACAATACCTCCGTGAGCAAGTTCGGCGCGCTGCTCGACATGCTCGAAGAGACAGCCCCCGCCGATACCTGGATTATCCCCTCGGTCGGCCCTGACTTTGGCAAGGCACTTGATCAGGTAGCACTCCTCCGGGACCGCAACTTCCCCACCGCCATGCTCCTGCCGCTGAACTTCCCGACAACCTCGGGCGGTGTGGCCACCGGCCTGCGTCGTATCGCGGATCGGTTCGGTCGTCCCGTCACCACGTACATAAAGTCGGACAACTACGTTACGGCGGACGATCTGGCGGCGGTGGTCGCCGACGGGGCGATCTGCGCCATCAAGTATGCCCTTGTGCGCGAAAATCCCGACGATGACCGCTATCTGAGCGATCTCGTGGAAAAGGTCGACCCGAGGTACATCGTCTCCGGGATCGGCGAGCGTCCTGCGATCAGCCATCTCGCGAACTTCAACCTGACCGGCTTCACCTCCGGCTCGGTCTGCATTGCCCCCGCATTGTCCGCGGAGATGCTCCGCGCCCTGAAGGCAGGAGACGTCGCCCGCGCCACCAAGTTGCGCGAGATGTTCCTGCCCCTTGAGGACCTGCGCGACGGGCACTCCCCGCTGCTCGTCCTGCATGCCGCCGTGGCCGCCGCGGGAATAGCTGAGACGGGGCCAATTCAGCCCTTCCTGAGCAACCTGGTCGACAAGAGCCTGCTTGCCGCGATCGGCGCCGCCGCACGCGAACTGCTGGCGCTCAATGAACGCGCCCTCGGGGCGTCGACCGACCAGCTCACGGCTGCCGCGTCACATCCGTGAGCCGGCGCTTGGTCTGGCTGAGGTGGAAGCGCATGTAGATCGTGGCGAGATCGGCATCACTCATGGCGATCGCCTCGACGATCTGGCGGTGTTCCTGGATCACCGCCGATCGGCGCTCGCCGGAGCCGAGCCGGGTAAGGCCAAGGGTAATGTTCATGAACCCTTCGATCTCCGCCGTCAGGCTGTCGAGCTGCCGCGCGAAAAGATCGTTGCCCGTCGCCGACGCTATAGCGCGGTGAAGTGCGCTGTCGAAGCGTTCCGCGGGCTGGGCGCTTTCGACCGCACCGACGAAGCTGTCCAGCGCGGCCCGGATAGTCGCCAGGTCGTCCTCGCTGCGCCTGCGCGCAGCGAGAGCGGCCGTTTCGGTTTCCAGCGCCATACGAACCTCGAACGTCCGCAAGTAAACTGAAAAGTCCGAAGGCTCGACGAAATTGGAAATGGCCTGAGACGGCACACGCGCGAGATAGGTTCCGGAGCCGCGCCGCGCCTCGACAAGGCCGTCGGCCTGGAGACGCATCAGAGCCTCGCGAACCACCGGGCGCGAGGCGCCGAATCCCTTGCAGAGCGAATTCTCGGTCGGCAGCTTCTGACCCCGCACCAAGCTCCCGCTCATGATCTGCTCAAGGAGCTGGCCGTACAGAATATCGGCGAGACGGCGCTTTCGCGCAGGCTGGATATTTATACTGCTCATTCGCTCCATCCCTCCAAGGCTGCCAACCCTTACAATAAGATAAATATATTGACAACTTGTTCGGCCGACTCTAAATTTTCCCCGGGTGGCCAGCCCTGCTTCTCTCTTGTGCGCCATAGACATCGTCAAAACGAGCCGCATTGCAGCACGTTTGTCGGCGGCGTGAACTGCAATCCCGGCACCTGCCGCCCGGATTGCTTCGGCTTCTCTTCAAATCCCAGGAAATCCCCATGCACATCCTCGTCGTCCAGCCGCAGCTCGATATGGTCATAGAAGACGCAGAAGGACGGAAGGCCTGGCGTCAGCACCTCGAAAGCTCCGCACCCGGAGATACGTTCGAATATCTCTCCAGGGGCGACCAGCTCGCCTCCCGAATTGCCGATGCCGATGTCGTGGCGGGCTATGTATCCCCGGAAGCTCTGGCTGGCGCATCGGACCGGCTGACCTGGGTCCACTCATGGGCGGCCGGGCCCGACAAGCAGTTGTACGAGGCCTTTGTCGACAGCTCGATCGAGCTCACGTGCTGCAAGGGCAACGGGGCAATCCCCCTCGCAGAGCATGCGGTGATGCTCATGATGATGCTCCAGCGCGATGCCGTCCGCTGGATCGACGATCAGCGTGCCCGCGTCTGGAACCGCCGCACCCATGAAGAGCTGTCCGGAAAGACCTGCGCCATAATCGGGACCGGCCATTCGGGCATCGACCTCGCCCGCAAGGCCAAGGCCTTCCACATGACGGTAATCGGCATGAGGCGCAGCGGTGCTTCGGCGCCCGGGTTTGATCGTATGTATCGGCGCGACCAGCTGCATGAGTTCCTCGGCGAGGCCGATTTCGTCGTCGTCACCGCCCCGCGGACCCCCGAAACCCTGGGCATGCTCGGCGCCGCCGAGTTCGCGGCGATGAAGCCGACCGCCTATTATGTGTGCTTTTCACGAGGCGGCATCGCCGACGACACCGCCCTGCTTGACGCTATTGTATCGGGCAGGATCGCCGGCGCCGGCCTAGATGCGCATGGCGAGGAGCCGCTGCCGCCGGATAGCCCGTTCTGGGACGCGCCGAATACCATCATCACCCCGCATAACGGTGCGACAACGCCCGGGACGCATCTGCGCGGGCTGGAGATCCTGATCGAAAACCTCCGGCGCCGCCGAACAGGCAAGCCGCTGATCAATGTCGTCGAGAAGCAGGACGGGTACTGACCCGTCGTGCTCCTCCCGCCTCAGACGGGTTGCGCTCCGAAAGGAACACCGGTGAGCACGCCCGTCTCGCGGAGTTGCTCCAGAAGGACCGGCGGCGCCGGAATGCCGGCGACGCTGCGCTCCGCCTCCACCACGGCGGCGCGCTCTCCCGGATAGCGCGCATTGTCACCGCCCGCCGCGAGGTAGGTCCCCAGCCAGCTGTCGATATCGCCGCCGAAACCCGACTCGACGAGGGCCGGGTTGATGACCATCAGAAAGGCGCCCATCCTGGCTGTCGTTCCGGCCGCGACCTCGGGGGAGTTCGCGAGCAGGCTGTTGCAGAGCGTCTGGACCAGCATGGCAATGCCCATACCCTTGTAGCCACCGGTCGGAAGAACGGCGCCATTCCACGCGGCCTCGGGATCGGTGGTCGGAGTGCCGTCCGGCGCGATCGCCCAGCCTTCGGCGATCGGCGTGCCCTCGCGGATCGCCTGGCGTAGATGGCCGCGGGCGACGACGCTGGCGGCCATGTCGAAGACGAGCGGGGGGCGGTCGGCAATCGGTGTGGCGAAGGCGAGGGGATTGTTCCCGATTGCCCGGCTCGTCCATCCCGGCAGGGCCATCAGAGGCTGGGTGGCCTGCGCCATGACCCCGATCATGCCGGCTTCCGCCGCCAGCAGCACATAGCTTCCGAGTGCCGCGAGATGGCCGCAGTCGTGGACCAGACAGGTCACCGCAGCCTGGGTACGTGCCTGCTCGACAGCGGCCTCGACCGCCCGGACACCGACGAGCTGGCCCAGCCCCCCGTCCCCGTCGTAGTGCATCATCCCGTTCCGGATCGCAGCTCCGTGGTCGGGCCGCGCCTTGATGCGCCCGTGCATCATCGCGTCGACATAATTCGGCAGGCGCGAAATGCCGTGGGTATCGATGCCCCGCAGGCTCGTGCGAAGGAGCACCCCGGCCGCGACTGCCGCCTCCGCCTCGCGCATTCCGGCGGCGGCAAGCACCCCGGCCATCCACTCCAAGAGCGGCTCGACAGCCAGGTGGACTTCGGTCTTCGTTGCAGTGTTCATGGGGCAGTCCTGATCCTGGCTTGATGATCCTCGGACTGGTCTTCCCACTTGGGTCGCGGGGTCGCGTTGACCAGCCTCTGCGTATAGGGGTGCTGCGGGTCGGTGAAGATCGCGTGGGTCTGTCCCTGCTCCACCACTTGCCCGTCCTTCATCACCAGCACGCGGTTGGCGAAGTGACGCACGACATGAAGATCATGCGAGATGAAGATGTAGGAGATCCCCAGACGGTCCCGCAGATCGGCCAGGAGCGCGATGACCTGCGCCTGGATCGAGAGATCGAGGGCAGAGACGGCTTCGTCGCATATGATGAGCTCGGGCTCGCTGGCGAGCGCACGGGCGATGGCGATACGCTGGCGCTGGCCGCCGGAAAACTCGTGGGGATAGCGGTAGGCATGCTCGGGCTTGAGCCCGACCAGTTCAAGAAGCTCCACGATCCGTTCCTGCCAGCGGGCACGGGGCAAGATATCCGTATGTACCGTCCACGGCTCGGAGATGACGCGGCCGATCGTCATGCCGGGGTTCAGGGAAGAATAGGGATCCTGGAAGACCATCTGGAGGCTCCGCCGGAACCGCCGCTGATCGGCCTGGTTCATGTCCAGAAGGTTCTTGCCGCGATAGAATACGCTGCCGCTTGTTGCCATATCGAGCAACATGAGCACCCGCGCCATCGTCGACTTTCCCGACCCGGACTCCCCGACGATAGCCAGCGTCTCGCCGCGACGGACCGCAAAGTTCGCGTCCCTCACGGCGTTCAGAACACCAGGGCGGGAGAAAGCCTGAGGTATGTAGTAGTCCTTGCACAGGTTCTCGACGCGCAGCAGCACCTCGGCATCGGCGACCGCATCCGTCTTGTTTGCCGTCTCGTCAGGGCGGGCGTCGAGAAGCCGCCCGGTGTATGGATGCGCCGGCGCCTCGAAGACCTGGCGCACGGGTCCGGTCTCGACGATCCGGCCACCATGCATCACCGCCACGCGATCCCCCATGTTGGCCGCCACGGACAGGTCATGCGTGATCAGCATGACCGACATGCCCATCTCGCGGCTCGTCTCGCGGAGCAACTCGAGGATCTCTTTCTGAACGGTAACATCGAGGGAGGTCGTCGGCTCGTCGGCGATCAGAAGATCCGGCTTCATGACCATAGCCATGGCGATCATCACCCGCTGGCGCTGTCCGCCTGAAAACTGGTGCGGATACTGCCGCGCGCGTCGCTCGGGCTCGGGGATCCCGACCCGGCGCAGGATCGACACGGCCCGCGCCCAGGCATCGGACTGACTTGCCACGCCGTGGGCAACCATCGCTTCGACGATCTGCCGGCCGACCGTGTGGAGCGGGTGCAGATGCACCAGAGGATCCTGGAAGATGATGCTGATCTTGCGACCGTTGATCTTCTCGCGCTGTGCATCCGTAAGCTTCAGCAGGTCCTTGCCCTCGAAGAGCACCTCGCCGCTGGTCACGTCGGCCGGCGGCTTGTCGATCAGATCCATGATCGTGGATGCCGTGACGCTCTTGCCGGAGCCGCTCTCGCCAAGAATAACGAGCGTCTCACCCCGATCGATATGAAAGCTCACGTCGTGTAGCACCTCGATCGGCGCGGCATCCGTGAAGAAGCGAACACTGAGGTTCCGCACCTCGAGAAGATGCCCGCTCATGGACGCCCGCCTCCGCGCACGAATGAAAGACGCCAACGCTGGTGCGGGTCCGTCGCGATGCGAAGCCAGCTGGCAAGCAGATTTAGCGCGAGTGTTGTCAGCATGATGCAAAGGCCCGGGAAGAACGACAGCCACCAAGCCGTCTGCAGATACTGTCGGCCGGAAGCGACCATCGCCCCCCAGGTGAAGCTCGGCGGCTGGATACCGAGACCGAGGAAGCTCAGCCCTGACTCAGCCAGGATAACGCCGGCGAAGTTGATCGCCGCCACGGTGATCAGGGTGGGCGCCACGTTCGGGAGGATGTGGCGAGTGACGATAGCGAAGGTGCCGACGCCGAGCGTGCGCGCGGCGCTGACGAACATGCGCTCGCGAACCTCGAGCGTCTCTGCGCGCGCCGTGCGGATGTAGAGTGGCAGCGCGCCCACAGCGAGGATGACGACCACGTTTATAAGGCTGGGGCCTATGATGTAGAGAATGATCAGCGCCAGCAGCAGCGTGGGGAAGCTGATGATCACATCGGTGGTCCGCATGATCACAGTGCTGACCCAGCCACCGAGATAGCCCGCGATGATTCCGAGGAATCCGCCCACGGTCAGCGCGACCAGGACCGCGCAGGAGGCAATCGCGAGGCTGGTCTGGGCTCCGGCAACCAGGCGGGCAAGCATGCTTCGTCCGAGATTGTCGGCGCCCAGCACGTAGACCGGACCATGCTCCAGCGAAAACGGCGGCAGGTTGCGCATGCGCAGATTTATGCTGGTAGCCGCGTCCCAAAGGAGAAACGGGCCAATCACGGCGCAGACGACCAGCAGGATAAGGAAGATCGCCGATACCGTTGCGAACCGATCGCGCAACAGCATCCTGAGCGTGCGACTGACCTTGCCTTTACGGGCACGGCCTCGGGTCGACGGAGGGGAGATCTCACTCATCGATTATACCTGATACGGGGATCGACGAGGCCGTAGAGCACGTCGATCAGGATATTGAGAGCGAAGATCCCGATGGCCACGACAAGCACCGCGGACTGAACCACCGCAAAGTCACGCTGCATGATCGCATCGATCAACGTCTTGCCCAGTCCGTTCAGGCCGAAGACGGTCTCCGCAATGATCGAGCCGTTGATCATGCCGATAGCGATGTCACCGGCGACAGTGATCACCGGAAGCAGCGAGCTCCGCAAAGCGTGTCGCAGGATGGCTCGGCGCCCCAGCCCCTTTGCCTTGGCCGTCTTCAGATAGGGCGAGGACAGAACGCTGATCATCGTGCCGCGGACGACTTGGGTCAGCAGGCCTGTTGGACGCAATGCCACGATGACGACCGGCATGATCCAGTATTCCGGGCCGCCGACGCCCGAGGTCGGCAGCCAGCCGAGGGCAACCGAGAAGACGAGGACACCCATTATCGCAACCCAGAAGTCCGGGGCACTGGCGCCCGCCAGCGACAGAACCGTCGCGAGCCGGTCAAAGATGCCGCCGGGGCGATTTGCTGCCAGCGTGCCGACGATGAGCGCGACCACGATGGTGAGTGTCAGAGCCAGGGAGGCAAGGATCAGAGTGGTCGGCACGGCCTCGAAGACAGCATCCATGGCGGAGCGCTGCTGGCGCAGCGAGATGCCGAAATCAAAGCGCAACAGTCCCTCCACGTATCTGAAGAACTGAACGTAAATGGGGTCAGCGTAGCCCATCTGCCGAGCGAATGCTTCCCGCTGCTCGGCGCTGGCTTCTTCGGATAGATACAGCGCAGCGGGGTCGCCGGTCAGGCGTGTCAGTATGAAAACTGCCACCAGCAGGCCAACCAGCGCGACCAGCGAGTTCAACCCGCGACGCAGGACAAATTGGAGCATAAGGAATACCTTCCGCGCCTGGGAAACGATAGCGCGCGACGCGCGTGGCATCGCGCGCTGCCTGATGCTAATTTAAAGTGATCTTCTGGAGCACGATTTGGGTGGCTGTCTCAGTTGAGGGCCGCCAGTCAAGACGCTCGGACACGCGCGCAAACGAAACCATGTAGAACAGTGGAATGGCAACGGTGTGCTCCTGCACATACGCCAGCGCCTCCTGGAAGGCGGCCGTTCGCGCCTCGCCCGTCTGGACGAGCGCCTCGTCAATCATTGCATCCAGTTCAGGGTGAGTGAAGGTAGCCGACTGCATGTGAGCCGTAGAGTGGAAGTTAACAGAGCTAAAGGAGGCATCGCCGCGATCATTGTCCGACATGATCATGTTGATGTTCGGGCCGACGTCCTCGGGGAACGGACGGCTCTGGTAAATGGCGTGCCGGGCCCGTTCCATAATCTCCAGTGACACATTGAAGCCGACATCGTTGATCATTTGCGTGATAACCTCCATCACCTCCTCTGCGTTGGCGAAAAGGCCGATGCGACCAAAGAAGCGAATAGGAGTGCCGATATCGATGCCGTCGGCTTCAGCCTCAGCGAGCAACTCCCTGGCGCGTTCAGGATCATATCCGCGTTGCGGTATATCAGGGTTATGCCCATTGATCGCTGGTAGTGGAAGTTGGGCGGCAAGTAGTGTTTCTTCCGGCAGCACCGAGCCCAGCATCGCCTCGCGATCGATCGAGAGCGCCATGGCTTCGCGCACACGCTGATCCGAGAGCGGCTCGAACCGGTCGTCGAGTCGTAGCCACGTCGTCTCGGTGTTAGTGTAGGCAAAGTCCGTCGCGGGGTTCGTGGCGTCCTGCGCCGAGAGCTCGAGTGCGATGTCGGCCTCGCCGGCTGCGACCATGGCGGCGCGAACGGCGGGCTCGTTGCGGAAAAGATAGGTCGCCTGCGACACCTGTGGCTGCTCGCCCCAGTAGTCAGGGTTGCGCTCCAGTACGATGCTCACGCCCGATGTCCATTCCCCGAGGACATAGGGACCGGTGCCGACCGGATTGCGGGTGAGAGCATCTCTTTCCGAGTTCGGCGACATCATCGGGTAGAAAGCAAAGCCGAGATCAAGGATGGGTGCCGGTCGATCAGCCTTGATATCCACCGTGTACTCGTCGATCGCCGAGGCCGTCAGCTTAACGGTATATGTGAACGACTTGTTGGTGACTGAGCAGTTGAACTCCTCCAACCGCTGGCCACGCTCGATGCTCCAGACAACCGCATCGGCATTGAACGGCGTGCCGTCCGAGAAGACGACGCCCTCGCGCAGCGTCACGCGCCAAGTGTTGTCGCTGATCAGCTCCCAGGACAACGCGAGGCGAGGCGACAGGCCTCCGGTCTGGGGGTCGCGATCTAGCAGCGACTCCATGATGTTGTTCTTGGAGATCAGGCTCATCGCGGCATGGGCGTTTTCACACGGATCGAGCGTGTCCGGCTCGGCCCATCCGACGATGGTGATTGCCGTGCCCTCCTGCGCGAGTGCCCCGCCCGGCAAGGCTGCAACCGCCAGTGCGAGATACGCAACGGCTCCTAGGTTTCGTTTCATCCGATCCTCCCATTTATACAGGTTGATGATTGCCCCGGGAATGACAGCGATGCAGGCTGGGGTATCCTGCATCCTCGGCCCATGGCGTCAGGGATAGGCGGTCGCGCCATCGGGCTTGAAGACAATCCTGCGTTCCCAATGGACGTAGTCGTCGCTCGCAAGCACGCTTTCGTCGATTTCAACACCCCAGCCGGGGCGGTCCGGCCTCAACTCGAGATGACCGTCGACGGGAAGGTAGGGGTCCACACACCAGGGCGCGTGCGTGATCTCCTTGTATTCCAGGATCTTGAAGTTGGGCTGCGCCGCGCAAAAGTGGACGTTAACCGCGGTCGCGAGCGGCCCCATCGGATTGTGCGGCGCGATAGGGACGTAATGCGCCTCCGCGATGGCCGCGATGCGTCGCATCTCGCTGAGCCCGCCGACGACGCAGATGTCGGGCTGGATGATGTCGGCCCCGCGCCCCGCCAGCAAGGCGAGAAACTCGAAGCGGGAATAGAGCGATTCACCCGTCGCCAGCGGCACGCGCATTCGCGCCTTCATCTCGGTCCAGGCCGGCACGTGTTCGGGGCGGATCGGCTCCTCATAGAAGAGCGGATCGTAGGGGGCGATCGCGTCCGCGAGCTGGATGGCCTGATAGGGCTCCCAGATGCGGGCATGCGCGTCAAAAGCATACTCGAAATGCGATGGTGTCCGCTTTCGAAGCTGACCGAAGTACTCGGCCGATTCCGCACAGACCTCGCCCCAGCGCCGATCGAACAAGCCGCCGCGGAAAGGGCTGAACTTGAAAGCGGTATAGCCCCACTTTTCGTTCTGCTCCTCGATGAAGCGAGCACCGGCATCGGCGTCCTTGGCCCGATAGCCACCAAGGGTTGCATAGACACGGATACGGTCGCGGACATTGCCACCCAGCAGCATGTAGACGGGCAGTCCCGCGGCTTTGCCCGCGATATCCCACAGCGCGTGGTCGATCGCGGCGATCGCGGCGAAGCCGAGCGCGCCGGGCGGGAACCGAACCTGCTGGTTGAGCTTGTGGTTCACATACTCGATGCGCCGCGGGTCGACGCCCTCGATCTGCTTGAACATATACTCGAGCAGGGGCACCAGCGCCCAGTCCGGGCCGTGATTGTAGCACTCCCCCCAGCCCTTGAGGCCTTCATCCGTCTCGATGCAGACGAGGAGCCGAGGCCGCTCGTTGACCCGCTGCATGAATGTCCTGAGCGCCGTTATCTTCATCTTGCCCGCACCCATCCGTATAGGATTCCGGTTAAGGGAAGAGCTTCCGCCGCGCCGGGGCGGCCCGCATTTGCCGCGACCTCACAGGGACCGGGCTGGCGAGCAGATACCGGCAGGATCCCGCCCCTCGGAGCGGCATCTGGATTGCGCCACTCATGAGCCAATTCGGCCGTTGCGGTCATATGCGCTCCTTCCCTTCCCTCGCGCGCAGAATGACCACAGCGAAGCAAATATGCAAACTATTTTTACATTTTATGGAGCCCCGCGGCCACCCGACACGGCCATATCGAGGAAAGTTGTCAGAACCGATGCGGTTGGGTGACCTGCCGCCGGGATATAGCCAGAAAGATGTGTGATCAAAGCACAAATTGTGCTTGAGGCGTTTCGGCCGACAAATGTGGGTCCGCAGCGGCGCCGGTCAAGCTCGTCGTACTGCCGCGCCGGCCACGGCCACGGTGATCGTGGCCATGGATAAAGTGAGTGGCCAGAACTGAGAGGCATGCACTTTCAGTGCTTACCCGACCGTAGCTCGCTGCAACCATGCACGATATGCACGGAGCGATTCGTCGGGTCAGGCCTTTGAGGGAAATCCTGCCACGGAAGCTTCGGTGCGAGGCGCCGCCACGACCCCTATTCGGCGAGATCCGGCGCGGCATCACCGTGGCAAAGACCGTCACCAGAGCAGGGCTGGCACTCAGATATCCTGGGGCCGCCCTCCCCCTTGCCCGTCTGCAAGCCGGCGCCGGCTTCGGCAGAAGGCGTGACGCCCCTGCTTCCCGCTATTCCTGCAAGCTACACTCCGGAAAGGAATCCCTTTAGCCGGTTCCCCCGGGGAATTGTCAGTTGAAGGCGATCTGCACCTTCATCTGGCGTGACCGGTCCGTCGCGGCTTCGAAAGCGCGCACGGCGTCTGCCAGCGGGTAGGTCGCGGTCAGCAGCGGCCGGACGTCGAGGCGCCGTCCGTTGAGCAGGTCGACGGCAAGGCCGAATTCATCATGGAAACGGAAGGCCCCCCGGATGTCGACCTCACGGCCGACAAGCGCGTTGTGCGGCAGGACGATCTCGCCACCGAGGCCGAGCTGTACCAGCACCCCGCGGGGGCGCAGGGCGGCGATGGCCGAATTGAAGGCCGCCGGGCTGCCCGAAGCCTCGAACACCACGTCAACCGTCCCCTTGCCGACGGCGAGCGCCTCCAAGGCAGAGCCCTCTGTCGCGACGTTGATGGTGCGGTCGGCCCCAACCTTGCGCACCAGTTCGAGCGGCGCGTCGAGCATGTCGGTGGCAATGACCTCGCGCGCGCCGTGCGCACGGGCGGCGAGCACGCAGAGCGCGCCGATCGGGCCGCTGCCGGTTACCAGCACCCGCGCACCGAGAAGCGAACCCGCACGCGCGACCGCGTGCAGGGTCACCGCGAGCGGCTCGGCGAAGGCCCCCTCGGCGACGGTCACCCCGTTCTCGAGGCGGTGGCACTGGGTCGCATCGGCCACGAGATGCTGGCGGAAGGCGCCGTCCACATGCGGCATGCGCATCGCACTGCCGTAGAAGCGCATGTCGAGGCACTGGTTCTGCTGGCCACGCAAGCAGTATTCACAGGCGTCGCAGGGCCGCGACGGCGACACCGCGACCGCATCACCGACCGCGAGACCATCGACGCCCGCACCGAGCGCGGTGATCGTGCCGGCAACCTCATGGCCGAGGATCATCGGCTGCTTCACCCGCACCGCGCCGAAGCCGCCGTGGTGATAGTAGTGCAGGTCCGAGCCGCAGATCCCGCCGGCGCCGATAGCGACGGCGACCTCGCCGGGACCGGGCGCCTCGCTGGGCCGCTCCTCGATCCGGAGGTCCCTGGCGGAATGGATGACGATGGCCTGCATGTGTCGGTCTCCGGTCGGCTGTCGTGGGGTCGCGCTAGACGACCGGCGTCGGCAGGGGCTTGCCTGCGAAATGCGCATCGAGGTTTGCGATGACCAGCCGGCCGATGTCCAGTCTGGTCTCGACGGTCGCAGCACCGATATGGGGTGCCACGACGACATCGGGTCGGTCGAGCAGCACGGCGGGCACCTCCGGCTCGTTCTCGAAGACATCGAGCGCGGCCCCCGCGATGCGCCCCTCGTCCAGCGCCGCGATCAGCGCAGCCTCATCCACGAGCGAGCCGCGCGCGATGTTGACGAGCATGCCCCGCGGTCCCAGCGCGCCGAGGACCCGGGCGTTCACGGCATGGAACGTCTCTGGCGTGGCGGCGGCGGCCACCACCAGGATCTCGCAGTCGGCCGCCAGCGCCTCGGCAGTCGGGTGGTAGTCGTAGGGCAGGTCCTGCGGCTTGCGACCGGTATAGGCGATCGCACATCCGAACGCCTCGAAACGCCTGGCGATGGCACGGCCGATCCGCCCCATGCCGAGGATCCCGACGCGCTTGCCGGAGACCTTGCGACCAAGGGGCATCTCGCCTCCCGCCCATTTGCCGTCACGGATGTAGCGCTCGCCCGCGGGGATCTTGCGCGCGAGGGCGATGGTGAGGCCGATGGCGAAATCGGCCACGTCGTCGGTCAGGACGTCCGGCGTGTTGGTCACGCGGAAACCGCGTGACCTGGCCTGATCGAGATCGACCTTGTCGAAGCCCACCCCGTTCACCGCCACGATCTCGAGCGCGGGCAGCGCCGCGGCGATCTCCGGGGCAAGCCCGATGTGGCCGCCGGTCAGCACCGCCCGTATCCGGGGACCGGTGTCGCGGAGGAAGGCGTCGCGGTCGGCGATCTCGAACCAGCGATGCACGGTGAAGCGGTCGGCAAGCGCCGCCTCGATCTCCGGCATCAGCGGGAAGGTCTGGAGAAGGTCGGGCCGATCCGCGCGGCCGTCACTCCGGGCCGTCACAGGCTGCCCCCGAGTTCGTCTTCGACATGGGCGCGGATGATCTCGGCAAAGGTCGCCTCGGCCCGGAATCCAAGCGAGAGCGCGAGCTCGGGCGCATAGTCCTCGGCCCAGCCCTCGACGATGCGGATGATGCGCTCGTCGGGCTCGCGGCGGATCAGCGCGACGGCCTTCTCGCCGGCCACCTCGCGCAGCGCCTCGATCTCCTCGGCCACGGTCGCGGAGAGGCCCGGCATGATCAGGTTGCGCCGGGTGACGAGACCCGAGAGGTCGATGGTGGCGCCGTGGAGGAGGAAGCCCACTGCCGCGCGCGGGCTTGCGAACCAGTGGCGCACGGTGTCGGCGACCGGAAGCACGGCCTCCTGGCCGACCAGCGGCTCGCGGAGGATGTTTGAGAAGAAGCCCGAGGCGGCAGCGTTCGGCTTGCCCGGACGGATGCAGATCGTGGGGAGGCGTATGCCGATGCCGTCAAAGATCCCCCGCCGCGAATAATCCGCGAGCAGAAGCTCGGTCATCGCCTTCTGGGTACCGTAGCTGGTGTGCGGGCTGGTCAGGAAGTCGTCGCCGATCACCTTCGGGAACGGCGGGCCGAAGACGGCAAGCGACGAGCAGAAGACGACGCGCGGGAAATAGGTCTCGCGCTCGCCCTCGATCCGGATCGCGTCGAAGAGCGCGCGGCCACCGTCGAGGTTGACCGTGTAGCCCTTGACCAGGTTGGCCTCGGCCTCGCCGGAGACGATGGCGGCGAGATGAAAGATCACGTCGGGGCGGTCGGCGATCAGTGCCTCGGCCTGACCCGGCACCGAAAGATCGGTGGCCAGGGTCTCGACGGGACCCGCGAACCCGGCCGGCGCTTCGGGGAGGATCACGTCCGCGAGCGTCAGCGCCGCGACCGGCTTGCCGCCGATCGAGCCGTCACGAACGATACGCGCCACGAGCTTGCGGCCGATCATGCCGGCCGCGCCGACTACCAGAACTTTCATCTCTGTCTCCGTTGGGCGCAAAGGGCGGGCCGGGCGGTTCAGTCCTCCCAGGTGCAGCCCTTCGCGCGCATCATCGCGTAGCGGTCCTCGATCTCCATGCGGCCGGAGCGGTGCATCTCGATCAGTTTCGCCTCGTCGTCCTCGCGTTTCTGGCAGGCCCGCGCAAGGGCCTGCACGTCGTTTCCGCGCACGACGACCACGCCGTCGTCGTCGCCGACGATGATGTCACCGGGCGTAATCAGCTCGCCGCCCACCACGACCGGGTGGTTGATGGTGCCGAGCGTGTCCTTGGACGTGCCCTTGATGCAGAGGCCGAGCGAGAAGATCGGGAAGCCGGTGGCGCGCAGACCCGCGCCGTCGCGCACGCTCGCGTCGATGACGAGGCCGATGATGCCCTTGCCGATGCAGGCCGCCGCGAGCACGTCGCCGAAGCCACCCTGGGCGGGATTCTCGCCGGCGCTGACGACCAGGACGTCGCCGGGCCGGGCGAGATTGATGGCCTCGAAGATCATCAGGTTGTCGCCGATGTGGCACTTCGCGGTGATCGCCGGGCCGCAGATCTTCAGGCCGGGCTTGATCGGCTTGATGTTGTGGTCGAGCGCGCCGAGCTTGCCCTGGGCCTCGTGGATGGTCGCGGGGCTGAACTGTCCGATCGCATCGAGATCCGCCTTGGACGGGCGCGCGAAAGAACGGCGAACATGGGCCATGGTATCCTCCTCCCGGGGATTTGACGTCTTTCCTGCCGTCGCGAGGTCGGCAGAACGGGTCCGGCAGGGGTGCTCCCGGCTGGCGCAAAGCTGGACGAGCCGGGGTCCCCGCGCAAATCCAAAGCCGCTATCTCACCATAGGACTTGGTGATGACCCTGCCCCGGGCGCACACCCGGGCACAGGGTGGGCACGCGTGCCCGGGTAAGGATACCGTTGAATTCACGCGGAAATCCAGAACGGCTAACCATTAGGAAAGCTTCGTTAACACGAAGTGCGGCCACATTGCGCCTGTCGCGGGACGCCTCAGAGCGACGCGGTGATCCCGCCGTCGACGAAGAGCGTATGCCCGTTGACGAAGCTCGAGGCGTCCGAGGCGAGGAAAACCGCCGCCCCGACCAGTTCCTCGACATTGCCCCAGCGCCCGGCGGGCGTGCGGGTCTCGAGCCATGCCGTGAACTTGGGATCGTCGACCAGCGCCTGGTTGAGCGGCGTCTTGAAGTAGCCCGGCGCGATGGCGTTGACCTGAAGGCCGTGCCTGGCCCAGTCGGTCGCCATGCCGCGGGTGAGGTTGCGGATCGCCCCCTTGGTCGCGGTATAGGGCGCGATCCCGGGACGGGCGAGTTCGCTCTGCACCGAGGCGATGTTGACGATCTTGCCGCGTCCGCGGGGGATCATTTTCCGCGCCACTGCCTGGCCGGTGTAGAAGGCGCTCGAGATGTTGGTCTCGAGAAGCTGCTTCCACTTGTCGTGGGGATAGTCCTCGAGCGGCGTGCGGAACTGCATCCCGGCGTTGTTGATCAGGATATCGATGGGACCGAAATCGCGCTCGACGGCCTCGACGCCCGCGGCAACGGCATCGGCGTCGGTCACGTCGAAGGGCGCGGCATAGGTCGCCGCCGGGTCCGGCATCGCCGCCACGGCCTCGGCGAGCCGGCCGGCATCGCGGCCGTTCATCGCCACGCGCGCGCCATGCGCCGCCAGCCCCTGCGCCAGCGCGCGGCCGATCCCGAGGCTCGATCCCGTGATCAGCGCGACGCGCCCGGACAAGTCAAAGAGGGTAGTCACTGCATTCTCCTTATATCTGGCACCATCATGTCGGCACCGCCAGACGCTTGCGGCCCGTCCGGCCATTGCCGGGTGGATCCACCCGCCGCACCCCGCGGTCGCCATGCTCGGCCGCATAGCGATGCGCAAGCTCGGAAAGGATGTCACGCACCGCCTGGCCCGGCTCCGAGAGCGGGAACTGCTGCGACGTGCTGAGCGAGATCTTGACGGGGATGTTCGGCGCGGTGATCCGTCGCGCGGCCACGTCCGGGGCGCCTTCGATGATCGCCGAGGCGGCCGACCATGGCAGAATGGTCGAACCGAGGCCCGCGCGCACCGCAAGCCCTAGCGTGGGCACGGATTCGATTTCGGCGATCACCCGCGCCTCGACGCCGACCCGGCGGAAGGTGAGGTCGACGAGCTGGCGCACGACATGGATCGTCCGGGGCATCATCAGGTCCATCGTCGCGACCTGGGCAAAGGGAATGGTCTCGTCGTCGACCCCGTCGGGCAGGGCCGACTGGGGGCAGACGAGGAAGAGATCCTCGCTCAGCACCGGCTCGAAATCCATGCCGCGCATCGCGCCGGGATCATAGATGAAGGCGAGATCCCAGCGGCCTGTCATGATCATCTCGCTGATGACGCCGCCGATGTTCTCGTGGATCTGCAGGACGATGTTGGGATAGCGCTCGCGCACCGTCTGGAGGAGCGGCAGGGCAAGCGTGCTGGCCGTGCTGAGCGGGGCGAGCCCGACGGCGACCTGCCCGGAGACCATGGACCCGTCGACGCGGATGTCGGCGACGGCCTGGTCTAGCTGGCGCAGGATCACCTGGGCATGCTTGTAGAGGAGGCGGCCGGCCTCGGTCGGCATGACGCCGCTCTTGGAGCGGACGAGCAGCTTTCGCTTGAAATGCGTTTCCAGCGCGGCAACCTGCTGGCTCAGGGCCGGCTGTGCGACGTGGAGGATGGCGGCCGCGCGCGTGAAGCTTCCAATGTCGACGATTTTTATGAAGGCATGAAGCCGACGAGTATCCAGCAGACTTACCTTTCCCGACTCAGCGGCCGACGCGCGGAACTGCTAGCGCATGCGCGGGCCGGAGTCGCATTGTATCAACCTCTGTCGTCATTGTGAGTCCGTCTGACTCTCCCGCTTTCCGCCATGCTAGGCCATCAAGCTGATTTTGGCATGCCGACTTCCGGATGTGATTTTTCCATGGATCTCCCGCACCTGAAAAAGCTCATGGACTGGGCCGCACGCGCGCCCATCCGCGAAATCGAGATCGTGGAGGGCGACACCCGGATCCATCTGGTGAAGGGCGATGTCGCGGCCGTGGCCGTGCCGGATGCCGGGCCGTCGCCGGCAGAGGATACGCGCGGCCTCGTCACCAGCCCGCTGCCGGGCGTGTTCTATCTCCGGGCCGCACCGGACGCGCCGCCCTTCGTCGAGGTCGGCCGCGCGGTCGAGGCCGGCCAGACCGTCGGGCTGGTCGAGGCGATGAAGATGTTCAACGCGGTGACCTGCGACGCCAGCGGGACGGTCGCCGAGATACTCGTCGAGGCGGGCCAGGAAGTCGTCGCCGGTCAGCCGCTGATGCGCCTGAGCGGGGCCGGGACATGAGCGAGGCAGAAGGCCGGCCGTTCGACACGGTCCTGATCGCGAACCGAGGCGAGATAGCCGCGCGCATCCTGCGGGCCTGCCGCAGCCTCGGCCTCCGGACGGTCGCGGCGCATTCGACGGCCGATCGGGGTGCCTCCTATGTCGCCGAGGCGGATCAGGCGATCTGCATCGGGCCGGCGCCGACGGCACAGTCCTATCTTAACGGCGACGCGCTGATCCTCGCCGCCCAGCTGACCGGCGCGGGGGCGATCCATCCCGGCTACGGCTTCCTGTCCGAGAACGCGGGCTTTGCCCGTGCGGTCGAGGAGGCGGGGCTCGTCTTCGTCGGCCCCCCCGCCGCGGCGATCGAGACGATGGGCGACAAGGTCGCGGCCAAGCGGGCGATGCTCGCCGCCGGCGTGCCCTGCGTGCCCGGCTCGGAGGGGGCATTGCCGGAGGATCCGGCGGCGGTGATGGAGATCGCGGCCGGGGTGGGCTATCCGCTCCTGATCAAGGCGGCGGGCGGCGGCGGCGGACGCGGCATGCGCGTCGTGCGCGCCGTCGACGAACTTGCCACCGCGGTCGGCGCGACGCGCGAGGAGGCCGGGCGCTATTTCGGCAACCGCGATGTCTACATGGAGAAGTTCCTCGGCGCGCCGCGGCATGTCGAGATCCAGGTGATCTGCGACCGCTACGGCGATGCCGTGTTCCTCGGCGAGCGCGATTGCTCGATGCAGCGCCGGCACCAGAAGCTGATCGAGGAGGCACCGGCCCCGGGCATCGACCGGGCCGAGATCGCGGCGCTGGGCGCGCTCTGCGTCGAGGCCTGCCGCGCGATCGGCTATGTCGGCGCGGGGACGTTCGAGTTCCTCTACGAGGACGGGCGGTTTCATTTCATCGAGATGAACACCCGCCTCCAGGTCGAGCATCCGGTGACCGAAGCGATCACCGGCATCGACATTGTGGCGCTGCAGCTGCGCATCGCCCTCGGGGAGCCGCTGAACCTGACGCAGGCCGACATCTCGGTCGCCGGCCATGCGATCGAGTGCCGGATCAACGCCGAGGATCCGTCGAGCTTCGAGGCGCGGCCGGGTACGGTCGGGGCGATCACCCTGCCCCGCGGCGAGGGCGTCCGCGTCGACACCCATCTGCGGGACGGAAGTGTTGTGCCCCCGCATTACGACTCGCTCGTCGCCAAGCTGATCGTCCACGCCGACACGCGCGAGGCGGCGCTGGCGCGCCTCGGTCGCGCGCTGGCGGAGATGTCGATCGACGGGATCGTCACCAACCTGCCGTTGCACCGCGAGCTGATCGCGGCGCCGGGTTTCGCGGCGGGCGGCGTCGATATCCATCACCTCGAGCACTGGCTGGCGGAGCGGCGGGACGCATGAAGGACAGCGTGAGCCTCCTTCCCGCGGGCGAGGTCGCCCGGTGCAGCCTGCTCGGGACCACGGCGATGATCTTCGACCCGCAGGGTCCGCTCGACGTCGAGATGCAGCGCCGCATCTGGGACCTGTCAGACCGGGCGGCGACCTGGCCCGAGACTGCCGAAGCCGTGCCCGGGGTCACCAATCTCATGCTGATCTTCGAGCGCCCGCCGGCGGAGCCCGAGGAGATCGCCGCGCGCCTGCTGCGCGCCTGGGAGGCCGGCAGCAACAGCCCGCGGCAGGGCCGCCACATGGACGTCCCGATCATTTACGGCGGTGATGGCGGCCCGCATCTGGCCGATGTCGCCGCACAGACCGGCCTCTCGATCGACGAGGTGGTCGAGATCCATGCGGCGCCTCTCTACACCGTCTTCGCGATCGGCAGTCATCCGGGCTATTGCTATCTCGGCGGCCTCGACGCCCGGCTGTTCGTTCCGCGCCGCGAGGTGCCGCTCCTGAGCATCCCGAAGGGATCGCTGTCGGTCGCGGGGATGCAGACCGGCGTCGCCGCCTCGGCCGGCCCGAGCGGCTGGCACACGATCGGCTGGTCGGGGATCGATTTCTTCGACCCCGAGCGGGTGCCGCCGTCGCTGCTGCATCCGGGCGATACCATGCGCTTCCATGTCGAGAAGGTGATCCGGTGATAACCATCGTTGAGGCGCACGGGCCGGTGACGGTGCAGGATCTCGGCTGGCAGGGCTGGTACCGCGACGGTGTGGGGCGGTCGGGGGCGATGGACAGACTCGCCCTGATGCTCGGCAACGTGCTGCTCGGCAACGACGAGGGTGCTGCCGCGATCGAGGTGCCGCTCACGCCCTTCCGCCTGCGGTTCGACGCAGAGGTCAATTTTGCGGTGACCGGCGCGGATTGCGGTGCGACGCTCGACGGCCGTGCGCTGCCGCCCTACTGGGCCGGGCATGCCCGTGCCGGTCAGGAACTGCGACTCGGGCCGGTGCGCTCGGGGGGATTTGCCTATGTGGCAGTCGCGGGCGGGATCGACGTGCCTACCGCGCTCGGCGGGCGGAGCACGCATCTGCGCGGCGCCTTCGGCGGGTTTGAGGGCCGGCGGCTGCATGCGGGGGACGTGCTGCCCGCGGGAACGGCGGCAAGCGCCCTGCCCGCCGGCGGCATCGGAACCCTGCCGCTTCCGCTCGGCATGGCCGGGGACGGGGCCATAGCCCTGCGCGCGCTGCCTGCGAGCGAATACGATCGCTACCTGCACGAGGATCAGGCCCGGTTCTGGGACGAGACCTGGACGGTGACGGCGCAGAGCAACCGGACCGGCTACCGGCTCGACGGGCCGGTGCTGCGGATGCGCGAGCGGCTGGAGATGCGCTCGCACGGGATCGTCCCGGGTATCGTCCAGGTGCCCTCGGGCGGCACGCCGATCATCCAGCTTGCCGATGCCGCGACCATGGGCGGCTATCCCAAGATCGCGACGGTGATCGAGGCCGACCTGTGGCGTCTGGGACAGATGCGGGCCGGGCAGAAGCTGAGGTTCGTGCCCGTCGGCTACGGCGAGGCGGTGCGCGCGCTCGATGAATTGAACGCCCATGTCGCGGACTGCCGCAGGCAGGTCGCCATGGCCAGACGGTCGCTGGAGAAACTGCAATGACCGAGCCCGACACGGATCTTCTCGACACGCTTGTCGCCTGGATGCGCAAGGGGGGCTTCGTTTCGCTCACCTATGCGGATGGCGGCTCCCGGATCACCCTGAAGCTGGCCGAGGGCGAGGCAACCCGTGCGGCGCGACCGGCGCGGACCGTATCGAGCCCGGCGCTCGGGCGGCTGCTCCTGCGCCATCCGATGGCATCCGAGCCGCTTGCCGCCGCCGGGTCACGCGTCGCGGCCGGCGATATCCTCGCCCTCCTCGAGGCGGGCAACGTGCTGATCCCGGTCGAGGCGCCCTGCGACGGGATCGTGCTGCGGCTGCTGGCCGCGGAGGGCGACGTGATCGGGTTCGACGATCCGCTTCTCGAGATCGAACCGCTGGAGGCCTGACATGCAGATCGACATCAACGCCGACCTCGGCGAGGGCTTCGGCCCCTATCGGATGGCCGACGACGCGGCGCTCTTCCCGCTCATCACCTCGGCGAACGTCGCCTGCGGCTTCCATGCGGGCGATCCGACCACGATGGATCGCACCGTCGGGCTGGCCCGGGACCATGGCGTCGCGCTCGGCGCGCATGTGGGCTATGCCGACCGTGTCGGGTTCGGCCGGCGGCAGATGGACGTGGCGCCGCTCGATCTGCGCAACGACATCCTCTACCAGCTCGGCGCGCTCGACGCGCTGGCGCGCGTTCACGGGATGCGGATCGGCCACATGAGCGGGCACGGCGCGCTCGGCAACCTCGCCAGCGCCGACCGCAGGATCGCGGACACGCTGGTCGGCGCCGGCCTTGCCTTCGATCCGGAGATGGCGTTCCTCGCCATGAGCGGCACCGTGCTCGACACGGCGGTCCGCGAGGCCGGGGCGCGGGTGGTAAACATCTTCCTCGCGGACCGCGCCTACACGCCTGAAGGCCAGCTTGTTCCGCGCGCCCGCCCGGGCGCGGTGATCCATGACCTTGGCACCGTCGGGGCGCGGGTCGCCCGCGTCATGCGCGAGGGCACGGTCGAGACCATTGAGGGCACGGTGCTGCCGGTCACCGCCCGGTCGGTGCTCGTCCATTCCGACACCGCCAACGCGCTCGAGATCGCGCACACGATCCGCGCCGCCATTTCCGATGCGGGCGGCCAGCCCACGTCGCTGACCAAGCTCATCTGAGCAAGACGCATACAAGCAAGGAGCCTATCATGCCCGCTTCCGACTATCGCACCGCGCTCGTCACCGGCGCGTCCACGGGCCTTGGGCGTGCCATCGCCACGCGGCTGGCGGCAGAGGGGCTGACCGTCCACGCCGTCGCCCGCAATGCCGAGGCGCTCGCCGAGCTCGCCGCCGCGACGGGGGCCATTCCCCACACGCTCGACGTCACCGACACGAAGGCGCTGACGGAGCTGGTCGGCGGGCTCGAGATCGACGTGCTCGTCAACAATGCCGGCGTTTCGCGCCCCGGCAACATCCTCACCTCCGAGGCCTTCGACATCGACGAGCAGATCGACGTGAACCTGCGGGCCGCCATGCACCTCGCCCGCCTGCTGCTGCCGGGGATGATCGCGCGCAACAACGGCCACATCTTCAACATCACCTCGATCGCGGGGCATTACGAGTTCGAGGGCCACACGGCCTATCACGCGACCAAGGCGGCCATGCACGTCGTCTCGCGCCAGCTGCGCGTCGATGCCTATGGCCACGACGTCCGCGTCACCGAGGTCTCGCCCGGCCGGGTCAGCACCGACATCTTCGCCAAGGTCCACAAGGTCGACCCGAAGGTTGCCGCGGCGCAGTTCATCGACGATTACGACCTGCCCGCCCCGTCGGACATCGCCGACGCGATCGCCTATGCGCTGGGCACGCCCCGCCATGTGAATGTCGGGATGATCGAGATCATGCCGACCCGTCAGGTGCCGGGCGGCCTGCGCACCGGGAAGCGCGGCGACGCCAACCCATAGGTGTTTGCTGTCACATCATAACGAGTCAGTCTGTCGTTCTCGGGTCTCACGGTTGTTATGGTCTCGCGCTTACGGGACCGGAGATTGCGGTGTCCGTTTCGCAGGGTGGAGGTAGAAAACACATGAAGACCGATCGACGCAGTTTCCTCATGGCCGGCACCGCGGCCGTGGCTGCCGGCGCCGCGACATGGCCGGTTTCGTCACGTGCAGCGACGACGCTGGACCTGTCCCAGCCGCTTCCGGAGGACAACTGGCAGACCGTCGAGGCGCGTAAGTTCGCGGCTGCGATCCAGGAGGCGACCGATGGCGATGTCGTCATCCGCATCCATTCCGGCGGCTCGCTCGGCTTCAAGGGGCCGGAGCACCTGCGCGCGGTCGCTGACGGTCTGGTGCCGATGGCGGACCTTCTCGGGATCCAGCAGGCGGGCGAGCTGCCGCTGTTCAAGCTCGAGGGCATGCCGTTCCTCGTCGAGAACCCAGATGAGCTGAGGATCCTGCACAAGTACTGGCGCCCGGAGCTGGACCGTGTCGTCGCGGAACGCTTCAACCAGAAGTTCCTGACCTCGGCGCCCTCGCCCACGAATTCGATCTTCCTCAACTCGAAGGCCGAGGACATCGAGGGGCTGCGCAATCTGCGCGTGCGGGCCGCCGACATGGTCGGCGTCGAGACCTTCAACATGATCGGGCTTGCCGGCATCCAGATCCCGTGGGGCGAGCTGATCCCGGCGCTGGCGACCGGCCGCGTCGAAGGCGTCGGAACCTCGGCCACCTCGGCCGTGGACGGCAAGTTCTGGGAGTTCATGAAGTACATCTACCCCACGAACCACATCTGGGCGACGAACTTCCTGACCATCAACCTCGATGCCTGGAACAGGATCTCCCCGAGCAGCCAGGAGACGATCCTCGAGCTCGCGGAGGAGTTCACGCCGCAGTTCTGGGATGCCTCCCAGAAGCTCGGCGAGGCCGCGCTCCAGACGCTGGTCGACAACGGCATGGAGATCGTGGACATCCCGCCCGAGATGCTGGAGGAGATGCGCGCGCGCACCCGTCCCGCCATCGACCGCTTCGTCGAAGAGGTTCCCGAGGCCGGCCCGATGATCGCATCGTTCCTCGCCGAAGTCGGACGGGCCTGACGCCCAGGGATCGGGCCATGCCCCTGCGTGGCCCGACCACCCAAGCCGCAATCGTAATAGCGGCCAGTTCCAACGGAGACCAACAGGTGAACGCAAGCAGGGCCCCCAGGCCAAATGCCGCCATTGACGGCTTCATCCGGATCGTGGATGCGCTCAGCATCGCCGCGACCTATGTCGCAGCCGGCTGCCTCATCCTTCTCACCCTGCTTATGCTGGCCCAGATCGGGGTGGCAGCCCTCTCCAAGGTGGTGGTCTCGGTGCGCGGGGACATTCCCGTTGCCTGGGAATACGGCTCCTACCTGATGGGGGCGACCTTCATGCTCGGCACCTCCATGACACTGCGCTCGGGGCGTCACATCCGCCTGGGGATGTTCACGGACGGGGCCGCGCCCGCGGTCCGCAAGTACATGGATATTCTCGTCAGCCTGATCGGCCTGGCTCTGGTCGGTTTCCTGACCTTCAGCCTTGGCCGCGCGACGGTGATGGCCATCATCTCGGGAAGCAGTTCGATCGCGAGCCGCACGCCGCTCTGGATCCCCTATTCGGTTTTCGCCGTCGGCTGTCTCTTGCTGTCGCTGCAGCTCGTGGCGCGGGTCCTTGCGGGACTGACCAACCGGCCGCTCGAAAGCGCCGCAATGCGCGTGGTCTCGAACGACCTCGAATGACCCCGGCTCATCGCTCAGGAAATTATTGATATGTCTATGGAAATTGTCAGCCTGACGATGGTGTTCCTGATCTTCGGGCTCCTCGCCTCGGGGCTCTGGATCGGGCTTGCGCTGATCATCGTGGGCGTTCTCATGGCCTGGATGTTCAGCGGCATTCCCGTTGCCCGGCTCATCCCGCAGTACACCTACAACATCTTCACCACGGCGGAGCTGATCGCCCTGCCGCTCTATATCCTGATGGGCGAGATCCTGTTTCGCACGCGGCTCTCATCCGCGCTGTTCTCGGGCCTCGCCCCCTGGACCGGCATGCTGCCGGGGCGGCTCCTGCATGTGAACGTGCTGGCCTCGACCCTCTTCGCCAGCATCTCGGGCTCATCCGCCGCCACGACCCAGGTCGTGGGCCGCATGTCGCTGATGGAGCTCCTGAACCGCGGCTACGGGTCGCGGATCGCGATGGGCAGCCTCGCCGGCGCAGGCACGCTCGGCTTCCTGATCCCGCCGAGCACTGTGATGATCCTTTACGGCGTCCTCGCCAATGAATCGATCCTGCGCCTGTTCGCAGCCGGCCTGATCCCGGGACTGCTGCTGGCGGCCTGTTTCATGGCCTGGATCATGATCCATACGACGATCCGCCCGGAGCTGGTGCCTGAGTCCGAGCGCGCGCTGAGCCAGGCGCCCCTGCGCGAGCGGATCGCGGCGCTCAAGGACCTCCTGCCGATCGTGTTCCTCGTGATCTGCGTCCTGGGATCGATGTACGGTGGCCTCGCCACCCCGTCGGAGGCCGCGGCACTGGGCGTTCTTGGCGCGCTCATCATCTCCGCGGTCCAGGGGATGCTGAACATGCAGGTGATCCGCGAGATCGTCCTCGGATCGGTGCAGACCTCCTGCGTGCTCGGCCTCATCATCCTCGGGGCGACGGTGCTGGGCAACATCAACTCGTTCCTCGGCATCCCGGACTATCTGACCCGGGTCGTGGACGGGATGAACCTCTCGCCCTTCGGGCTGATCGTCGTCCTGCTCATCATGTACATCCTGCTCGGCATGGTGCTCGAGGGCTTCTCGATCATCGTCACGACGCTGCCGGTGGTGCTTCCGCTGGTGGTGGCGGCCGGCTTCGATCCGATCTGGTTCGGTGTGTTCCTGGTGGTGGTCGTGGAGATGGCGCAGATCACGCCACCCGTCGCGTTCAACTTCCTCGTCATCCAGTCGATGACCGGGGCGTCGAGCACCGAGCTGACGGTGGCCACCATTCCCTACTTCCTGATCATGGTGGCCTTCGTCTTCCTGCTCGCACTCTTCCCCGCGATCGCCCTGTGGCTTCCGGCGGTGCTCTACGGATAGGGCGTTCTCCCCTCCTTATGGCCCCAGAAGAAAAGGCTGCCTGCTCGCCCGAGGGGAAAGCAGGTAGCCTTTTTACTTCAGTTCAACCGATCGGGAGGAAAAGGCATGCTGGCGGCTGACGGACGGGTTGTAATGGTTTCCGGGGCATCGCGCGGCATCGGCCGGGCGGTGGTCGAGCGGCTGGTGGAGTCCGGCTTTCGCGTCTCCGGCGGCATGCGAGACCCCTCGCACCTTCCCCAGACCGACGATGTCCTCTCCTGCGCCTACGAGGCAGAGGACGCGGGGTCGGCGGAGGCCTGGGTCGAGGCCACGGTGCGCCGCTTCGGCCGGATCGACGCCCTCGTCAGCGCGGCCGGGATCAATCCCAGGGTGCGGGTATTCGAGGACGAGGAGGACGCGCTCGACCGGATGTGGCGCGTGAACGTCAAGGGGCCGCTGCGCGTCGTTCGCGCCGCCTATCCGCATCTCGCGGCCTCAGGGCAGGGTCGGGTGGTCAACATCGGCTCGCTTTCGGCCAAGCGTGTCGCGTCCAACGTGGGCTATGCGATGAGCAAGTTCGCGGTCGCGGCCCTCACCCACGGCATCCGCCGCGAAGGCCGCGACGCCGGCATCCGCGCGACCGTGGTCTGCCCGGGCTACGTCGCCACCGACATGACCGTGGGCGAGACCGAGATCGAGCGCCACGAAATGACCCAGCCCGAGGATCTCGCGGTGCTGATCCAGACGCTCCTGTGCCTACCCAACAACGCGGGCGTGTCCGAGCTTCTGGTCCACTGCCAGTATGAGCCGATGCTCTAGCGGAACCGGCACCACGGCTTCATCCCGGGCCTGCCCTATCGGCTACGCCGCGGGGCGCGGACGGGTGGCTGGATTGCCGGGATCCTTGCATCCCGGCAAAAACCTACGGGACTTGAGCACCTGGCTGGGGTCTGCCCTGGTCAGGGCAGGGCCGAGCGCCCGAACACCATCTCGAACCTGCGCTCGATGTCCGCCCCTTCCGCGCATTCCTGCAGGGCGAGCGCCATCGGGGACTGCGGTGAGCGATCCGCCAGAACCAGCCCTATCAGCTGGTGATGCACGGGCTTCACCATATCCTTCATCACGAGATCCTCGGTCCCGCCGAATACGAAGCCGAACGTGTGCGGGACGATGGCGCACCAGAGTCCGCTGCGCAGATGCGAGGCGACGCCCAGGAACGAGTTGCTGACCACCTTGGGGCGCAGCTCCACGCCGGCGCTTGCCGCAATACCGTTCAGGATCCGGCGGTTCTGCATGTCGTCGGACAAAAGGCACAGAGGCTGGGTCACCGCGGCCGCCCAGCTCACGACCTCGTCGGAGGCGAAGATATGGTCGCTGCGGCAGGCAAAGACATAGCGTTCCTGGTAGAGCGGAAAGCGCCGCACATTCTCCAGGGGTTCGTTGTCGAGATAGGTCAGGCCTCCGTCGATCTCGAAGTTTTCCAGACCGCGCTGGATCACCCGCGACGACATCGACCGGACCTCGACCTCTGCCAGCGGATTGCGGGCCTGGAACTGCTCGGACAGGAACGACACCGACGGCATCGCAGCCGGAATGACCCCGAGCCGCAGGGCGCCGGTCAGCCCGCCCCGCTTCTTTCCGGTGAGATCATCGTGAAGGCTGTCGTAATCGGCAAGGATCTGGCGCCCCCAACGAAGGACTTTCTCACCCTCCTGGGTCAGGGACATGAAGCGGTGCCCCCGGATGATCAATGCCAGGTTGAGGTCGTCCTCCAGCTTGCGGATCGCCTGGGAGAGCGTCGGCTGCGTGACGTTGCAGAGTTCCGCCGCGCGTCCGAAATGCTGCTCTTCGGCGAGTGACACGAAGAACCTCAGGTGTCTGATCAGCATTCCCCCCTCCTCCGGCAGCGAACGACCGCCGATATGCCTGACGGGACATGTTGGGAACTGCAACCCTCGCCGGACGGGACATGGCGGGCGGCACTGTGCTCTGGCACGCCGGAGGACCGCTTTCGATCGACTGGCAGAGCCTGCGGTACAGGTGCAAGTGGTGGCCCGAGGGCGTAGCCTGCCGCTTATGCCCTGCCCGACGGCACGTCAGGCCCTACGCCGGGGCAGGACCTGACAAGAGGATGTTGGAGCCAGGACCGAGCGCCGATCGACCTGGCTCTCCATGGAGATGCTTGCCCGCCGGCGTCGCTACTCCGCCACCCTGCTGAGGCCCAGGCTCTCCCTGAAAGTGGAGCCCGTATAATCGGCATGGAACATGCCCCGGCGCTGAAGTTCCGGGACCAGCAGGTCGCGGACGGCCTCGAGCCCGGACGGCAGGACGTCGATCATCAGATTGAAGCCGTCCGCCGCGCCCGCCGCCTGCCATTCCTGCATGATATCGGCGACTTCGGAGGCGGTGCCGACAATGCGGTGGTGGCCGCCGCCGTAGTGCAGAAGCAACTCGCGGACGGTGTAGTCCTCCTTGACGGCAAGGTTCACGAGGGTCCGTCGGAAGCCGAGCGATCCCTTGAAGTCCTCTTCCGGGACCAGCGCGTGCACCGGAAACTTCTCGTCGAGGACCAGTGCTTCGAGGGGGACGCCGCTTCGCTGGGCCAGGCGGACAAGCTCGGGGCCGGCGCCGACCTCCTTGTCCAGGGCGTTGCGGCGCTCCTCGGCCTCGACACGGGTGGCACCCAGGTGGCAGAGCATCCCGGGCAGGACTTTCACGCTGCGGCCGTAGCTCGCGGCACGGCGCTGCATGTCGGCCCGGAACTCCGCGGCCTCGGACATGATGTGCTGGGCGGTGAACACCACATCCGCAAACTGGGCGGCCTGGTCACGGCCCTGCTCCGACGAGCCCGCCTGAAAGATGACGGGACGGCCCTGCGGCGGACGCGGAAAGGGCGAAGGCCCCTGAACCTTGAAATACTTGCCGGCGTGGTCGATCCGGTGCACCCCCTCGGGGCGCGCGAAGATCTTGTTTGCCTTGTCCCCGGCGAGCGCATCGGGATCCCAGCTTGCCCAGAGCTTGAAGACCAGGTCGAGGAACTCGTCCGCCCGGGCGTATCGGTCCTCGTGGCTCGGCAGATCCTCGGCCCCGAACTGGCGGGCGGCCGCGGAGTTGAAGGTCGCGACCGAATTCCAGCCCGCACGCCCGCGGCTGAAGTGATCGAGAGAGCCGAAGACCCGGGCCAGAAGATAGGGGTCGCTGTAGGTCGTCGAGGCGGTGGCGACGAGCCCGATCCGTTCCGTCACGCCCGAGACAAGGGCAAGCAGCATGGCCGGATCAAGGGCGCTGACCGGCCGGTCCGTTCCGCTTTCGGCAATCCCGAGCGCATCGGCATAGAAGATCCCGTGCAGCTTTGCCTCTTCGGCGATACGGGCGACCTTCATGGCAAGGTCGGGCGACACGTAGTCCGACGCCGGCCCGTCGCGGTAGCTCCAGGCGCCCATATGCATCCCGACCCCGTGCATGAGAGCGGCGCAAAGAATGAGTTCAGAGGTGTTCGATGTCATGGAGAAGTCACCTTAGAAGAAAGAGGTCGTGCGGCCGCCGGGGCGGCGGAAATTCCGAGCCCGAGGGTCGGGCATACTTGGTGACACCCAGGTGGTCGCGCAGGTGCGGACCGGTGTACTCGGTGCGGAAGACGCCACGCCGCTGCAGCTCGGGAATGACCTGATGCACGAAGTCTTCGACACCGCCCGGGAAATACGGAGGCACCACGAGGAAGCCGTCACACGCGCCGCCTTCCTTCCACTCCTGCAGCGTGTCCGCGACCGTCGTGGCGGAGCCGACGACCGGCATGTGATTTCCCTGACCGAAATGGCGCGCGGTCTGGATGATCGAGAGATTTTCGCGGCGCGCGTAGTTCTGGATCGTCTCGCGATGCGACTTTCCGGCATTGGTCTCCGGCAGGTCGGGCAGGGGGCCGTTGAGGTCATACTTGCGCAGGTCGAGACCGCCGGTGTGCTGCATCAGATAGCCGAGGGCGAGGTCCTCGGGGATCAGGTCGCGCATCCTCTCACGCGCCTCCTGCGCCTCCGCGTCCGTGCGGCCGATGAACGGCGTGATGCCGGGCAGGATCTTGATCGAATCCGGATCGCGCCCATAGCGCACGGCCCGCTCGCGGATGTCGTCGTGGAACGCCTGGCTGCCGGACGCGCGGGTCTGCAGGGTGAAGATGACGTCCGCCGTGCAGGCCGCCAGGTCTCTGCCGGGCTCGGAGGCTCCGGCCTAAAGGATCACCAGCCGGACCTGCGGGCTGCGGTCCATGGTATGCGGCCAGCGAACCTTGAAATGCTCCCCTTCGTGCCGAAGGAAATGCATTTTCGAGACGTCGAAATAGACGCCGCTCTCCTTGTCGCGGGTGATCGCCCCCGGGCCCCCGCTCACCCAGAGCCCCGTGACGACATCGACAAACTCGCTGACGCGCTCGTAGCGCGTCGCATGGTCGGCAAGGGTGTCGAGCCCGAAGTTCTGCACCTCGTTCTCGTTGAACGAGGTGACCATGTTCCACTCGGCGCGCCCCTTGCTGATAAAGTCGATGGAGGCAAAGCGCCGGGCCACGCCGCAGGGGGCGTTGAAGCTGGTCGTGGCCGTGCCGCCGAGCCCCAGATGCTTGGTCGCCATGGCAAGCGCCGGCAACAGGACCATCGGGTCGAAGTGAATGCCACGGGGCGACGCGGCGGCTAACATGTCGCCGGCGGCGATACTGTTGCTGCGCGGGACGGCAGCTTGGTCCTCGAAGAATATGGCGTCCTTCTTGCCTTCTACCCTGAGACGGGCCGCACCTGATTAGTGGTCGATACCCAGATCGAGCTCGGGGATCGCTTCGGGCAGGCGCCAGGCCCCGAAGTATAGCCGGGGAACAGAAGGAGGCTCATCATCTTGTCTGTCATGGGAATATTATGTGGCATGATTATGGATGGCCTCCGGCGCAGGCGAGTTGCCTAGCCCGGCGTGGATGTGGTGCGCGTGCGGGGCCCCGGCGGTTTCAGGAAGCCACGGCGGCGCTACGGTCCGGCCTCGGATGACCCAGCAGGGGATCATTCGTCGACGAGGATATCGACGTCTTGAAGTGGTGGATGGCTTCGGACACGCAACGCTGAGCCTCTGGGCTCAGCGTCACCTGATCGTGCTCGACCTGCATTTCCCGCTCGGGAAGGAAGTAGCTCTGCACGATGTGTCGCGCGCCCATCGACTGGATCACCGGGCGCAGGCTGTAGTCGAGCGCCAGAACATGCGCGAGGCTCCCCCCCGTCGCGAGCGGCAGGACAACCTTTCCGGAAAATGCGAACTGCGGGAGCAGGTCTAGAAACGACTTCAGCAGCCCGGAGAACGACGCCTTGTAGATTGGCGTTGCAAATATCAGCCCATCCGCCTCGCTGACATCGGCAAACGCCTTCGTCATGACCGGATCTTCTGTCGGATACTTGAAGAACATGTCTGCGGGGATATCTCGCAGATTGATCACGGTCGTGTCGTACGTATCCCCGTCAAAGCTGGATACGACATTGCTCAGCAGCATCGCCGTCTTTGATTTCTCGGATATGCTCGACGATATCGCGACGATCTTGGATTTGCGCATGGGACTCTTCTTTCAGTCGGCATGGATGACGGAAGGCCGTCACGCCTGCGCATCGATGGCTCCGCCGCCTCAGGAGCGGGCGGGGTGAACGTCAGGCGGCTTTTGCCCCGGCCTCCGGGAGCCTGGAGATGCGCATCGACAGCTTCTGGATCTGATGCACGCCTTCGGCGGCCTCCACGCCCTTCTTCACGAAGTGATCCGTGAAGAACGCGGTGAGCTCGGCACTGGGCTGGAAGTTGTGCGGGGTCAGGGACACCGAGAAACACGGGACGCCCGTCTCCAGGCCGACCTGCATGAGGCCCGACACCACGGCCTCCGAAACGAACTCGTGCCGGTAGATCCCGCCGTCCACCACGAAGGCGGCGGCCACGACCGCATCGTAGCGTCCCGTATGGGCAAGCTTCTTGGCGACCAGGGGCATTTCGAAGGCTCCGGGCACGTCGAATGCCTCGACTTCGAAATCCGGCATGAGAGCGCGCGCCCGGGCGACGAAACCCCCATACGCCTTGTCGACGATTTCCTTGTGCCATCTTGCCTTCACAAAGGCGATGCGCGGGGTGGGATCAACCTTTGGTGTCATTCCCTGTCTCGATTTCCATTGTTGGCATGGCTTGCAGGCTGACCTTATAGTCAGGCTCCCGTTCGATCTTTTCTCCGGCTTGGCGAATGACACCTAAATCCGGCCAATCTGGCAGCGACTCTCTCTTACCGCGGCTCATCAGCTTCGACCCCGATCCCTTCACGTCGCCGGTCGTCGGAAAGATCATGGAAGTGGACGGCACCTCTGATGTGCCGATGCACCAGCACGTCAGAGGCCAGTTGATCACGACGATGCGGGGGACGGTCCGGACCGAGACGGTGGACGGGATGTGGCCCATCCTGCCCCAGAGCGGGCTCTGGATCCCGAGCGGTCAGCCGCATCGCAGCGTCGTGTCGTCGCGGGCTGAGATCGCGACCATCTACATCGTCCCAGGCGCCGTTCGCCTGCCGGCGACGGCATGCTTCCTGGGCCTGACGCCGCTCCTGAACGAGATGGTGCTGCATATCGCGCGCCTTGCCCGGGATTACGCCAGCGGCAGCAGGGATGCCCGCATCGCTAGCCTGCTCTGCGAGGAGCTCTCAGACGCGCCAGTCGACCGTCTCTACGTGGTCATGCCGCGCGACCCGCGCCTGCAACGCATAGCGGCGGCGATTCTGGAAAACCCGGCCGACCGCCGGACCCTGCCCGAATGGGCCGAGATCGCGGCCATCAGCGAGCGGGGACTGCGCAGGCACGTGGAAGCGGAGCTGGGGATGAGCTTCGGGAGATGGCGCCAGCAGTTCCGACTAGCCATCGCCCTGCGCGAACTGGCGAGAGGAGTTCCGATCAAGACGATCTCCTATCGACTCGGATATGAATCCGTGAGCGCCTTCTCCACCATGTTCAAGAAGGCCATGGGCCATCCCCCCGGCCACTACTCGGCGCGCCGCCAGATTGAACCTCCCAGGGAATGAGACCCGGGCCGGCTGGTTGCGGGTTTCGCCAGCGCATGCAGACAATCAGTTTGCGGCCTGCCTCCGCCGGACGGCTTCGACGATGCGCACAGCGGCCTCGAGCACCTGCGCGCGCGGACATCCGAGGTTGATGCGCATGAAGCCCGCTCCGCCCGCGCCGTAGCGCGGCCCGTTGTCCATCCAGACCCGGGCCTGCGTCAGCATGAACTGCGCCAGATCCTCCGGCTCGAGACCGAGGGCGGTGCAGTCGATCCAGGCCAGGAACAGCGCATCCGCCGGCATCACCTGCAGGCCGACCCCGGCCTGATTTATGGCGGTAGCGAAAACCCGATGATTCTCACGCACATAGTCCAGCATCGCCTCGAGCCACGCCTCGCCGCCGCTGTAGGCCGCCGTTGCCGCCGTCATCCCCAGAGTATTCACCATGGGATAGATGTTGCGCTCGTACTGGCGGAGCAACTCGGCACGACGCCGGGGATCCGGCACCACCATGTTAGCGCATTGCAGGCCCGGGACGTTGAAGGTCTTGCTGGCCGCGAAGCACGTTATGCTGTTTCCGGAGAACGCGTCACCCAGTGAAGCGAACGGCGTGTGGCTCAGCGCCGGGTTCATGATCAGATCCTGATGGATCTCGTCCGAAACGACCAGAACGCCATGCCGGGCGCAGATCTCGCCCATGCTCGTCAGCTCGTCGCGGGTCCAGACGTTACCGGTCGGATTGTGCGGATTGCTCAGCAGGAACAGTTTGGTATCGGGCAGGATCGCCGCCTCGAAGACCTCGGGATCATAGGCGAAGCGGTCACCGCGACGCACCAGCGGCGCAGCGGTGACATGCCGGCCGTTGAGATGCACGTCCTCATGAAAATGCGCATAGACCGGCGGCTGGATCAGGATGGAATCCCCCACCGCGGAGAATGCCTGCATGATGGTCTTGATGGCGGTGATCACGCCGGGCACCGGCACAACCCACTCGGGCGCGACCTCCCAGCCGAACCGGCGTCGCTGCCAGCCCGTCACCGCGGCGAGATAGTCGTCCGGAACCCCGCCGACATAGCCGAAAATGCCGTGGGCGACGGCCTGATGCAGGGCTTCGGTCACCACGTCCGGGACACGGAAGTCCATGTCGGCAAGCCACATCGGCAGCGGGTCGGCGGCGGCGGCCTCGGGCGAGAGGAAATCCTCCGCGCAGGACCACTTCATCGAGTTGCTCCGGCGCCGGTCAAGGACGGCGTCGAACAGCGATGCCGGAACCGCGGCGGTTTTCTGAGACGATGACATGAGTAATCCTGCTGGAGAAATCGCTTGGCGCCGCGAGAAGTGGCCCGGCTCAGGATACCGGCAGCCGCTGCTCGACCATCTCGACATACCAGGACGCCCCATAGGGCAGAGCCGCGTCGTTGAAGTCATAGCGCGCGTTGTGAAGCCCGGCGGAATCCCCGTTTCCGACAAGGATATAGGCCCCGGGCCGCTGCTCCAGCATATAGGCGAAGTCCTCGGCGCCCAGGGTGGGTGCCGCCTCGTCACAACCACCCGCGATCGATCTGGCGGCGTCCATGGCATGCGCGGTCTCGGCCTCCGAATTGACCATCACCGGATAGCCCGGCCACCAGCGCACCTCGGCAGTGGCCCCGAAACCGGCGGCGATCGCGGGGCAGAGTTCCTTGAGACGGGCTTCGGCCATCGTCCGGGCATCCGGCTGCAAGGTGCGCAGCGTCCCCCGGAAGACGGCCTCGTCCGAGATTATGTTAAACACCTTTGCCGAGCTTTCGATCGCCGTGACCGACAGCACCACCTGCGAGATCGGATCAGCATAGCGTGACACGATGGTCTGCAGCGCGGTGACCATATGCGCGGCGATGATGATGGGATCGATCGTGGTATGCGGCCGCGCCGCATGGCCGCCGGTGCCGCGCACCACCACCTCGAAGCGATCTGTCGCGGCAAAGAACGCGCCGGAGCGGATGGAGAACTTGCCGATCTCAAGCCCGGGCGAATTGTGCATCCCGTAGATCTCGTCGATGGCGAAACGCTCCATCAGCCCGTCCTCGACCATCGCCCGCCCCCCGGCGCCGCCCTCCTCCGCCGGCTGGAACACCACCACCGCACGGCCGGCGAAGTTGCGGGTCTCGGCGAGATAGCGCGCGGCCCCCAGCAGCATCGCCGTATGGCCGTCGTGGCCGCAGGCATGCATGAGCCCGGGGGCCTGCGAGGCATGGGGAAGGCCCGTCAGTTCCTCAATGGGAAGCGCATCCATGTCCGCCCGAAGCGCAATCGTCCTGCCCGAGCCGGGCTGGTTTCCGTTGATCACCCCGACGACACCGGTCCTGCCGACGCCGGTGACCACCTCGTCACATCCAAAGCCGCGCAAGAGGTCGGCCACGATCCCGGCGGTTCGGTGCACCTCGTAGCCCAGTTCGGGATGCGCATGCAGATCCCGGCGCCAGGCCGCCATGTCCGACTGGAGTTCGGCAAAACGGTTCTTGACCGGCATGGGACTTTCCTTGGTTCAGATCGCAGGCTGGGGACCGTGTTCCGCGGCCAGATGACAGGCCGCCTCATGTCCCGAGTGACGCCATGTCAGGGGGGCGAGCGCCGAGCATTCGGATATCGCCACCGGGCATCTGGGGTGGAACGCGCATCCGCTGGGCACGTTCATCGGATCGGGGAAACTGGTGCCGAGCCCCAGATCCGGAATGCCGAGGGATGGATCGGGTGTCAGCGTGGATCCCAGAAGCGCCCGCGTATAGGGGTGACGGGGGCTGGCGAAGAGCTCGGCCGCCGGGGCGGCTTCGACCACCTCGCCGAGGTACATGACCACGACACGGTGCGCCATGTGTTCGACCACCGCCATATTGTGGGTGATCAGCACGTAGCTCACGCCGATGTCGCGCTGGATGTCGGTCAGCAGGTTCAGGATCTGGGCCTGGATCGATACATCCAGCGCCGAGGTCGGCTCGTCGCAGACGATCAGCTGCGGCTCGAGGATCAGCGCCCTCGCCAGTACCGCACGCTGGCGCTGCCCGCCGGACAGCTGCGAGGGATAGGCATCGAAATTCCGCTTGGGCAGGCCGACATAGCCCAGCATCTCCTCGACCCGCTTGCGCCGGCCGGCCCGGTTGAACCGGCGATGGACGATAAGCGGCGCCTCGACGGATTCGAATATCGTGTGCCGCGGGTTGAGCGAGGAATACGGGTCCTGGAAGACGGGCTGGACGATGCGCGCGAACTCCAGCCGCTCATAGCGCCCGACGGCCCGGCCTGACAGCACCACCTCGCCGCTCTCCGGCTTGGTAAGGTTGAGCAGCATCCTGGCAACGGTCGACTTGCCGCACCCGGATTCGCCGACGATGGCCAGGGTCTTTCCGCGCTCGACCTCGAAGGAGACGCCCCGCACGGCCTGCAGCTTGCGGCGGGGCTTCAGCATACCGCCACCGACGCTGAAACTGCGCACCAGGCCCCGGACCGCCAGCAGCGGCATTTCCCCGTGTGTGGTCTCAAGCGGCATGGCCGGCTCCCCGATTTCCATCGCCGGCCCCGGCGAGGATGCAGCGCCAGGCATGACCCTCCAGGCTCTGAACCGGCGGCGGGCTTGTCGTGCACTGAGGCTGCGCGACCGAGCAGCGCTCGGCGAATGCACACCCTGGAAGAGGGTCGATCAGCCCCGGCACCACACCCGGAATGGTAACCAGATGCCCGTTGGCATCGACCTTTCCGCCCGGCATCGAGGCAAGGAGCGCCCGGGTATACGGGTGTTTGGGGCTGTTGAACAATTCGGCGGCGGTGCCCGCCTCGACCACCTGCCCTGCATACATGACCAGCACCCGGTCCGCGATGCGCGACACCACCCCGAGGTCGTGGGTGATCAGCGCCATGCCGAGCTGCCGCTCGCGCTGGATCGAGCGGAACAGGTCCAGAAGCTGGATCTGGATGGTCACGTCTAGCGCTGACGTCGGCTCGTCCGCGAGGATCAGGTCGGGGTCGCACATCAGCGCCATTGCAATCATCACGCGCTGGCGAAGCCCGCCGGAAAGCTGGTGCGGATACTGCCCGAGCCGGCGGGAGGCGTTCGATATGCCGACCCGCTCCAGCAATCCGACGGCGCGGTTCAGCGCCTCGGCCTTGCTGCCCTTGCCGTGCCGGATGAAGCCTTCGATCAGCTGGTTTCCGATGGTGTAGACAGGATTGAGACAGGTCATGGGGTCCTGAAAGACGAACCCGATCCGGCTGCCGCGCAGGCGATCCATCTGCCGGCGGGGCAGTGACTGCAGGTCGATGCCGTCGAACCGGATCTCGTCG
Source organism: uncultured Rhodovulum sp. (assembly GCA_964514775.1). Lineage (GTDB taxonomy): Bacteria > Pseudomonadota > Alphaproteobacteria > Rhodobacterales > Rhodobacteraceae > Amaricoccus. The sequence goes on from CAZESN010000001.1 coordinate 67,868, forward strand.
GCGCTGCGCTGAGCCAGTGCCGGCAGCAGATCGACGATCGAAAGCGTGGAAATCGACTTTCCAGACCCGGATTCGCCGACGATGCAAAGCGTCTCGCCCTTGTCGACGTCGAGGTCGATCCCCCGGACGGCATGCAGCATCCCCGCTTCCAGCGGCAGGCGGACATGCAGGTTGCGGACCTTGAGCAGGCTCATTTGCGCCCCCCCGGTGAAAAGTGGTTGCGCAGGCCATCGCCCAGCATGTTGACGCCGAGAACCAGTACGAACAGGCAGAGGCCCGGGAGAACGATCAGCCAGGGCGCGAAGAAGATGTTCTGCTTGCCCTCCGACATCATCAGCCCCCAGCTCGGCGTGGGCGGCTGCACGCCAAGCCCCAGGAACGACAGCGAGCTTTCCAGCATGATCGCCATCGCAATCTCGACTGTCGCGACAACGAGGATCATCGGGAGGATATTGGGAAGCACCTCGCGGAGCAGGATCCGTGGGACCGAGGTCCCAATGGCACGGGCCGCCGCCACATACTCCGTATGCGATATCGCCTGTGCCGCCGACCGCGAGACCAGCAGGAACTGGTCCCACAGCAGCAGACCGAGCACCAGAATGATGGTGGTGAACGAGTTCCCGGTCATCGCCACCACCCCGAGCGCGACGATGACGATTGGCAGCGCGAGGCGCACGTTCAGGAGATAGGAGAAAAAGAGATCTATCCGGCCACCGAAGAAGCCCGCCGAGATCCCCATCGCGACGCCGATCACGCCCGACAGTAGGATCGTGACGATCCCGATCGAGAGCGAGACCCTGGCCCCGTAGACCAGCCGGCTCAGATAGTCCCGGCCCAGATGGTCGGTGCCAAGGACATGGGCCCAGTCACCGTTCGGATACCACACCGGCGGCACCATCCGCCGCGTCAGATTGTTGAGATAAGGATCATGCGGCGCGATCAGAGGCGCGAATATGGCCATCAGCACCAGCAGCCCAACGACCGTCGACCCGCCGATCAAGGCCCAGTTCACCCGCCTCTTGCGGCGCCCGGCCGGCTTGCTCTCAGCAATTGCGGTAGCCATGGGCTAGTTCCCCCTGATGCGCGGATCGAGCAATGCGTTCAGCAGGTCGGCCGCCAGAGTCAGAAACACGTAGAACAGCGCGACGATCACCAGGATCGCCTGCACCACGGGAAAGTCGGCGCGCAGGATCGATTCCCACGCGAGATAGCCGATCCCCTCGATGGCAAAGATCGATTCGATCACCACCGACCCGCCGATCAGATGGCCGAGCTGCACTGCCGCGACCGAGACCACCGGCAGCATCGCGTTGCGCAGCGCATGCTTGAACACGAGCTGAAACGAAGAGAGGCCCTTCGCGCGCGCGGTCCTGATGTAGTCGGCCTCGAGCACCTCGAGCATGCCGGCGCGGGTCAGGCGCAGCAACGCAGGCTGGGCCGCGAACGCGAGGGCGATCGCCGGCATCACGAACTGCGAGGGGCTGTCGCTGCCTGAAATCGGCAGCCACCCCAGGCTGATCCCGAAATACATCATCAGCAGGAGCGCCATCCAGAAGGTCGGCATCGACTGCCCCACCGCCGCCAGCAGCTGGGCGAACCGGTCGATCAGCCGGCCGTTCCAGACGGCCGCGGCGATGCCGAGCGGCACGGCGATCACCAGCGCCAGTGTCAGCGAGGTGAAACCGAGCATCAGCGTCGTCGGCAGGCGACCGAACACCAGATCCGCGGTGGGGCTCCTGAAGTAGAAGGACTGGCCGAAATCGCCGGTTATGAACCGGAACAGCCAGTCGAAGAACTGCTCCGGCAACGAGCGGTCCAGGCGATAGGCCTCGCGGATCAACTGGATCTGCTCGGCCGTGGCATTGGGCCCGGCCAGGGTCCGGGCCAGATCACCGGAGACCCGCATCAGCAGAAATCCGATTACGGCGACGGTGAGGGACACCAGTAACGCCAGAGCGAGACGTCGGGCGGCGAAGCTCAGCATTGTACATCCGAGGTTGCCAGCCAGCACGTAGCTCGCCTGCGGCCTGAGGTTGAGTCAGCCATTTTTTCCCGTTGGGTCAAGTGTCTGTCTGAAACCCGGCGGCGGAACGGATCCCGCCCGCCGCCGGGAGGCTCGCGTCTCTACTTCCAGCTCGCCATGTAGAAATGGGCGATGCCGTCAGCCTTGGGGCTGAAGTCGAGCGCCGCATCCACCGCATAGAACTCAGGCGTGGTGTAGAGCGGAACCCAGTAGACCCCCTCGGCCAGCCTGGTCAGGGCATTGCCGTAGTGCACATCCCGCTCTTCCTGGGTGGGCGCCACGTTGCCGGCCCGGATCTCGTCCTGGATATAGGGGTCGGTCGCGATCGTGTCCGTGCCCAGGAAGTGGCTGGTCAGGTGGTTGCCGGCGTCGAACATGCCGTCACCCACCCAGCTCTGGTGCGCGAAAGGCAGCCGGCCCGCCTGCCAGTTCTCGTCGAGCGAGCCGTACTGCATGTACTGCAGGTTGGCGCGGACCCCGACGGCCTGCATGTCCCCGATCAGCGCCTCGGATATGAAACGGTCGCGGAAGGCGAAAAGGTCGATCTCGAAACCATCGGGATATCCGGCCTCGGCCAGGAGGGCCTTGGCGGTTTCGGGGTCGTATTCCAGCGTGAAGACATCGTCGATGCAGCCCGGCATCCGCGGGTGGCAGAAGGTGTTGAGCACACGCGACGCCCCGCGGACGAGATGCTCGACCATAGCCTCGCGGTTGATCGCGTGGCCGATGGCCTTGCGCACCGTGGGGTCGAGGATCGGGCTTCCTTCGGGCGGATTGATCGGGTTGAACATGACATAGGCGATACGGTTGGATTCGTTCTCCAGCACCGACTTGCCCGGAACCGCCCTCAGCTGGTCGGCCTGGTCCGCAGAAAGCTGGTGGATCCAGTCGACACGGCCGGTCATGAACTCGGCAACGCGCGTGTTCGGGTCCTGCACGGAGCGGACCACGATCCGCGGAATCGACGGCTGACCCTTGGACGAGCCTTCGAAATAGTCTTCATTCAGCTCCAGCTCGACCTGCGAACCCGGCTCGAAGGCGACGACCTTGTAGGGTCCGGTGCAGATCGGCGCCCGGCCGAAGGCCTCCGCACCCACTTCGGCGAAATAGGCCGAGGGATAGATCGGCAGCCCGGCGAGCAGGTCGAGGACGGCCTGGTTCGGCTGCTTGAGGTGGATGCGGACCTTCAGGTCGCCGAGCTTCTCGACCCGGTCGATCCAGTCGACCATCACCTGCCGGAAGGCACCCGTTTCCGGAGCAGAGGCCCAGTTCAGCGTCGATACGACGTCATCGGCCGTCAATGCGGCGCCGTTGTGAAAGGTGACCCCTTCCCGGAGGTCGAGATCCAGCTCCGTATCCGACGTCCAGGTCCATCCGGTCGCCAGAAGCGGCTGAAGCGAGTAATCGTCCGGGTTTCTGTGAACAAGCGCGTCACAGATGTTCTTCGAGAGCGTGTTGGTCTCGGTTACGTTCGAGAAGTATGTATCGAGCGTGGGTAAACTTCTCTCCCACGCAACATTCAGAACACCATCAGACGGCCCAGCAAGAACGGATACAGAAGTAGCCATCCCTGCGACCACCGCAAGAGAAATAACCTTTCGCATTTTTATCCCTGTTATTTTTAGGATGTTGTTATTTTATTAACGGTAAAACTTTTTTACCAGCAGTCAATGCATTTATTGACCCCCACTTGATTTGGAGAACGCAGGCGGACACTTGCCGATGAACGTCATGCACACGCCGGGACGGGGCAGAACGCCGTGCGGCATCCCTCCGAAAGAACTCCTGATCTCAGCAGGCAGGCGGCAGTCCCATGCGCGGGCATTGGCTTTGCGTGATGTCATTCAAGCGGCTCCCGCAGCCGGTCGACCCAAACCCGACATCCTGCTTCAATCATGCGAAAAATCGCTCTCGTTGGTTTCACGATCGGCTGACGGCGCGGCGAAAAGGGGGCGATGCCTTCGCGCCTGCGACGCGTAGTGGCCGGGATTATCGCGGAGGAAGTCGAGTTCGCCCGGCTTCAGCGTCCTTGCCATCCGGGCCGGGCATCCCGCCCAGAGCGTACCCGTTCCGACCACCTTGCCAGGAGAGACGACCGCCCCGGCTGCAACGATAGCGCCCGGCTCGACGACCGCACCGTCGAGAACGACCGCACCGATGCCGACCATGGCCCCGTCCCCGATTCGGCAGCCGTGCAGGACCGCGCGATGCCCGATCGTCACGTCGGAGCCAATGATGGTTGCCCCCTGGCCCAGCGTGGTATGCAGGATGCATCCGTCCTGGATATTAGTGCGCGCCCCGATGATGATCTCCTCTTCATCGCCGCGCATCACCGCCCCGTACCAGACCGAGCTGTCTTCCCCGATCGTGACCGCGCCGATGACGACCGCGCCGGGAGCCACGAAGGCGCTGCGGGAAATGCGCGGCGTGACCTCATCGAGAGGCGAAACCAGATTTCTCGGCATAACGTTCATCGAAACATCTCCCGCGCACCCGCCACATCACCGATAATAAATGACGCGAAAATACCTGGATTAACCCAGATATGCCGCGACTTGATTGCGGTTTGACTTGCATTTTTCAATGTAATACCTGGGCACATCGACCAAAATTCACGAGAAGACAGAGGTGATGCATGACCATATCTCCCGGCCTCAAGCATGAGGTGGCAACTCCGGTCACGGAGAACATGACCGCCGAGCATTTCGGCAACGCCGGCATTCCGGTACTGGCCACGCCCTGCCTGGTCGGGCTGGTTGAAAGCGCGTGCATCCAGGCCATCGCGCCCTTCCTCGAGCCCGGCCAGGGTTCGGTCGGAACCCTCGTCGAAATCCGCCATCTGGCGGCCACGCCCGTCGGCCTGACCGTCACCCTGACCGCGGAAGTGACCGCTGTGGAGGGACGGGCTCTGACCTTTCAGGTCACCGGCCACGACGGACAGGACGCGATCTGCGTCGCGACGCACCAGCGGGCGGTGATCTCGGTCGACAGGTTCCTGGACCGGGTCAGAGCCAAGAACCCGAGCTGAACCGGGATTGCGACCGGCCGGGCATGCCCCGGCCGGCCTGCGCGATCCGTCAGGCCGGGATGATGACAGCATCGACGACCACACATCCTTCTCCGGCAGCGAGCACCTTCACCGGGTTCAGGTCCATCTCCCCGAGACTGTCGCCGGTAGTGGCGACGAAATCCGACACCGCCTCGATGCAGCGCTCCAGCGCCTCTCGATCGGCCGGGCCCGCCCCCCGCACGCCAGCCAGCAGACGCGACAGGGTGGGAAGCGCATCAATCATCGCGGCGGCCTCGCCGGTGCGCAGCGGCAGCGCGGCAATCGCCACCTCGCGCGCGAGATCGACCAGCACGCCGCCAAGGCCCAGCACCAGAACCAGCCCGAATTCGGGGTCGCGCTTCACCCCGATCAGCACCTCGGTCCCGCCGGACACCATCCGCTGGACGACATGACCCTTGATGCGCGGATTTCCGGGCAGAGCCGCGATCCGAGCCTCCATGTCGCGCACCGCTCCCGCGACCGCCTCCGGCCCGTCGAGAGAAAGGGCGACGAGCCCGTAGTCGGACTTGTGGGGAATGTCGTCGGATACGACCTTGACCACCATCCGGCCGCCGATCCGCCCGGCTGCCGCCGCGGCCTCTTCGGGCGTGCCGACCAGTTCCTCGGCGACCACCGGCACACCGGCCGGAGCCAGAAGCGCCTTGGCTTCGAATTCGTTGATGGACGGCCGGTCCGGATCGAAGGTGACAGGCGCGAGCCCCGCCGGCGGGCGCGCCGGCGGCCGCGGGCGCGACCAATCGGCGAGCCGGACGATCGCCTGCATCGCCTGGGCGAAGCCGCTCATCATCGGGACCCCGGCCGCACGCAGCACCGCCTCCTGGTCGGTGCGAAACACACCGGCCCGGCTGGACAGGTAGGCCAGCGGCACCCTCGTCAGCGGCTGAGCGCGCGCAACCATATGCGCATAGACCATGTCCTCTTCAGGAGCGTCCAGCGGATGACCGTCCATGCCGTCACCGGCGAAGGCCACGAGGTCGTAGCCGTCGGCGTTGCCCATCACCTTCAGCGCATGGGGGTAATTCTCGTCCGGATTGCCATTCCCCCACGCGTCGAGCGGGTTTCCGTCGCCGGGCACCGGCCCCACGACAGCCTCGATCGCCGTCCGATCCGCCTGTGACAGCGGCGGCAGAGTTGCCCGGCTCGTCTCGGCAATATCGAGCAGCAGCTCGGTCTGGCCGCCGGAGCCGGTGACCACTCCCAGCCGCCCACCCGTCGGCCACTTACTGCCCTGGCACAGAGCAAGGACCTCGGACATCTCGCTCAGGTCGCTGACCTCGATCGCCCGATGCGCCCGCAGGACAGCCGAGAAGACCGCCGAATCTCCGGCCAGACCACCGGTATGCGAGATCACCGCCTGCTTGGAGCGGGCGGACTTCCCGACCTTCAGAACAACGACGGGCTTCCCGGCATCGGCAGCCCGGTCAAGCAGCGCCACATAGCGCTCGGGCTCGCGGACGCTTTCGGTAAAGCAGCCGATCACCCGGGTATCCGGGTCGTCGATCAGCGCTTCCAGCACATCGCACGACGAAACCACTTCCTCGTTGCCGGTGGAGATCGCATGGCTGAAGCCGTACCGGCGGCAGTCGGCCAGCATCGAGATGCACATCGACCCGCTTTGCGACATGAACCCGACATTGCCGCCGAGGCGTCCGGACTCGAAGACCTCGTGCAGATAGAGCGAACTGCCCTTGGCCGCATTGAGAATACCCATGCAGTTCGGCCCGAGCACCGCGACACCGGCCTCGCGGGCGAGACCCTGCAACTCACGGCTGAGCGCCTGGGCCTCGTCGCTGTGGGTTTCCGCGAAGCCGGCCGAATAGACGACGGCCCCGCGCATCCCCGCGTCGACAGCCGCCCGGAAACTCTCGATGAGCCGCGAGTTGGCCAGACAGAAGGCCGCCGCATCCACCTTGCCCGGCAGATCGGCGAAAGAGGCATACGCCGGATAGTCCAGAATATCGGGATAGCGCGGGTTGATCGGATAGACGCCGCCCTGAAAACCCATGCGGCGCAGGGACTGCAGGATCGCGCGCCCGGCGGATGGCTTCGGCGAAGCCCCGACCACGGCGATGGAGGACGGATTGAATAGGGGAGCTAGAGACATTGTTCTCTCGGATCGCGAAGGCGGAACAGGACGCGCATGCACGGCGCGCGGATCGATATGGCGGGACGGCCGGCTCATTCCTGCCGGAACCGTTCCTTTCGCCAATCGAGCGCAGCCCTGAGACCCTCTGCCTCCGAGATCTGGTAGAACTTCCTGCCCAACTCTGTTTCCGTCGCGTAGAGGCTGGAAATCACGTCATGTCCGACGTTTATTGCATTCCGGAAGCCGTCGGCTTCCATTCCGCGGTTGAGCGCGCGCTTTGCCGAGACGAGCGCCTCGGGCGAGTACCGCGCCAGCCGCTCGGAGTACTTCCGCACAGCCTCGTCAATATCGTCCAGGGGGACGACCTTGTTGACCATGCCGTAGCTCAGGGCGGTCTCTGCATCGACTGAATCGCCGAAGAAGACCATTTCCCGCGCGCGCCGCTGCCCGATGATCCAGGGCAGGACGAAAACCGGTCCGGCCGTGGAGAACCTGATCTCCGGCTCGCCGAACTTGGCGTTGTCCGCCGCGATCACCAGATCGCAGCACATCGCCAGCTGGCAGCCGCCCCCGACGGCATGGCCCTGCACCTGGGCAATCACCGGCTTGCGCGTTTCCCAGGGCGCGATCTCGCTTCGGACAGTTCCGTCCAGATGATCGTGCCAGCCCAGCGCGGTATCCTCGGCCTCGTCCTCTTCGTCCTGGTCATTGCCGATGTCATGGCCCGCGCAGAATGAACGACCGTTCCCGCGCAGGACGATGCAATGAACTTCCGGATCCCTGTCCGCCTGCCGGAACCGCTCCACCAGCAGGAATTTCATTTCTTCGGTAATTGCGTTCAGCTTTTCCGGGCGGTTCAGGATGATATGGGCGACGTTCCCCACGCGCTCGAACAGGATGTGGTCGGGGTTCTTGAAGTGCACTAGCGTTCCCTCACAGTTTGCACCGCTGCGACGGGCGGTGCAGGCTGGGGTCCCCCCATCAGAAGGTGGAGGGTGCCGGTTTGGATGTCCGCCAGTCTCTGGCCAACATCAGCCTACGGTTGCTCGCAACACCGTCTGCCGCCGGCGTCCCGGAACCCGGGACAGGGACGCGTCAAGGCTCGCCCTGTGGAAATCTAGCGCCGCATCGGAGAGGATTTCAATAGGAATAAATCACCCCGGCAAATATTGCATCATGATCATGTGCGCGGCCGCGCCCGGCAGCCCGGTCAACGGCCCTGCCCACGGGAGCATGTCCGGACGTCGAAGGGCTCGCAAAGTGCCTATATGATCTGGTTTCGCAGCCCGGTCGCGCCGCTCTCCAGGCGGCCGAGATTGTCGTTCAGCATTTCCATGACGCGCCGCTCGTAGCTGCCGGTATCACCCCCGACATGCGGAGTGATCACCACTTCCGGCATCCGCCACAGAGGCGAATCGGCAGGCAGCGGCTCCGAAGAGAAGACGTCGAGGCCCGCCCCGCCCAGATGCCCGGATGACAGCGCGTCGATCAGGGCCGGCTCGTCCACGCAGCCGCCTCGGGCCACGTTGATGAGCAGCGCCCCCGGACGCATCCGCGCGAGGGAGGCGCGATTCATGATCCCCCGGGTCTCGCTTGTCAGCGGACAGGCCAGAACGACGACGTCTGCCCGGCCGAGCAGTCCGTCCAGATCCGCAACCGCATGAACTTCGTCGAAATCTGCGGTTCTGTCACCCGCACTGCGCCGGACGCCCAGCACGAGACAGCCGAAAGCCCGCAGGATCCGCCCGAGACTGCGCCCGATCTGACCGGCGCCGATGATCAGGCAGGTGCGCCCGGCGATCTCGTCGGGGCGCAGGGACGGCTTCTGCCAAAGGCCGGCACGCTGCGATTCGCCGGTCTCGTGGAGCCGGCGGGTCAGCGTGAGCAGCAGCGCAGTTGCATGCTCCGCCACGGCCGCCGCATTGGCGCCGCCAGCGTTGGCGAGCCGCACCCCCCGGGACGACAGCAGCGGGAGGTCGAAGAAATCCGTGCCGACACTCACCGCCTGGATGAACTCAAGCCTCGGCGCCATGGCCAGCATGTCATCCTGCCAGAGACTGGATACAGCAAGGACGCGGAGCCCGCCCAGCCGCTCCCGCAGCGCCTCCCGGGTCTCCACCTGCCGGATGCCCGACAGGCGCGGGAAGGCGGCCATCGCCGGCCCGAAATCGAACAGGCCGTTTGCGACGAGGACCTCGTCAGGGCGGTAGCGCATTATCATTCCAGGCGTCCTTCCCACGCGGCCACCCCTCGTCCTCGAGGATGCCGGGATCCCGGGCAATTTGATCACATTAACAAATGGCTGCAAGGGCAACCTGAGCCCTGTTCGCGACGTGGCTCGCCGCCCCGGCCATTGGACCCATAAATTTTCCTCGTCCCGGAGAGGCCACACGTGGTCCGCCGGCAGGACATCGGTCGTCCGGGCACGTCTCCACGCAGCAGGCGCATCACCAGGCTAGAGCGGCAGGAAGGGCGCCCAAGGCCCGTAGAAGCCTTCAGAGCATTATAGTATCTGGGGGGGGGGGAGATAATGGCGCGGTTGACGGGGCTCGAACCCGCG
>CAZESN010000002.1:0-56367 GCA_964514775.1 uncultured Rhodovulum sp.
GGATGCGGTCGCCGGCCTTCACGGCCGGGGCGATCAGCTCGCCCGAGTCCTTGCGGGCGCCCTCGCCCACCGAGATGACCTCGCCCTCGGACGGCTTTTCCTTGGCGGTGTCGGGGATGATCAGACCACCCTTGGTCTTCTCCTCGCCCTCGATGCGGCGGACCAGCACGCGGTCGTGCAGAGGCGTGAATTTCATGGGATCGCTCCTTGGGTTCGCGTTCCAACCGGTCGGTGGCTTGCAGTCCGTTAGCACTCGCCACCATCGAGTGCTAACACGCGGACGAGGTATGAAACGCGCCCCGCCCTGTCAAGAGGGGCGACCCCCACTCCGGCGCAAAGACCACCCCGTCCGGTGTTGCCAGCGGGACCCCATGACGGGACCCCGGAGCCCGGGAGGCACGCCCGGACCCTTTCGCAAAAACCGGGAGCAAGGCAGCCGCACAGAGCAACCCCGCGTAAGGCCCGCAATCTGCGGAAATCTTCATCAGCCAGGATGAATGCTATATAAGAATGAATGATCCATCATGATTTGCATTGAACATACTTCCGGGGAGGCCTAACTTCTGACTCTGGCGCTGGACAGAGGTGACGGCATGCGGAGTGAAAGCGACGGCGGGCCGGCGGCGGAGGGACTGGCCAAGCTGGAACGGCGCATCTCGAAGGAGCTGCAGCTGCTCAACCGGCCGGCGCAGCCATGGGTGCCGCAGCCGGCCCCGGGTGATCTGGAGGTGCTGATCGTCGGCGCAGGGATGCTGGGGCTGACCGCCGCCGCCGCGCTGAAACTCGTCGGGATCGACCGCGTCCGCCTGTTCGACAGGAGCCCCGAGGGCCGCGAGGGGCCATGGGTCACCTACGCCCGCATGCGGGATCTGCGAACGAAGAAGGAGGCCCCGGGACCGGCGCTCGGCATCCCCTCGCTGACCTTCCGCGCCTGGTACGAAGCACAGTTCGGCGAACCCGCCTTCGAGAAGATGGTGCGGATCCCGCGCCAGCAGTGGATGGACTACCTCAACTGGTATCGCGGCTTTCTGGGACTCGACGTGGTCAACGAGGTGGCGATCACCGGTATCGAGCCGAAGGGCGACCTCGTCCGCGTGACCGACAGCCGGGGCGGCGTGACGATGGCGCGCCATGTCGTGCTGGCGACCGGGCTCGACGGGCTGGGCGCCGCCGCGCTGCCCCGGGTGCTGCGGGGACTTCCGCGCCACCTCGTTGCCCATTCGGCGGACGAGATCGACTTCGCCGCGCTGCGCGGCAGGCGGGTCGGGGTGCTGGGCGCCGGCGCCTCGGCCATGGACAATGCGGCGACGGCGCTCGAGACCGGGGCGGAACGGGTCGACGTCTTCGTCCGCCGCCCCCAGATCCCCCCCCGCGACAAGTTCACCGGCATTTCCAGCGCCGGCATGGTCAACGGCTTCCTGGGCCTGCCCGACGAGTGGAAATGGCGGTTCCTGAAGGTGGGTAACGATGCCCGCGTGCCGCCCCCGCTGCACAGCGTCGAGCGGGTGAAACGGCACCCGAACGCCTTCCTGCACCTCGGTAGCGGCATCACGGCCGCCCGCGTCGCGGGGAATGCCTTGGAAATCGACACCCCTCGGGGCAGCCATCAGCTCGACTTCCTGATCTGCGCCACCGGCTTTTCGGTGGACTATGCCGCGCGGCCCGAACTGGCGGCCGTGGCGCCGCATCTCAAAACCTGGGGCGAGGCCGTCACTCCGCCGGTGGGGCTGGAGGACGAGGAGCTCGCCCGCTTGCCCTATCTCGGTCCGTCCTTCGAACTTACCGAGACGGTTCCCGGCACCTGCCCGGGCCTCTCGCGCATGCATGCCTTCTGCTATCCCGCCGTCCTCAGCCACGGGAAGGTCACCAGCGGTGTCCCCGCGGTCAGCCTTGCCGCGCAGCGGCTGGCGCAGGGCATCCTGACCAGCCTGTTCGTGTCGGAGCGGGAGCGGATTTTCCAGGCATTCGACAGTTACGACATCGACGAGGTGCCGCCCGGAAGCTGGGAGGACGCCGAGGGTTTCACCGAATTGGAGGTATCGCCATGACAGACCGGCCGGCCCTGACCATGTTTTACGGCATCTCCTCGCCCTGGGCCTATCTGGGGTTCCCCAGGATGCTGGAGGTCGCCCGCAAGACCGGGGCGGCCATCCGTCTGCGGCCGATCCGCATCATCGAGACGAATGGCGGCATCCCTCTGCGCTCGCGGCCCGAGCCCCGGCAGCTCTATCATGCGGTCGAGCTGGACCGCTGGCGCACACGTCTGGGGATGCCGCTGCAGCTGAAGCCCAAGTTCTATCCCTGCCGCACCATCGAGATCGCGGCAAAGTCGGTGATCGCCGTTCAGGCCGCCGGACTGGACGCGACGGGCTATTCCTTCGCGGTGCAGCGCGCGCTCTGGGCCGAGGATCGTGACATCGCCGATGTGCCGACGCTGCGCGAGATCGCCCGCGCCAACGTCGGCCCGGACGGCGAAGCGCTCGTCTCCGAGATCGCGCCGGCCGATATCCAGGCCGAGTGGGAGGGGAACCTGGCCGAGGCCGAACGCCTCGGCATCTTCGGCACGCCGACCTATGTCGTGGGCGAGGAACTCTTCTGGGGACAGGACCGGCTTGATTTCGTCGAGGAACGGCTCGCGGGGACTGTCCCCGCGCCGACCCTGCGGTGAACGGGCCACAGCCCGAGAACCTGGGGTACGACCCGCGCGAGGTCTTCGCCCGGACCCCGGTCTTCGACGGCCTTTCCTGCGCGAACTTCAGCCGCGACCTCTTCGCCGAGATGCAGCAGGGCGGCCTGACGGCGGTCAACTGCGCCTCGGTCCTGTGGGAGAACTTCCGGCAGGGCATCGACTACGTCGCCATGTTCCACCGCTGGTTCGCCGAATGCGACGATCTCATCCGGCCGGTGCGGACGGTGGACGACATCCTTCTCGCCAAGGGCGAGGGCCGTGTCGGCATCGCCCTCGGCTTCCAGAACACCTCGCCCGTCGAGGATCGGCTGGAAAACGTCGAGGTCTTCAAGCGCCTCGGCGTCGGCTTCATGCAACTGACCTACAATTCGCAGAACCTGTCGGGTGCCGGCTATCTCGAGCCGTCGGACGGCGGCCTGAGCGGGTTCGGGCGCGAGCTCCTGGCCGAGATGCATCGCACCGGCGTCGTCTGCGACCTCTCGCATGTCGGGCTGCGGACGTCGCTGGAAGCGATCGACGCCTCGCCGGGGCCGGTCTGCTTCAGCCACTGCCTGCCCTCGAGCCTGCATGACGTGCCGCGCAACAAGCCGGACGAGCTCTTCCGCGCCTGCGCGGAAAAAGGCGGGATGATCGGCCTCTCCCTGTTCGCGCCGGGCCTGCGGGCTGGAAACGCGGCAACCGTCGCCGACTATGCCGAGGCGGTCGCCTACATGGTCGATCTGGTCGGCGAGGACTACGTCGGGCTGGGCTGCGATTTCAGCCTCGATCACCCGCGGCCGGGCGCCTACCAGACCTATGCCAGCCGGGACAAGGGATACGCGCGGAACATGACCTCCTTCGCCACCGCGAAGATCGAGAAACCCGAAGGCATCCGCCGCTATCCGGACCTGCCGAACGTCGCCGTGGCCCTCGGCGCCCTCGGCTGGAGCGAGGAGCGGCTGGTCAAGGTTCTGGGCGGCAACTGGCTGCGGTTCCTGGGGCATGTCTGGCCGGGCCGGCCGGGCGCGGCACCCGGCTGGCCGGCGCCCCGCGCCACCAGCTGGCCCGTCCACTGGCCCGACGCCTGAGGCGCCCGCACTTGCGCCGGCAAAGACCACCCTGCAGGATCGCCCGGCTGCTCGCGGTTCGCGTATCGTGCCGGGGGGAAAGGAAGCGGTCGGCAAAAGGACCAGCAGGCGCATGAGTGCTGATTTCATCGACACCAGACAGCTCGAAGCCTTTGCCGCCGTCATGACGGTCGGCTCGATCACCGGCGCGGCACGCCGCCTCGGCAAGTCGCAGCCGGTGGTGACCCGGCTGATCCAGGACCTGGAGCAGGACCTCGGCTTCGCCCTTCTCCGCCGCAACGGCCCCCGCATCACCCCGACCGAGCAGGGCATCGTCTTCTTCCAGCAGACCGAGAACTTCCTGTCGGGCCTGCGCACCATCTCGGACAACGCCCGGTTGATCGCCGGCCACGCCGCCGGGCCGATCGAAATCGCCTCCATTGCCGCCGCCGCCGTGGGCGTGGTGCCGCAGGCGCTGGCCGCATTAAGCGAAGACCTCCTGCCGGACCATGTCCAGCTGACCAGCACCTTCGCCGAAAGCGTGGTGCAGGCCGTGGTGGCACGGACGGCGGATATCGGCGTCGCCTCGCTGCCGCTGGACCACCCCGGGATCGAGGTCCACTGGGTCGCTGAAGTGCCGAGCTTCGCGGTGGTCGCGGCAACGGACCCGCTGGCCGAGGCCAGCGTGGTGCGCGCCGAGGACCTCTGCCACCGCCGCCTGATCGCCGCCGCCAATCCCTACCGCCAGCGCTACCGCATCGACCAGGCGTTCCGGGAGCGGAACATCAGCCCGCCGTCCGTGCTCAACTGCAACGCGAACTATGTCTCGATCGTGCTGGCCCGCCAGGGGCTCGGGATCGCGGTGATCGAGGGGCTCACCATCGCGGGCATGCCGCTCGAAGGGCTGGTCGTGCGGCCGCTGGACTTTCCGGTCCCGTTCCGCTGGGGGGTGATCACCGCCGCCGGCCGGCCGCTCACGCGCGCCGTCGAGCGGCTGATCGAGGAGATGGAACGCGTCGCGCGCGAAAGCATCCCCGGCTTTACCTCGTATCGCAAGCTGACCGACCTCGCCGAGGACGACCGCAACTGACAGGCCCCCTCCCGGCCCACACGGGGCCGAAAGGGAGAGCCGGCCGCCTCAGGCGGCCAGGATATAGCCCATCCGCGCGGCTTCATCCGCCACCGCACCGGCCAGCGCGCCGGGGGTCACCTCGACCCCCTCCGCCGTCAGCCTGTCGCGCACCGCCGAGAGAAGCGCATGGCGGCTGTCGGCCGGATAGTTCATCGCTATCCGGGCAAGCTCGGCCCTTATCTCGCGCGGCCAGATGGCGTCATAGCCGTCACGCTCCGGACCCTTGGTGAAGGGCGTGATCTCGCGGTTGCCGCGGCTCAGCCGCAGCGCCGAGGTCGCAGGGCCGTCGACGACGCCCGCGGCATCCGCCACCACCCCATAGGCGTCGCGCGCATGCTCGGGCGTCATCAGGCCGGAGACGATATCGGCCGAGACCAGCGTCGGATCGCGGGTGAACGGGTCGCCGTAGCCCCCGCCCGCCGGCGTGACGATGCGCACCACATCGCCCTTCTCCAGCTCCAGGACGCTGATCTTGCCGATCTCGCGCTCCGTCGCCTCGCCCGGGTTGAGCGTCACGTGGCCGACGATGCCGGCCGCCCCGCCCCGGATGCCCCAGGGCCGGAAGTGGAAGCGGTTGAGCCCGCGCACGGTCATCAGCGCCGCGTCGCCCACGTTTTCGAGCTCCATCATCACCGCCGCACCCGAGCGGTACTTGCCCGCCCCCTGGCTGTCGGGCAGCAGGCGCAGCGACCGCATCCGCATGACGGTCTCGATCTCCATCAGCTCGGTCGGCACCGCCTTCAGGTTGCCGAAGCGCACGTCCACGCCGTCGATGCCGTCGCCATAGCTGCGCGCGCCGCCACCGCCGCAGATCGGGTTGACGACGCCAACCCGGTTGCGGCCGGTGCGCGGATCACGCGCGTTGACGACGATGATCCCGGCCATCCCCGGTCCCGCAGCGGCGATCCCTTCGGGCAGGATCTGGTTGAGACAGCCGAGGATGCTGTCGTCGACCCGGCTGGACGCGGCAACGCGCGAGCCACCGGCCGCGGGGAATTCCGCGTTCACGATGGTGCCGCGCGGCGCCTTCATGATGATCGGGCGCAGCACGCCGCCGTTGCGCGCGATGTCGGGCTGGCGGGTGATGATGTAGTAGAGCATCGCCTGCACCGCATAGGGATGGGTGCGCTCGCCGCAGACGAAGTTGTAGGCGTTGGGAATCTGCGGGTCGGTGCCGTCGAGGTTCAGCTCAACCTCGTCGCCGCGCACCGTCAGCGTCGTGTTCACATGGCTGAACGCGCCTTCGCCGAATCCCTCGATGAAATCCGAGAAGGCATAGGTCCCGTCGGGGATCTCCGCGATCACCGCGCGGGACTTGCGCTCGGAGAGGGCCATCACGTCCCCCATCGCCTCGACCACGACCTCGCGACCGTATTTGTCGCAGAGCTCCTGCAGGCGACGGTCCATGGATCTCTCCGCCGCGATCATGGCGGTGAAATCGCCCCACATCTCCTCGGGGATGCGGGTGTTCATCAGGAAGACGTCGCGAACCTCCTCGTCGAGCACCCCGGCCTTGTAGAGCTTCATCGGACGGACGCGAACGCCTTCCTGGAAGAACTCCTTGAAGGCGGGCGAGATCGATCCCGGCACGGCACCGCCGATATCGGAGGCGTGGATGAAGGCCCAGGAAAAGGCGATCAGCTCCCCACCCGAGAAGATCGGCCGCACCATGGTGATGTCCATCATGTGCGTGACGACCCCGTCGGAGGCGAAGGGATCGTTGGTGATGACCAGATCCCCCTCCTGCCAGCTCTCCTTGGGATAGTGGCGCAGGATGCCCCAGAGCGGGATGCCCATGAAGGCCGAGACCCCGGTCTGGCGGGGATAGGCGAAGCACTCGCCGTCCGCAGTGGCAATGGCGCACTGATAATCCTGCACCAGCTTCACGAAGGTGGTGAAGGCTGTCCGCTGCAGGATGGCCGAGGCTTCCTCGACGATCGCCACGAAGCGGTTGTTCATGATCGCGGTACGGACCGGATCGATCTGGCGTTCGGCAGTCTGCATGGCTCAGTCCTTTCGGGTCAGGACCAGTTCGCCCGAGGACAGCACCGACAAGGTGAAGTCCGGGGGAACGAGGATCGTGGTGTCGTCCTGTTCGACAATGGTCGGGCCGGCGAGCCGATGCCCGACGGGAAGATCGCTGCGGTTCCAGACGCTGATCTCGGCAGCGGTCCCGTCGAAACGGGCCGTCCGCCGCCCGCGCGGCACCGGGGTCCCGGCCGCGGCCGGCGGCACGAACTTGCCCGGCGCGGGCAGGCTGCCCCGGATGCGCAGCCGCATCTCGACGACCTCGATCGGCGCCTTGCGATCGGAATGGGCGTAGAGGCGCTCGTACTCGGCAAGATAGGCCTGCCGCAGCGCCTCGATGTCACCCGCCTCCACCACCTCGGCGGGAAGCTGGACCGATATGTTGAAGGTCTGGCCGCGATAGCGCGCTTCGACCCAGTGCTCGAGCGCCTCGGCCTCGATCGCACCGCCGGGCGCCTGCTTCTCCAGCCACGCGCGTGCCTCGGCGGCCATGTCGGCAAAGCTTTCGGCGAGGAACGGGCCGTCGACGTCGATCCCCTGGGCCTGACGGGTGAAATCCTCCATCAGCTCGGTGACGAGACCGCCATAGGCGCAGAAGACCGAGGGCGTGTTGGGGATCAGCACGCGGTTGATTCCGACCTCGCGCGCCAGAAGCGGCCCCTGGACCGATCCGGCACCGCCGAACAGCACCAGCGTCAGGTTCTCGGCATCGACCCCGTGGCGGGCGAGATAGGGCAGGACGCTGGCCACCATGTTGGAGGTGGCGACGGACACCGCCGCCTCGGCCAGCGCCTGCGGATCCTCCGCCAGCGGCCCGCCAAGGCCGCGGAACGCGGCCTCGGCCGCGGCGGCGTCGAGGTGCATCTTGCCGCCGAGGAAGTTCTGCGGATCGATATAGCCGCAGAGGACATAGGCGTCGGTCATCGCCGGACGGGTGCCGCCCTGGCCGAAGCAGGCCGGCCCCGGCCGGGCGCCTGCCGACTGCGGTCCGACCCGCAGCACGGTCTCGTCGAAGGCGATCAGCGAGCCACCGCCCGCGCCGATCGCCTCGATCCCGGTCACCGGCATCGCCAGCGGGAATTCTCCCACCTCGGCGTCCTCGGCCAGCGTCAGGTTGCCGTCGCGGATCAGCGACAGGTCGGTCGACGTCCCCCCCATGTCCATCGTCAGGAACGCGTGCTCGCCGAGAAGCTGCCCCAGCTGCTGCGCCGCCGTCACCCCCGAGGCAGGCCCCGACAGAAGGGTCTGGACCGGGAACCTGCGGGCCTCGGCCGCCGCCATCGCCCCGCCGTTCGAGCGGGTGATGTAGAGCCGCGCATTGGGCAGGCGCTCGGCGAGGTAGTCCTCGACCTCGCCGATATAGCCCGCCATCTTGCCCTTCACGAAGGCGTTCAGAACCGCCAGCGTCGCCCGCTCGTACTCGCCGACCTTCGGCCAGACATCGGACGAGAGCGTGACGTCCAGATCGGGATATGCCTCGCGGATCGCATCCCGCACCGCATGCTCATGCGCCGGGTTGCGGAACGAATGCAGCAGCGCCACCGCGATGGCGGTCGCACCGGCGGCCCTGGCCTGGCCCGCTGCCGCGACGGCGGCGGCGAGGTCGACGGGACGGCGCACCGACCCGTCCGGATGCAGCCGCTCGGGCACCTCCAGCACCAGATGGCGCGGCACCAGCGGCCGGGTCCGGCGGGCGTTGAAGTTCATCGATTCGCGCAGCTTAAGCCGGGCGAGCTCGAGAACGTCCTTGAACCCCTCCGTGACCAGCAGCGCCACGCGCGCGCCCGAACGCTCGATGACCGTGTTGGTGGCAACGGTGGTGCCATGCACCACCATGATCGCTTCATCCGGACCGGGCATCAGCCGCTCGAGCAGCGCCTCCAGCCCGTTGCGGAAACCCGTGGCATAGTCGGGCGGCGTCGAGGGAACCTTCAGCGACTCGGTCACCCCGGTTTCGCCACCCGAGCCGTGCCAGCCGATCACGTCGGTAAAGGTTCCGCCAATATCTATACCGATCCGCAACATGGTCGGTTCGCTCCTTTGGATTGCACATCCGTGCCGGGTATCAGTCGCCCAGCATCAGATTGGGTAGCCAGAGGCTGAGCCCCGGTATGAAGGCCGTGAGGAAGATGGCGATGATCACGGGGATCATCATCGGAAGCACCGCGATCGACAGCCGCTCGAGCGGGATCTTCGTGAGCCCCGAGATGACGTAGAGCCCCACCCCGACCGGCGGGGTCGCGATCCCCAGGAGCAGGGTCATCACCGAGACCACCCCGAACTGCACGCGGTCGATGCCGTACTGGTCGACCGAGGGAAGCAGGAGCGGGATCAGGATGATGAGTGACGGGGTCGCCTCGAGGAAGAAGCCGACGACGAACAGCAGCACGATCACCAGCAGGAGGAACATCTCGCGGCTCTCAACCAGCGGCAGTACGGTATTGGCGATGTCCTGGGGGATACGCTCGAAGGTGAGGATCCAGCTCATCACCTGGCTGCCGCCGATCACGATCATGATGAAGGAGGTCACCACCACCGTCTCCGTGACGGCCGCCCAGAACTGCGACGGTGTCAGAGACCGATAGCAAAGACCGAGAACGATCGCGTAGACGCCGGCCAGAACCCCGGCCTCGGTCGCTGTGGTCAGGCCGAAGGTCATGGCAGCCAGGATGAACAGCGGCGCCAGCAGGGCCGGAAAGCCCTCGTGAACGGCCTTGCAGAACTGCGGCCGGGTGACCTTCGGCTCCTGCGGATAGTTGGCCCAGATCGCCGTCACCCGAATGTAGATCATCAGCGACAGGCCGATCAGAAGGCCCGGGATGACGCCCGCGAGAAAGAGACGCGCCACGGATGTGTTCGCCAGCCAGGCATAGACGATCAGCGTGATTGACGGCGGGATCACCGGGCCGACGATCGAGGTGATGATGGTCAGGGCCGCCGAGAACTCGTGCTTGTAGCCACGGTTCTTCATCGCCTGCACTTCGATCTGCCCCAACCCCGCCAGATCGGCGGTGGCCGAACCGGAGATGCCCGAGAAGATCAGCGAACCGACGACGTTCACCTGGGCGAGCCCGCCCTTGAAATGGCCGACGAAGGCGAGCGCGAGGTTGAAGATGCGGTCGGTCAGGCCGATCCGGTTCATCAGCGACCCGGCAAAGATGAAGAAGGGCAAGGCGACCAGCGCCGGCCGGTCCACGCCGTCGACGATCTGCTGGGTGACGATCAGCCACTCACCGCCCCAGCCGGCGAGAACGATGCCGAAGAAGGCCGACGCGGCGATGGCCAGCGAGACGGGAACGCCGATGAGAATGAAGACGATCAGCGAGCTGAGAACGAAAACACCGATCACGTCAGTCGGCCCCTTCCGGTGGGTGGGAATGATCTATGGCCTCGCCGGACAAGAGCTCGGGAAGCCGGCGCAACAGGATCACCAGCACCAGCGCCGTCGAGGCGAACAGCGGCAGAACCATGGAGAAGCGCGGCAGGCCGACCATGTCGATCCGGTCTGCCTGCGTGCGCAGGACGTCGGGCAAAGAGCCGAGGATCACGCAGAGCAGCGTCACCGAGATCAGCATGGCAATCAGCGTTACAAACTGCCGCTGCCGCGTCGGCAGGTATTTCAGCACGATATCCACGGCGACGTCGCGACGATCGTAGACGAACACGTAGAAGCCGAGGAACACCAGCCACACGAAACCCATCATCGTCCACGGAAAAACTGCGTTGAACGCCTTTCCTGCGACGGCTCGCCAGAGGATATTCACCGAATTTGCCGCCAACATCAGTATCAGCAGTATATTCGCGCCGATCAGGAACATGTTCCTGAGCACAAGAAGTGTACGGTCGAGAAGGATCATGTCCGCCCTCGGTTCGGGAAGCGCGGCGACGATGCGGGCCGCGAGGGGTACTGGCCGACCGGTCTTCCGGCCGGCCAGGGCGTTACTCGGCGCGCGCGGCCGCAACCGCTTCGAGCAGGCCGTCGGGAAGCTCGCCCCTGGCGTCCAGATCCTTGTAGAACACGTCCATGCGGGCGATGAGATCGGCTATGTCGATCTCCGAGAAGATCGCACCTTCCTCGATCAGCTGGGCGCGCTGGCTTTCCGCATTGGCTGCCAGCATCTCCCTCATGTAGCTGGCAGCGTCGGCATGGGCACGCTCGACGGCCGCCTTCATCTCCGGGCTGAGACCTTCGAACGCCCGCTTGTTCACGAGAAAGGCCAGCGCCTGCGGATATTCGTTGGTGCGCACGAGATAGGGCGCCACCTCGTAGAACTTCTGTGCCTCGACCAGTTCCAGCGGGCTGGTCACGGCCTGCACGAGCTGGCGGTTGATCGCGTCGTAGACCTCGGACCAGGCGAGAATGCGAACCTCGGCTCCGAGGAAGGTCCAGGCATCGACAAGAATCTGCTGTGACCACTGGCGCACGAGCAGGCCGTCGATATCGTCCACGGACTCGACGGGCACGGCGGATGCCAGCACCCTGTATGTCCCGCGCGGAAAGGCCGCCAGATCACCCAGCACATGCACCCTGGCCTTGTCCTCGGCCTCGGTCACCCAGCCCTGGACGAGGTCGCTGTCCATGAACCGGGCCCACTGGTCGTAGTCCTCGAACAGGAACGGCGCAGTGGTGAAGTCGAGCGCGGGCACCTGCTTGCCGAGAAAGGCCACGGAGGTGGCGACCACCTGGATGACCCCCTGCCCCAGCTGGTCAAGGACTGTGTCCAGCTTGCCCAGCTGTTCGTTCGGGTAGACCTGAACCGTGATCTCGCCCTCGGTATAGTCCTCGACGAGCTCGGCGAACCGCTGGATCGCCAGTCCCTCGGTACTTGTATCGCTGGCCTGGGTGCTGACCCGCCATGTCTCGGCCTGAAGCGGAAGCGCCATCATCGAGACGGTCGCACCGAGCAAAAGACTTCTGAACGACGGCAGAAAGTTCATGGTCATGACGATTCTCCGCAGGCCGGTCGCGCCGGGTGGGTGGTGCCTTCCCCCAACGAGAGGCCCATCAACAGATTCGACGCAAGGGAATAATGTCATTTGAGGATCATAAAGGATCCATCATTCTGAAATCGGCACATTATCTGTACAGAATCAGCTGCCCGATGGCAGGGCACATATCGTTCTTTGGGGTTTCCACGGTGCTCGGGCAGGGCTGCGGGCAGATGGTCCTCGGCGGGGACGAATCATCGTCCGGACCGCGACACATCTGCCCTCCGGGCCGCCCCCCGGGTGAGCCATTTGCAGCTCGCCCGGGGTGATCGGGGCGCGCGAAAAGTGTGCCCCAAACCTTTCCTAATGGTTAGCGGCTCTGAATACGCCTTTTATATCAATGCATTGAAAAATGGGCGCGCGTGCCCACCCTGCGACGGGGCACACTCTGCGGGCAAGTTGCGGGATGCCGTCTCAGGCCGGTTCGACGGTCATCCAGACGATGTCCTTCGTCTCCTGCGTCGCCCGCCGCACCGTCTCGCCGACGCGCTTCAGCACTGGCAGATCCTCTTCCAGGACCGCCCCGAGCACGGCGACCCGAATCGACTCGTGCACCGGCCCGTACTGGAGCGTCAGCTTCTGCCCGGTGTTCTGCGAGAACCGCAGCCGCCCCACGGGGGCGTCACAGACCCGTTCCGTCACCGGGGTCGGCGCGGTGGAGAAGACCGGCGTCCAGGAGAACATCGACTGTCCGGCCATCGACGCGTGGTCGATGAACGAGGTGAAGGGCATCGCCGCCCTGACATCGGCGACCAGATCCGGGTTGCAGTCCGAGAGCCAGGCGCGGACCGAAAGGTCGGGCCCCGCGAAGGAAATACGGATCAGATCGTTCGTCGGCGCGACATTGACCGGCCCCGCCGTTTCCGCCGGCCCTTTGAGCACGGGCGGCGGCGCATTGCGCTCGGCCGGCGCGAAGTTCCAGCCGTCGGCGACGTCCCAGGGGAAATAGTGGAAGATCCAGGAGTTCAGGCGGTTCGCATAGCGCGCCATCCCCGCGAGGCAGGCGTCGAAGTCGGGGTCGTCCGCAGGGGCCTCCGTCAGCGTCTCGATCCAGCGCGGAAACTCGGGAAAGCCGTACTGCGCCAGAAACCTGGCCGCCGGCATCAGGAACGTGCCCACAGCCAGAGGCACGGCAGACTTAGGAAACGCCGCATTCCGGTTCAGTCGAACGGCGGCAAGCATCATGTGCATCGAGAAATCCCGCAGCCCGCCATGAAGGCTGTCCCAGACGGCAAACCAGGCGCGGGCCGAACCGAAGTGCAGCACCCCGGGCCGCCCCGCGCGGAGATCCGCAAGAACCACAGGCTCCGCCCGGTCAGCGGCTTCGACCTGAGCAAGGATATCGGCAAGAAGGGGGCGAAGGGTCATCTGTCACATGCTTTCGGTGAAGGGATCCGACCGCCATGATCCCATACCGCCCCGCTTGCAAGATGGAGCCGGGCATCCCTCTCGTTCTGTGATCGTATTCCCGTCGACCTATACGTCAGCCAAAACCCGACGCGAGCCGGACGCCGCGGGTCCAGCACATCCCCGTCCGCCCTACCCCTGCGGGCGCGCCATTCCACCCCCCATGAACTGCTCCGACTATCGAACGGCTCATAGCAAGGCTCTGAAAAGGACAGCGTGCTTTCATGGAAGGCACGCGTGGCCGGCCATGCTGACCAGTGATGAGGTGCTGATTTGGGCGGCTGCTGGTAGCGGAGGAGGGACTTGAACCCCCGACACGCGGATTATGATGAGCACACCGCTCCCTCGCAGCTCGTGCCATAGCTTCACAACCCGAACGAGTTACCCATCAACACCAGTTGGTTGCACCTCTTCAAGCCGTCACGGCGATTGGCGCTCCTCTGCATCCTAGCGCAAGGGTTCTGGCCCCCATACGGCACCCAGCAGGTCGAAAGCGCCGGCTCGAAGCATTTCCATATGGTCCGGCGCAATCGCACGCGAGCAACCCCATCCCGCTCCGAACCATACCCTGACACACGGATACCGGGTATCTTATGATACCCCTATGAAGCAGACGCTTACAACCAAATCGATTGATGCGCTCAAGCCTGCGAGGGGAAAGCGCTACGAGGTCAGGGACAGTAAAATGTCCGGCCTTCATCTTAGGGTTTCGGCCACTGGTTCTAAGGTTTTCTACATCTCGGCCCGAACGGATGGACAGCGTCGTCGCATAAAGATCGGTCTTTATCCCATCCTATCGCTCGCTGACGCTCGACGCAGGGCAACAGAGATCGCACGAGATATCGAGCTTGGTGTATTCGGGAGTGAGGAGAAGTCGCAGGAAGCCAGCACGCCGATGCTAAAGGAGGTGATTCCTCAGTTCGTCGATCTCTACGCCAAGCCCAACACCAAGGACTGGAAGGGTACTCAGAGTATTCTCAGGAAGTTCGCCAAACTAAGCGACACGCCCATCGATCAGATTAAGCGGACGGACGTTGTGGCAGTCATTGACGACATCGTTGCGAGCGGAACGCCCACCAGGGCGAACCGTGCGCTGGCCGCTTTCAAGAAGCTCATGAACTGGTGCATTGATCGCGGCATCATCGAGACATCGCCTATAATGTCTCTCAGGCCGCCCACGCGGGAGGTCGCGCGGGATCGCGTACTGGACGGGAACGAGGTCGCCGCCATCTGGAAAGCCGCAGATGCTGAAGGATTCCCGTTCGCACAGTTCGTGCAGATACTCATCCTGACGGGTCAGCGGCGCGGAGAGGTCGCCGGTATGCGCTGGTCGGAGATAGACTTCGATGAGGCGACATGGACGCTTCCGGCGCAGCGGGTGAAGAACGGGCGCCTTCATATCGTGCCACTCACCGGCGCAATGGTGGACATCCTGAAGTCGGTTCCGCGCTTCCTCGGCAGCGACTTCGTGTTCACCACGACCGGGGCAACCTCGATCTCGGGTTTCGGCCGCCTGAAAAAGCGGTTTGACTCGGCGCTGCCCGAGGATACCGAGGACTTCCGAGCGCGCCGTCCTTCAGGATCAGTACGATTTCCTCTTTGATCTATGGGAGAGATCGGCAACTCTGAATTCCGACCTTTTCGGTGCGCTGTGTTTCCGGCGTAAGGGTACATCGAACATGATCCACAAGTTCGCGGTCCTGCACAGGGATCTGACGTTTCGCAGGCTTTTGCGGCGATACGACCGGCACGAATGGGATCAGTATTTCAGCCCTAACGTCTACGTGCGGCCCAGCCGGAAACTGGCCGACGTTCACATGACCAATCTTGGGTGGTGTGACGTAGACGAAGCCGACCCCTTCGCCTTCGTTCCTGCGCCTTCCGTCGTGTGGCGGACCTCGCCAGGCCGCACGCAAGCGCTGTGGTTCTGGGATCGCCTCCACACGCCACCGCAGGCTTCTGCCTATTCGAAGGCACTCGCGTATCGGCACGGCGGCGACAAGGGCGGCAGTGCAGCAAACAAGCTCCTGCGGCTACCCGGTTCATTCAATCACAAGCCGGGGTATGGAAAGCCATTCATACCGCTGGTGCGCTTCGACCCTCTGCCGATCGCGGCACGACCCCGTTTGCTCGCGGATCAGGATCGAATCTACGGAGCCGAGACCGCGGTTCTGGACATGAACCCCGATGCGCATGACCGCCTCGCCGTCTTGAAGAAGTACCGCTCCAAGCTGGACCCCTCGACGCGCCATCTGATCCGGCACGACCGGGTGCTGGCGCCCGATAGGTCCAGCCGGATATTCGCGATGGTGGCCGGACTGCACGAGGCCGGCGCGTCGACCGACGAGATCGCCAGCGTGATCTGGGACAGCCCGTATTTCTGCACCAAGTACGGTGACGACCGGAACGCGCTCGAGACCGAGGTGTCGCGGATCATCACGAAGGTGGAGGCTGGGCGATGAGCGGCGGCGATACCTTTGTCACCTTGTCGGCGGTCAAGCGGCGGAAAGTCCAGTGGCTCTGGCGTCCCTATATTCCGTTCGGGATGCTGACCATCCTTGAAGGCGACCCCGGCCTCGGTAAGTCGTTCCTCTCTATGTATCTTGCCGCAGTCATCTCGACGGGCGGCAAGTTGCCGGGTGGGCAAAAGGTGGCGCGGGGCAACGTCCTCTACATTAGTGCCGAGGACGATCCGTCCTACACAACCGGGCCCCGCATTGACGCCTTGGGTGGCGACTCCGAGCGGATACGGGTCCTGAACGGGCGCATTGCCTTCGACGACGAGGGGCTTGAGACGCTTCGGGCCGAGTTGAAAGCGCATGAGCCTGAGGTGATCATCATTGACCCCTGGGTTTCCTTCGTGCCCGCCGATGCGCGGATGAAGGAGTCCAACGCCGTCCGCGCGCTGATCGACAAGGTCGAGTCGGTCGCCAAGGACTACGGCTGCGCGATTATCCTGATCCGCCACCTGACCAAGATGAAGCACGACAACGCGCTCTATCAGGGCGGCGGTACCATCGACATGATCGCCGCCGCGCGCTCGGCATTGCGCATTGGGAAGCACCCGGACCAGGATGACCACAGGGTGATGGCACACCTGAAGCACAACGTCGGCCCCTGCTGAGAAACTTGGGTCTACGAACTCACGCTCGGTCCGTCGGAGGATGATATCCCGCGCCTGCGCTTCGTCGGGACGGATAAGATCTCGGCTGACGAACTCAATGCCGGGCCCGATAGTCCTCGTCCGAGGGACGCCGCCGAGGAGTTTCTAAAACGCGAACTCCGTAGTGGCCCGCGGAGGGCGAAGGAGATGGAGGAACTTGCCGAGGAACAGGGTATCAGCAAGCGCACGCTGGACCGTGCGCGGTCGCGGATCGGTGTGACCTCCGTTCAGAAGAAGTCGGGCTGGGTGTGGTCTCTCCCGTCGGGATGACGAAAACCTCAGTGCGCCAGAATGCCAGTTCGCCATACCGATATGTGGCGATGTGGCAGGGCGCCACCGCTCGATGTGACATTGTGGCATTCTGGCATCCTGAGACCGACAGGCGGACTATTGATCGGCCTGTCGGGCATCCCGCCCGAACCGAATAGCCAATGAAATCAACCTGTCTACCCTTGGGAGTTTCGTGAGGCGAGCCCGCTGGGTGGTATGTGGGTGGGAAGACTCGGCGGCGGTACGTCGTCGGGCGATCTTTGGGCCGGTTGCGACCATTGCTGTCATTAGCTGCGGTGGCGAAAGAGAAAGTGCAGTTGCAGAATCGATCCGTAGGAAGGGCGGAAAGCAGTCGCTCGCTGTGGCGTGGTCGAATGACCGGATTGGCCGATTACCTCTGGACAGGTTCTGACCCCGATCACGTGCGTCCCATCGACAACAGTCGTTTGAACATATAGTGAACGTTGTGATGATTCACAACGCCCGGCCGCCGACCCGGCCAGAGATCGCGGCAGCGGATAGAACGGGTGGTCGATCGTTCGCGAATACCTGATATGAACGAGGTGATGACGATCTTTGCCGAAAAGCTGGCGACCCTATCCCACACGGTCCGCATCGGCGCGACCGGACCTATCGGCGCGGTCGCAAATGCACTGCGCGACGCCGCTAAACGTCCGGCGGTCGCGATCGGGTCGGGTGGATCGGCGATCATGGCGGAGTACTTCGCCCGCTGCCGGTCGACGCTCGGCCACGGTGTCACTATTGTCCAAACGCCGATGGACTTCGTTGTCTCGCGGGATGACTTGTCGGACTACGACGTGTGGATATTCAGCGCGGGCGCGGACAATCCGGACACCGACGCCGCACTCACCGCCGCGCTGGGCTCGACTGCAACCAGCATCTCGCTGGTCACCGTCAACGCACAGGGTGCCACCGCGATCGCCGCCGCCGCAGAGTATCGCGTCCGGACGATTGTCGCTCCAGTAGCGGAGCGAAAGGACGGCTTCCTGGCGACCCACTCCCTTATCGCAATGGCGACGTGCATGCTCGCCGCCGCGGACAAGGTGTCGAGACACTCTAGTCCCACGGATGTCATCGACAGGTTCGCGGCGGACGTCGAGCGCATCGCGGCGTTACCCAGCGCCCAGGCATTGGACTTCAGACCTGGGGACACCGTGATCGTGCTGCACGACCCGCAGTGCCGCACACTCGCCACGCTGATCGAGACGTCGCTCTGGGAGACCGCGATCGCACCGGTGCAGCGCACCGACTTCCGGAACTTCGCCCACGGACGCCACGTCTGGGCGGCACGGCATCCGGATAGTATGCTCGTTATCGCCCTCACCACGGCTGCCTCGCGGGACATCTGGGGAGGGATACGCGCGGCCCTTCCACCTTCAGTCCGCTCGATCGAGACCGACCTCGGCCACGGCGGACGGTTCAGAAGCGCAGTCTCGATCGCTGAGGGTCTCGAGATCGTCCGCAAATTCGGAGAAGTAGTCGGCATTGACCCCGGCAAGCCCGGACGCGGCGAGTTCGCCAGCGCGGTCTATGGCGACACCGGTCTGGCGAACCTCGCCCGCAAGCTCGAGCCCGCCATCAGGCACAAGCTCGAGGCCGTGCATTTGCATGACGATCCAACCTGCCCCCTCATCCCCGTGGCGGCCGCCCGCGAACTGTGGATTGGCGTCGTGTCCGGCGCGCGCATCGGGGGGATCGTCCTCGACTACGACGGCACCTTAGTCACCACCGAGGCGCGGCTGGATCCGCCCGCGCCCGAGCTGATCGTCGAACTCACCCGCCTGGCGGACGCAGGGATCGCGATCGGCTTCGCCACCGGCCGCGGCGGCTCGGCCGGCGTTGCGCTCAGGGCGGCTCTGCCCGAGAGACTCCACCCGGCGGTCACCGTCGGATACTACAATGGCGGACATGTGCGGACGCTTGATGTTGACATCGAAGAGGATCAGCCGCCGTCCAATCCGGACCTCGCAGAGCTCGCTGACTGGATCGAGGGACGAGACCTTCTGGCTCCCGACGTCTCGCTCAAGCGTGGCCGGGTCCAAATTACGATCAGGCACAGCGACATGGTGGAGCCAGCGACGTTCGCGGCGGTGATCGGCGAGTTTCCGGCTATAGCCAATGGGCGGATCAAGGCGCTTAGGTCGCATCACAGCACCGACCTGTTACCCGCCGACAACAGCAAGACAATAGTCACCGCGCGGATGCGACAAAACATTGATGGTGGTAGGCAGGTGCTCGCCATCGGCGACAGCGGCGAACCCGGTGGAAACGACACCGAGCTGCTCGGTCAATCGCCCAGCGTGAGCGTTGACGGGGTGTGCGGCCATCTCGAGGGCAGCTGGTCGCTGTTCGGACGTTCATCATCGGGCCCTGTCGCATTGCTGCGGATTCTGCGCGCGCTACACATCGAAAGTGGGCATGCTCGCCTCGACCTTGATTCTCTTGGCGCGAATACCCCATGACCATTCATACGCAAACGACATGCCCAACGCGCGGCCAAGTGGTCGGAACCGGACTTGTCGCCCTCGACCTCATCCACGTCGGCGCGCAGCGGCCGCTCTTCGAGGAGCTTGGCGGATCGTGCGGCAACGTCCTGATCTCGCTTGCAATGCTCGGCCGCTCGGTCACGCCCCTGCTTCGCCTGGGGACCGATCCCGTCGGCGCTAGGCTCGAGCGGGAACTGCGCCTTGCGGGCGCGGACACCCGCCTAGTCAGCCGCCACCAGGACGTCAGGTCACCGGTGATCGTGGAGTTGCTGGACCTCGGCTCGAGTGACCACAGCTTCTCATTCACCCGTCCCCACTCGTCAGAAAGGTTGGCCAGCTTCCAGCCGATCACGCTCCAAGAGCTCGACTCGGCTCGCTCCACAGTCGCATCTTGCACAATTTTCTACACCGACAGGATATCGGAGACGATTTACGACGCCATGGAAGCGGCCGCTGCAGGCGGCGCGATCATCCACTTCGAGCCGTCGAGCGTTGCCGACCCCTACTTGTTCGAGCGCGCATTGTCGATCGCGCACATCTTCAAGTATTCGGTGGACCGCCTTTCGCCCGATATAGCAGAACGGCTGCATCCCGACGCGTTTAGCATAGTGACGGCGGGCCGCTGGGGGCTCGAGGTGCGGCATGCGGGGACAGTGCACCGATGCAAAGCGCTGGACGCCGACTTTGTGCGCGATTCTTGCGGCGCCGGCGACATGGTGACACTCGGCCTGCTCGATAGGATCATCCAAAACGGCGTCCGCGATCCTACCTCGCTCTCGATCGCGACCGTACTGGCCGGTGTCCGCTCGGGACAGCGACTGGCTGCAGCGAACTGCGCCTACATCGGTGCGCGCGGGATCTTCCGCGAGCGGGGGGCCAAGCACGCCCGCGCTATACTCTCCGACGCATAATCCCGGCCGTCAGGCCGCACGTTCGGTGAGGCCACCCCCTTCGTTGCGAAGACTTGCCCGCAGCTCCATCAAGAGCTCGCCGAGCATGTTGCGCCCCTGACCGTTGACCTCGCCCCATAAGCGGTTGACCTCGTTGTCCACCGTCGCGCTCTCGACCAGTCGCGCATCGCCAGTCGCGAGCAGCAGCTCCTTCAGGTCTTCGTGCTGCGTGAACTTGGAACGGAGAACGCTGCGCATACGATCGAACTTCGTCCGCGACCATCCCGGCGTGATGTCCCAGTAGTAGAGGCCGTGCGCCGCCATAGCTACCAGCGCCGGCGACGGTGCCGACAGGACCCACTCCCTCACCTCAGGCTTTCTGGCCTTACCCGCCTGGTAGGCGTGTTCGCTCGTCGCGAACGTCTCGCCCTCGAAGACAATTGGCCGCCGATAGAGATTGCTGAAGGCGCCGTACGGCTTCTCGCTCGCCCGGTAAAAGCGGATCTCATCTTCGGCCATCGGCTGACTCCTATTGCATATTTGCATCATATATGGATGCTAATATGCATGAAGCCGAATCGGGAAGAAAGGGAAAAGTTGGCCGGACTAATCCGGCAGCAGCGGAGCAAGTCCTCTCTGTCAAACAGCCAACTGGCCGCTCTTGCAGACGTCGATCCCGGTCAGACCTCACGCATCCTCGATGGCCAGTTCCGGACGGTCAGCGGCAACGTCTTGCGAATTTGCAATGCACTCGGCCTCGATCCGCACGGCGAGCCGCCCATCCAGTCGACCGCCAAGCAGGCAAGTAAGCTCGCGGCATGGGCGAAGTTGGAGGCGTCGGTGCGCCGCGCATGGGACGAGACGCCGCAGGGCGCGGACCGGCTGGTGGCGGTGATCGACGCAGTCGCCAAGTTGAAACCCCGCCGAGAGGGGAAAGAAACCAATCTTCATGGTTCGCCTGTGGGGAACCCACCAGCGTAACCGAACACTGGTGCAATCGCCCTGTCGCCGTGCAATGCTGAAATAGAGGGGGTCGGTGGCTCGCAACGACAGCCGGCTGACACCGGGAGCGATCATGTGAAAAAAGAACTGGCCGAGGCGCTTTTGGCCAACATCATGAACTGGAGTGACGAGGAAAAGGCCCGCGAACGCGCCCGGCTGGAGACGTTCGCCAGCTACAAGTACGATGAGTACCAGCAGTTCTCGCCTGGCCGGCGCTTCATCGAGAGCCTTGCACTGTGGCTCGCACAGTTTGACGCAGGCGCTGAGCGACGTACTGCATATGGCTTCGTCTGCGACCGCCTGATCTTTTTCAGTGCGGGCGAGGTGAACCATCTCGTCGAGCTGACCTTCCCCACGATCATCCGACCGAAGCTGATCGATACGGCAAGCGCGCGCAGCGGCGTGCCGGTCGACCAGATCAAGGCGATCATCGAGACGTCGGCGTACCGCACGCTTCATCGCCGCACGCTCTATCTCGGCATGAGCGATGGCGCGCGCACTGACTGGTTCCGACGCGCGAACCCGTCTATCTCGAACGAACAGGTTTTCCACGCGTACGACATCTCACAGGTCAAGACGGCTAACATGCTGAGCAAGCTCAAGAAGGACCTCACGAAGTTGACCGGGGAATCACCGGTCGGCGACGCCGCTATATTCGAGAATGTCGTCTTGATCGACGACTTCACTGCAAGCGGCACTAGCGCAATTAGGTTCGACGAAAAGAATGGGTGGGATGGAAAGATTCCAACGATAACGACTGCGCTCGCGGACCCGGCAGGTCTCGGTGCCTGCGTTGTCGACGGTGTCAAGGTAACTATCATCGCCTACATTGCTAGCGATCAAGCGATCGAGCACATCCAGAGTCTGCTTCCGAGGCTGCCCTTCGACAAAGGTAAGATATCCTTTGAGGTCGTATGTAGGTTGGGAGCCGCCGTGCCTCTGAACCGGACACGCGACGCTGCCTTCTTCGCACTCATGGCCGATGATCGATACTTCGATTCCGAGGCTGACGACGAACACGGTAAAGTCGGTGGCACCACCAAGCGCTACGGGTATGCGAACGGCAGGCTACCCGTGGTGCTGAACCACAACACGCCCAACAACTCGGTTTATGTCCTCTGGGCCGAGGACGTACACACCGTGCGCGGCCTGTTCCCTCGCGTCAGCCGGCATCGGAAACTGCAGCAGCCGTGAGGAATCCGTTCCGCATCAGGGCGTCGCAGCGCGTCACGACGGACGAGGAGTTCGTGCGCCTCTTCGGCGTCGGCGCCATTGACCTGCTGCAGAGCATCCGCGACCCGTGGGGAAGTGTGGTCTTCCTGCGCAGCGCCGCCGGCGGAGGCAAGACGACCTTCCTGCGCCTTCTCACGCCACGCCCGCTCGGGCTCGTCAACTCGCTGGCCAGCGGAAGCATCACCGTGAAGGCGACGCAGGACGCTCTCCGCGGCGTAGGGGCCATCGGCACCAACGGGCCTGAGCTGCTCGGTACGATGGTCGAGTTCACGAGCGAATTCCGCGAACTGGCTGCGTTCGACCGTGGCAATGCGCTCTTCCGAGAGCTGGTCAACTCGCGAATCGTGATCGCCACGCTGCGAGCGGTCCTGGAGCGGCTCGGACGCCCCTTCCCTCGCGATCTCGACCAGATCATCTTCGAGTGGGAGCCGGAGTCTGGAAGCACGATCCCGGCGTCGGCCACAGGCAGGGAGCTGTTCGACTGGGCGTCGCAGATCGAGACCGACTTCTACGGGAGGATGGACGTACTAGGTGAACCGAAACCGATCAGGGGGGGGCATGCGCGGCTCGACGGCCTGAGGTGGTTCGCCAACTCCCGCATAGCTGGCCCCCTGGGTTCCGTCGAGGTTGGCCGTGTGCTGCTGTTCGATGAGCTGCAAACTCTATCGGCCAACCAGCGACGTTCGCTCATCGACTTCGTCACCCGCGCCCGCGCTCGATGCGGTGTCTGGATCGCGGAACGCCTGGAGACGCTCACCCATAAGGACCTACTGTCCGAGGGCGCGCTGGAGGAGCGCGACTACAGCGGCGTTATACAGCTCGAGCGGCAGTGGAGCGACCGGCGGGGGACCGTCTACGCGCGGTTTGTCGAGAACATCGCCAAGTTGCGCGCCGCCAAGGCCGACAACTTTGGCGACCGGGACTTGTTCTCGATGATCTCGGACGGCGACGACCTTGCCATCTGGGCACCAAAATTTGAACAGGCGTGCACCGACATCGAGGCACGTATCCTGGCGAGCGGAGGGCAAACGCCGCGATATGATGTCTGGCTCGACGCGGCGCGCAAAAAGAGCGGCAGTGCTGTCGAGCGCGCCATCCAGTGGCGCATGACCGAGATCCTTGTCGCGCGCGACCGGAGAAATGCGCAACGGGCGTTCGACTTCGTCTCGCTTTCGACCGACGAGTTCGACAAGCGGCAGAGCAGCGGGCTGGCACGCGCCGCCGAACACTTCGTACGCACGGAGATTGAAGCGCCGATCTACTTCGGTCGGGATGCGATCAGCGACGTATCATCGTTCAACGTCGAGCAGTACCTAGCTGTCGGCGGGGAGCTGTTCGAGGAGATCTCCGCCAAGATTCAATACCTGCGGGATATCCCGATGCCGCTCTCGCCCGAAAGGCAGGATAGCATCATCCGCAACGTAGCGAAGGCCCGCTGGAACGACCTCACCCGCCGTCTCCCGCTCGGCCGCGACGCGAAGACACTGCTTGAGGGTATTGGCACCTTCTGCCAAGGCCAGACCTTCCGGGAGACGGCGCCTTACATGCCCGGCGTGACCGGCATCGGGATCACGATGCAGGATCGAGAGGCGCTGATCGACACGCCTGATGACAAGATCAAGCACCTGCGTGGCCTGCGCGACGTGCTCACATCCCTTGTGGCGCACAACCTGCTCGTGCCGCGACTGGATCACAGCAACAAGAACAAGAAGTTCGTCGTCTTCTACCTCAACCGTTTACTCTGCGTGCAGTTCGGACTGCCGCTCGGATATGGCGGCTGGCGCGAGAAGAAGATCAAGGAACTAATCGTGTGGCAAGAGCACGGTGGCAAGGAAGAGGAGCCAACCTTTGTCTGACGGCGAGGCAGTCATGCGTTGGGATCCGTATTCACTCACAAGTGACGCGGAGTTCGGCGCATTCTGGAAACGCCACCTAGCACAGCGAGAACGACGGCTGCTCCTCGTCCTCGGTAAGGGCTTCGACGTCCGCGCACTGGAGACTGCACGCCGGCTGCACGAGCTGGGCGCCAACGTGGACATCTGGCTGCTAGCTTTCCACAACGGTCAGGAGGACAGCGCACTTCGCCGCGCCCGCACCGCCCAGAACGTAGAGGGCCTCGGAAAGCTGTTCCCGCCGGACCAGATCCAAGAGGTGGAGATCGACATCGGGGGCGCCTTCGATTCGCCCGTGGCGTCGCGGAACACTTACACCCAGCTCCGCACGGCGGGGGACCCGACCTTATACGACGACGTCATCGTCGACATCAGCGCGATGCCCCGCATGGTCGCAATGACGAGTATCGCCGTCCTGCTGAAGTGGCTCGACGATGCGGCGTCGAGCGGCGGATGCGTAAACCTCCACGTTGCCATCGCGGAAAGCGTTACTGCGGATCTCGCTGCCGGCCAGGGCTCGCTGCGGGAGCAGGTCTCTTTCGTGCGCGGCTTCTCCGGCGAGCTTACCGCTCAAACGACGAAGGATCTACCGCACGTCTGGTTCCCGGTGCTCGGCGAAAACCAGCGCGATCGGCTCGACAAGATCCACCAAAACCTGACCCCGGACGAGATCTGTCCGGTTGTGCCATTCCCGTCACGCGAGCCGCGGCGTGGGGATGAGATCATCTATGAGCACCGCGAGCTGCTGTTCGACACATTCCAGGTGGAGCCCCGAAACATCCTGCTCGCGTGCGAATACAACCCGTTCGAGGCCTACAAGCAGGTGTTCGAGGCGATGGACCGCTACCGGCGTGCGCTGAATGCACTGGGCGGCTGCAAGGCCTTTGTGTCGCCGCTCTCGTCTAAGCTCCTGTCAATCGCCGTGCTGCTCGCCTGCTACGACCACCTGTTCGGCGAGGTCCCGGGCAAGCGGCTGAAGGTCGGCATACCTTATGTCGAGACGGCCACCTACGCCGATCCAGTCCAGAAGCCCGGCGACCCGTTCGATCTGTATTCAATGTGGATCCGCGGTGAATGGGAACTCGTCGACAAGCCGGCAACCCTCGGACCGGCCGTCAGCGCGGGGGCCGGGTTGCTAGCCATGGACGGCGAGCCCGGCGGGTTGGCCTGAAGCGGCGCGATTCTGCGAAAAGCGATCAGCTGTGGATGGACAATCCTCTGTCGACCATCTCTGCCTCGCCGCGACGAGCTGTGCCGAGGGTGCCTTTCAAATGTTTTGATCAACTAGCTTCGGTGCTGACATGGGTTCCCTTCTTAAATATGGCTATAGCAGGCGGCGGGTCACGTGTCGCACGCCGGGAGGGATGCAACCGGAAGCGCGCAGCAAGCCTGGCTTGCCAAGATGCGCGGTGCTATCATGCACTGCTTAGGCGGTTGTCCTACGTTGACTAGCCGCGGCGAGAACGATGCTGAACCATGCTGCCAGTTCAGCATCTATGACACCCAATCGGTAGATGTCGTGGCGAGCGACAAACCGGCGCGGCAAGTCTACCACCAGATGAACTCCCACGACATAGCCATAGTGATAGTCCGGGTCGACGCTCTCTTGCAATGTCATGAGGGTCAGCTTGCGAATGTCGTCTTCGAACGAAGTATTTTGAATTCGCTTGGCTTCCACAATCAAAAGGTTTTGGTCATGCTTGTGCATACGATGCACGATTATGTCTGGCCGGATTTTCTTAAGCTTTAGCGCTCCGGCTTCGTCGTTCCAGGCGATCTGTTTCTCCTCCGCCTCGCGTCGCGTCCATTCCGGGCTGACGCGCCAACCTCTGAAATACCGGTCCATCTTCATCGCAAGTTCGGTGGTGATCGAGATTTCTTCCGGTCCCGCGCGCACGAGATCGGCATCGTGGAGGAGGTCCGCAAGACCTTCGGCGAATGCCGCAAGGATCGCGCGAGGATCGTGTTCTTCCATAAGAGCGCCCACCATTCAGGACGAGGGTATCAGCCATGCTGAAACGGCAGAAGCGGCAAAGCGCGACTGTTACGCGCGGTCCCACCATCAAGTTGTAAGGATCGTCAGCACGGCAAGCTCGGTTCGGCAGTCGCTGCTAGATGATGTCGGCTTTCGGCGGCTACAAGATTGCCGGCAATGACCTATTTGCGGCTCTAAGTGAGCGTAAATTTCGGTGCAGCTGAACGGCGGCTTCGGGCCGAACTTGCCGGCCGCATCTGCGATGCGCCGACTCCTACTCGACAAGAAGGGCAGCACCTGATGCGCCGCCCTCTTGGTCGTAGAGTAATATGGAGAGTTTCTAGTTTTGAAGATAGTTCTTGCTTCTTGCTCACCCGCCGATCCCTTCACCCACTGCCATGACGTGCGGGGCTTGTGGGCCTTGGCGATCTCGGGGTGCTTTTTGGCGTCGCGCGCGGCGGTGCGTAGGCGCTCGCGGGCCTCACGCGGATCGATCTTCAATTCGACGCAGAGCTGCTTGAGGGTGACGATCTCGGTCATGTCCATCTCCTTTTGCCATCGAGATGGGTACCAATAAGAGAGTGGAGATCCCCGTGTCAGAGAAAATCTGGCAGTTGTGTCAGGGTTTTCTGACCAGCTCGGCGATGTCGATGCTGAGCGCGTTCGCCAGCCTCTCCAGCACCCCGACAGAGGGGTTGCGCTTACCACCTTCGGGCCCGCTCAAATAAGTCTGGTGGATGCCTGAACGGTCAGCAAGGTCTTCCTGGGTGAGATGCCGCTCTCTCCTGAGCCGCTGCAAGTTCATAGCAACTCTCGATCTCGCGTCCATGCGGCGCATGGCACCCGTAGATCAGCATCATCTCCATAGACTATAAGTAATAATCGGCCATCGTCCGCCGTGCCCCCTCTCATGCCCCTGGCCTGCGATACTCGCTGCGCCGGGCGGTGAGGCTACCAGATCAGTCCCGGACGGTTCGCGGGCGTGAACTATGGGCAATGGCTGCTTTCAGGACGTGGCAAAACTGGTCTCGGCGACCGTGGAGGCGCATCGCGGACACTGATGTGCTGGGCTCTCCGCGACCGACGGGCGTAGCAGGTCGTGCCCATTCGCGCTATTCTAGCTCGCGCCACCGACACCCATATGGAACCCAGGGCCTTCTACGCGAAATCCGGCCCGCAAGGGCTATCGCCTAGGCATCTGAATTTCAAAAGAAAATCTGGTAGCGGAGGAGGGACTTGAACCCCCGACACGCGGATTATGATTCCGCTGCTCTAACCAGCTGAGCTACTCCGCCACGCGGGCGTGGTCTAAGCGCGAGACAATGGCGCGTCAAGGGCAAGTCTGCGCCTGCCCCAAGCTCTCCCGACAGGCTCAGACCTTCTGCCCGGCAAGCCGGCGGACCGCGCGCGCAGCGACAATCTCGCCCTGGTCGAGAAGCCGCTCGTGGTTGCGCACGATGTCGTCGAGCCGGTAAGCGTAGTTGACCATCATCCCAAGCGACTGCCGCATCGCGCGGGGCGAGACGTCAGCAAGCCAGTTGATCTGCATGAGCTGCGCCCCGTTCCCGAGATGGAAGCGGGCCACCGGGTCGGCAGGGACGCCCGGAGCGCTGCTCGAGACAAGATAGAGCGCACAGGCCCGGGTGAGCGCCCTGCGGAGCGGGGCGAGCGCCTCGGGCGCGGGCGGGGACGGAAGTGCCGCCACAGCGCTCTGGAGCTCGCCCAGCCACGGCTCACCGACAGGCTGGTCGCGCAGCCAGGCCGCAAAGCCGGGGATCGGGGACAGCGTCACGAATTCGCGCAACCCGGGCAGGTCACTGCGCAACTCGTCAACGACCTGCTTGATCAGGAAGTTACCGAAGGAGATGCCACGCAGACCGGTCTGACAGTTGGAGATCGAATAGAAGACGGCGGTCGTCGCCGGGCCGGTCTCCACGGGGGCGGCGAGAATGCCGGCGATCTCGCGGCTAACCGCGCCAGTCAGCGCCACCTCGACGAAGACGAGCGGCTCGTCCGGCATGGCCGGGTGAAAGAAGGCAAAGCACCGGCGGTCGTCCTCCAGACGGCGGCGCAGGTCGGACCAGCCGTCGATCTCATGCACCGCCTCGTACCGGATCAGCTTCTCGAGGATCGAGGCAGGCGTGTCCCAGTTGATGGCGCGCAGCTCGAGAAATCCCCGGTTGAACCACGATGCGAAAAGGTGTCGGAAATCTGCGTCGACCGCCGCAAGCTCCGGATGGGCCGGAAGAAGCACGAGGAGTGCCGCACGCATCGATACCAGAGCAGCCGTGCCGCCCGGGGCGAGGTTGATCCGGCGCAGGAGTTCCTGACGCGGTGCCTCCGCGGCCCGAAAGAGCGCGATCTGCGTCGCCGGCCCCGGCGCGGCGACAAAGGCCGCGGCGGCGGCGGCCACCACGTCGGGATCGGGATCGTAGTCCCGCGCAAGGGCCGCGAAGAACGGCAGGTGCGCCTCGGGCGGGACGGCCTGCCAGGCCACGGCGATCTCACGGGCGATCGCGGTACCTGTCGCCTCGCCCCGCCGCCCCATCAGAGCCCGGCACAGCGTGCCGAGTGCGCCGTCACCAAGGTCGGTCAGCGCGGGCTGCATGTCGAGCAACGCCCGCCCGCGATCGGCGATGGCGGTCATCCAGTGGACGATAGAGATCGGCTTCATCCTGCCCCTCCCCCGTACCGTGACAGGGTGACGTGCCCGGCCCGCTTGAACAACCGGGAATCGCGCGGATCAGTGAATCGCCCGGCTCGGGCGCGGCACGTTCAGGCCCCTATCATCGTTCGGCGCGAGCTTGCCTGAGCGTGATCGGGGTATCTCGACGCCGGCAGGACGCGAGGTGTTCAACGGAGGCCGCTTCAGAGGGTCCGGAAAACCTGCATTCGTCCAAAGACGCAGCACCCGATTCAGTTCTGTCGGGGGCGTTTCGTCCAGAGCTCAGCCGATGCCAAAAGGAAAAGGGGCCGGTTTCCCGGCCCCCAGTTGTCCGGTCCGGGGGGAGATATGGACCGAATTCTATGCGAGATGGCACCTCATGGCGCGAGGCAGAGCTTCACATGCGGCGAGGCATCCTGACGTCGCCAGGCCGCGGCAACGTCGGACAGCGGCATGACCTCGCAGGCCTGCACCAGATCGCCCGCAGCCGCATGGCGGCAGAGCTTCTCGTAGGTCGCCTGCCGTGTCTCGGCCGAAGCCGCGCGCGACGAATAGCCCAGGATCGATACAACCGTCGGACGCATGAAGGACGGCGCCAGACTGGCGGAGCGCGCGGCGGAATGGCCGATCTGGATCAGGCGGCCGCCTTGCGTCGCCGCCATCAGCGCCGCGATCGCCGGCACGCCCCAGACGGGATCTATGATCACATCGAGACGGCCCCCGCTCGCCGCACGGAACCGCTCGGCAAGGCTCTCGGGCGTATCGGCATCGTCGATCCGCACAGTCGAGTCGGCTCCCAGGCCCGCGAGCTCGGCAAGCCTCGCCTCGGACCGGGCCGCGGCGATCACCCGCCCTGCCCCGAGAAGCCGCGCGATCTGGACGGCGAGCGCCCCGACCACACCGCTCGCTCCGAGGACCAGCACCGTTTCGCCGGGCCTGAGCTCGGCGCGGTCGGTGAGCGACAGCCAGGCCGTCAGCCCGGTGATGCCCATTGCCAGCGCCGTCTCGTCGGAGATGCCGTCAGGTATCGGATAGACCCTGTCGGGCACCGCCACCGACCGCTCCGCCATGGCGCCGAACCGCCCCGGCACGGCCGAGAAATAAACCCGCCGCCCATCGGCGATGCCCACGCCCTCGCTGCCCGGGGTGCGCGGGAAACCCGCGCCCTGCTGGCTGGCAAGGAGAATATCGATCGGATTGACACCGGCGAGACGTACCTCGACCGGCACACCCGCGATATCTGCAGGCGCATCCGTCCGCGCATGGACAGGTGTTCCGGCAGCTTCAAGGACGGCGGCCCACATCTGCTTGCTCATGGCGCAATGGCCTCCGGCAACGGCGTGTCGAGCTGGCCGGCGCTGAGGAAAAGCGCAAGCAGCGGGTAGTATCCGGCGATGACCGTGATCTCCGTGGCCGCCTCGCGCCCGAGGGCGGCGACGAGACCTCCCAGAAGCTCCTGGTCTGCAGAGCGGTTAAGGACCGCACCCCACACGTATTTCAGGCAAAGCGCTTCGGCCTCGGAGAGCCCCTGCCCCGTGCCGTCGAGGATCGCCTGCCGCTCGGCGGCGGTCATGCCGAGCTTTGCCGCGATCGCGTCATGATAGCCCCATTCGTAGCCTGATCCCCAAGCCGCCGCAGCCGCGAGGATGGCGACCTCACGCAGGCGCGCGTCCAGAACGCCCTTGTAGCGGATGGCCTCGCCGACACCCTGGATCGCCTCGGCGAAGCCGGGTGCGTCGAGCATGGCGAGGAACGGCAGCGGCACTCCGCCACGCGGGCCGGAGCCGATGAGGTCGTAGGCCGCCCGCTGGGCCGGGAGCATCCGCTCTGGGTCGGTTTCGCCGATCAGCATGTCCTGTCCTTCCCGAAGGGCGGGCCACTGCGGCCCGCCCGTGCACGTCGCTCAGCGACGCTCGAAAATCGCCTTGGCGACGTCGCCGACGGCCTCGACCTTCTCCTCGATGTCCTCGAGCAGCAGGATGCGGCAGGGGCTCGCCTCGAGCCCGTCATAGCGCCACGGGAACGCACCGATCACGCCGCGCTTGTTGAGGCAGAGCTCGATGTCGCCCCCGACGTTCTCGGCATGGATCAGGCCGCGGTCGAAGCCGTAGGCGTGGAAGGGGAAGATGTTCTCTTCGACCTGCCGGCCCGACTTCGAATGCGTGAAGGTGTAGTCGCCGAAGAACTCGTCGCAGGTCATGCCGATCTTCTTCTCGAAGCGCTTGGCGAGATCGGGACGCATGTGGCGGATCGAGGTGTTCATCGCATGATCGCCCGAGCCGGCGTCGATGCCGAACCACTTGATCTTCTTGTCGAGCATCCACTCGAGGAGCTCGATCTTGCCGCCCGGATGCATGCAGAAATAGCGCACCAGATCCTGCTCGGGTTTGCCCTCCCAGTAGCGGTGCCAACCGGTGTGCAGGATCAGGATGTCGCCTTCCTTCACCTCGACCGGGGCGCTCTCGATCATCTCGGGAGTGATGACCGCCCAGTCGTCCATGTGCTCGGAGACGTCGACCACCGCGCCGGGACCCACGAGGAAGTCCATCGCATAGGAGGCCATGTCGCCCATGCCGTCGGTGCCGTGCATGGCGCCGTCGATATGGGTGCCCATGTGCAGGGCGATGTCGAGGCGCTGGGCGACGATCTGCTTCGTCTGCAGGTTCTGGGCGTAGTACATCTTGTTGCCCGCGTATCCGACCCAGCCGGGCGTGTGCTGGTTCATCAGGTGGGTCATGTCGGTGATCTTCATCGGGCATCCCTCGGTTTGTCGTCTGGCGTCTCTGATCCGGCCGCGTGCCGGCCGACTCCCCCGCTCCGTCGCGGGTCCGCTTCCTTGAGTATGATCAAAGTTTTTTTCAGAGATCAATGGTTAGAAGCGCACCCTTTGCCCTTGAACAGCAAAGAACCACGTGATCAGCCCGCTCACCGGGCATCAGCACCGCATCCCTGTGGTCGACATCGCCGCTGATCACTCTTGTTATACAAGTTCCGCAGGTGCCCTCGGTACAACTGTAGTCCACGTCAACCCCCTCGCGCAGAAGGGCTTCCAACGGAGTTTCGTCCGCGCCGACGTCGATTTCGCGGCCCTGGCGGGCGAGGACCAGCCGGAACGGTTGATCCCCTTCAACACTGGCCGGCTGATCATTCGAAAAATATTCAAATCTGCGCCGGTCCTCCGGCCAGTCCGCTGCCGCGGTTCTGACGGCATCCATCATCGGCTTAGGCCCGCAGCAGTGAAGACAGACGCCATCCACTGCGCCCCCGACCAGCGCAGGAATGTCGCAGAGCGAAGCCGCTTCGTCGTCGAAGTGGAGGGTAAGGCGACCGGGCGGCACGAGATCCGGCAGCTCCTCAAGAAACGCAGCCTCCGCGCGGCTGCGTGCCAGATAGACGAGGCGGAATGGCCGGCCTTCCCGGCTCAGCGTCCAGGCCATCGCAAGAATCGGGGTGATGCCGATTCCGCC
Organism: uncultured Rhodovulum sp.; assembly: GCA_964514775.1. Taxonomy (GTDB): domain Bacteria; phylum Pseudomonadota; class Alphaproteobacteria; order Rhodobacterales; family Rhodobacteraceae; genus Amaricoccus. The sequence goes on from CAZESN010000002.1 coordinate 32,356, forward strand.
CGCGATCAGCAGGATCTCTCCCGCCTGGTCGCTCAACGGGAAGTGGTTCGCGGGGGGGCGCGCACGCACCACCTGCCCGGGGCGCAGGGCCTCGTGCATCTCGCGCGAGCCGCCGCGACCGGCCTCCTCGCGTTTGACCGCAACCACGTAGCGCCCTGCCTCGGCAGGGTCGTTGCAGAGCGAGTACTGGCGCTCGAGCCCGGAGGGCAGGAGCAACGACAGATGCGCACCCGCCTCGAACCGAGGCAGATCCCCCTGCCCCGGCGCCGCGCGGAACTCGAAAAGCCAGATCCCGCGCGCCGCCAGCGTGATGGCGCGCAGCTCGAGCGAGAGCAGATCTGCCATCCGCGCCTCAGGGCATGTAGCTGGCGGGCACGTTCAGCTCCCGCAGCATCCGTCGGTAGAGGATCGCGTGCTGGTCGGGCATGCGGATATGCAGCTCCTCGGAAATGTCGATCGGGATCTGCTCCGGGCGCTGGGTCTCGACGATCACCTGGTCCTGAAGCATGACGATGCCGAAGCCGCCGGTGAATTCGCTGTCGTCGCGGTCAAGCGAATGGTTGCGCGAGACCATGACATGGATCCGCGTCTCAATCTCGTCGATCGGCACCGCGAAGAAGCTGAGCAGCGTTATGTCCCCGGCACTGCCCTCACCCGCGTCGGACCAGGTCCGTCCGCCCTCGGGATTGGTGACGCGCTTTCGGTCGTGGACGATGAAGGGAAACTCAACGACGTACTCGCGGATCAGGTGACCATCGTCATAGGCATAGGTGAACCCATCGTCGGTGCGCGACACCTCATAGGGCTTGATGACGGGGCCGTCGGCGAGTTCGGTGTAACCGGTATGGACGAAGTTGAAATGTGAGAAGTCCATCGCATTCTCGACCACCCGCCCGGCGGAGGTCTTCCAGTCGTAGTGGTCGACATAGACGATGCGCCAGCCCGGATCGCCGTCATAGGGCGCCATGAAGTCCGGGAACCGCGTCGATCCGTCGCCGAGACAGACCCAGATCATCCCATAGGCGGCCCTGGTCGGATAGATCACCGCCCGCGCCTTGCCCGGGATCGGCGCACCGGCGGGCAGGGCCGGAATATGCACGCAGGCGCCGGAGCTGTCGTACTTCCAGCCGTGATAGGGGCACTTGATCGCCCCCTCCTCGATCGTGCCGCCCGAGAGCGCGGCGCCGCGATGGATGCAGAGATCCTTCATCGTCACCGGCTGGCCTTCGGGGCCCTTCCAGAGGACGATCTGCTCTCCCAGGAGCTTCATGCGGAGCGGCTTGTCACCGAGATCGGACATCCGCGCGACCGGATACCAATAGGGGCGAAGCATATCGAGCATCTGGCTTACTCCATATCAGATATGTTGCTTGCTATGTGAGGCGCGGCCGGGCCGTGTGGGGGTCTCGCGGCCAGACGCGGTCACGTCTCTTCCAAGAAGCTATCGCCATGTCCGATTAGCCGTATATAGTGAGAATCAGACATTTCGTTGTGAAACTGCGGCAGAGACTGGGCAAGGCAGGGTGTTCCATGGCGGGAGAAGGAATCCGTCGCGACAACCGCCCCTCCGGCAAGAAGATTCCCGAAGGCCGGATCGACGGGGACGAACCAAAGCCCGTGTCCTTCCGGACCGAGTCCTACCGAAGCGGGACCCGTTTCCCGCTGAAGGTCCAGCCCTGGGGTGAACTACTCTACGCGCTGTCGGGGGTCTGCGAGATCGAAGTCGATGGCAAGCGCTTCCTCTCGCCCCCCTCCTACGGGATCTGGATCCCCCCCGGCATCCCGCACGAGGCCTGGAGCCGCGAGGACATGGTCTATGTCACCACCTATGTGGCCCCAGACCTGTGCCGGAGCCTGCCGAAGACGGTGCGCACCCTCGCCCTAAGCACGCTCCTGAAAGCGATCCTGGGGGATTTCTCGGATCGAGGCGTGACCCTACCGACAACCCCGGCCGACCGGCGGCTGGCTCTGGTGCTGGTCGATCAGATCGGCCTCGCCCCTCAGTTCGACAGCTATCTGCCCTTTGCCGAAGATCGGCTTCTTGCGGGGATCGTCGACGCGTTTCATGCCGACCCGGGTGAGCGCAGGTCCCTCGCCGAATGGGCACGCCAGATCGGCGTGACAGAACGCACCCTGTCGCGGCGCTGGCTGAGCGGCTTCGGCATCTCGTTCAACGAATGGCGGCTGAGGCTGAAGCTGGTGCGGGCCCTGTCGATGCTGGACGGGGGCGCGAAGGTGCAGGAGGTTGCGCGGACACTCGGCTACAGTGACGCATCCGCGTTTATAGCTATGTTCCGCCGCATGACCGGCACCAGTCCCTCCGCGCTGCACCGGAAAGGCGGAAGGAGCAGAGGCGACGGTTTTTCCACAGTTCCAGAGGGCGAACGGAACTCATGAGCGAGCCCGCGTTCTCGGGGAAAAGAGAAAAACTCAGACTCCGAGAAAGAGCTCGCGGAAATTCTCGGCCTTCAGCATCTCCTCCGCCGATTGCTCCAGCCGGATGGTGCCGGTCGACATCACCGCCACCCGGTCCGAGAGGCCGATGATCTGCTGGGGGTTCTCCTCGACCACCCAGAGAACGGTCACGCCGCTGCGGTTGATCTCCGAGATCCCGTTCGCCACCTCATCGGTCATCCCGGGCGACAGGCCCGACACCGGCTCGTCGAGGATCAGAAGCCGCGGCTTTGCCAGAAGCGCCGAGGAGATCGCCAGCATCTGCCGCTCGCCGCCCGAGAGCGCACTCCCCGGCTGCCGCCGCCGCTCGGTCAGGCGCGGAAACCGCCGATAGGCCGCGTCGATCGCCGCCCGCTGGTCGCCGCGCGGCAACAGCGAGGCGCTCATCTCGAGGTTTTCCTGCACGCTGAGCCCACGGAATACGTTGCGGGTCTGCGGCACATATCCGATCCCCGCCGCCGCGATCAGATGCGTGGGCACCCGTGTCAGATCCTGGCCGTCGAATGTCACCCGGCCCGACATGACCGCACACTGGTTCATGATCGCCCGGGTAAGCGATGTCTTGCCTGCCCCGTTCGGGCCGATCAGGGACAGCATCTCGCCCTTGGCGATCGCAAGCGAGATGTCGTGCAGCACGGCGAGCTTGCCATAGCCGGCCGTCAGGTTTTCGATCTTCAGAAGGGGGGCCATCTGCAGTCTCCGCGAAGAGGGTCCCGGCCCCTGACGGGGCCGGGCACTGGGCTCAGTTGGCCGGGAAGTTGCTTGAATCGATGACCCGGATCGTCTGCCAGCTACCGTCTGCGGCCACCTCCAGCATCCGCGTCGCCGGGATGGTGACATTGCCGAACTCGTCGAAGTCGAGCGAGCCCGAGGCTCCCTCGTAGTTGATGTCGTCACCACCCTTGAGCGCGTCCCGGCCCTCGGCGAAGGAGATGACCTGCGTGCCCTCGGGGCCGGAGACCTCGATCAGATGCGCATCGACCGCCGCACCGGAGCTCTCGCCCGCGGCCTCCATGGCAAGGGCGACGGCGATGAAGGCGTCGTAGGTCTCGGCCTGATAGAGCCCGGGCTCAGGCTGCTCGCCGAACCGTGCGGTATAGAGCTCCGAGAACCGCTCCCAGCTCTGCGAGTCCTCGGCCTGGCTCGACACCGGGCTGATCGTGCCCTGCACGATCTCCGCGCTGGCCGCTGCGACGAAATCGGCGGACTGGAGATCCGTGGTCACCCAGTACTTCCAGTCGTATCCGCGCTGGTAGGCCTGCTTGGCGAAGTTCACGCCCGCGGTCTGGCCCACGGCGAGAAACACGAGGTCCGGATCCTCGCGGGCGACTTCGCGCACCTCGGTCTGGTAGCTCGACTGCCCGGGGGCGAGAACGACCTCGCGCACGACCGTACCACCGAGCCGCTCAAAAGCGCGCTTGAAGGTGGTCGCGGCCGACATGGCGCCTTCGAGATTCTCGACGACGAGTACGATTTCCTTCTTGTCCATCTCGTCGATGAGCAGCTTGGCATGGACGACGCCGAGGAAGCTGTCGGAGGCGTTGGTGCGGTAGATGTAGGTGCCGGTGCCGCCGACCTTGTCCAGCGCCTCGGTGCCGCCCGAGGTCGAGATCACCGGGATCTGGTTGTCACGGGCAAAGCCCCGGAGCGCCACGATCGGGTCGCTCTCCGGACCGATGATCGCCGAGACGCCATCGACGCTGACGAGCTTGGTCGCGCCACGCACCGCACCGGCGACGGTGGAGTTGTTGTCCTCGGTGATCAGACGCACCGGCCGGTCCAGGATACCCCCGGCCGCATTGATCTCCTCGACGGCGAGGATGGCCGCATTGTTCAGCGCGGGAGCCCAGGGCCCCATGTCGCCGGTAAGCCCGATCAGGAGGCCGAGCTTGATCTCGCCATCCTGCGCTGCGGCGGGACCGGCAAGCGACAGGGCAAGGCCGACTGCGGCAACGCCGGCCAGAAGGGCGCGGCGGGTAGAGGAGTATCCGGTCTTCATGTCGTTCTCCGCTGTTGGAAGGATGTGAAAACGCCCGGTTTCAGGTCTGCTTTTCGTTGGCTGCGCCGCCCAGGTAGAGGCGGATCACGTCGGGGTCGTTGAGGACGGCTTCTGTCGCGCCGCTGGCGATGATCCGGCCGTCCGCCATCGCAAAGGCGCTGTCGCAGACGTCGCGGATGAACCGCAGATTGTGATCGACGATCAGGAAGGTGACGCCACGATCACGCAGCGCGTGGATATGGCCGGTCAGGTTTTCCAGGAGCGCGGGGTTCACGCCGGCCGCCGGCTCGTCGAGCAGCAGCATCCGCGGCTCGGCCATCATCGCACGGGCGAACTCCAGCATCTTGAGTTCGGGCGCCGACAGATCCTGAGCCCAGGCCGATGCCCGACCGGCAAGCCCGAAGAGCTCGAGCACCTCCATGGCTCGCCCCAGCACGGCATCGTCCGGAACGGCGCCGCGCAGGATCGCCGGCCGGGCATCGGCATCGGCGCGCGAGAAGACGAGCATGTTCTCCATGACCGTCATCCGGGGAAACCCGAGCGGGGTCTGGAAAGTGCGCAGCATGCCGGCCCGGGCGATCTGCGCGGGCGGCGCACCGCTTATATCGCGCCCCAGAAAGCGGGTGGTGCCCGCGCTTGCGGCGGTGAAGCCGGTGATGACGTTGAAAAGCGACGTCTTCCCGGCGCCGTTGGTTCCGATCAGGCCGACGATGTCGCCCTCGGACACGCTGAGGCTGACATCGTCGACGGCACGGATGCCGCCGTAGCGCAGCGAGACGTTCTGGACCTCGAGCATCAGGACAGTCCTTTCCCAGTGCCGGACCGAGGCGGCAGCGCGAAAGTCACCGGCTTCTCCGGGAAGATCCCATCCGGGCGGAAACGCAGGATCAGGATCAGCACCGCCCCGATCAGCGCGGTCCGCAGCGATGTAAGCGCCACCGCCATCTCGCCGGAGACCTGAAGAAAGCGCAGCGAGTCGTGCAGCAGGATGAAGACGAAGGCACCCAGAAGCGCCCCGCGGCTGCTGCCGACACCGCCGATGATGAGCGCGGCCCACACGAAGAACGTAAGGTCCGAGGTGAACTGGCCGGGGATGATGAGCGTGTTGTACCAGACATAGAACATGCCCGCGACGCCGGTGATCGCACCCGCCAGGACATAGAGCGTCATCGAAGTGCGGCGCGGATCGATCCCGGCCGTGATCGCCAGCGCCTCGTTCTCGCGCAGCGCCTTGCAGGATCGCCCGAAGGCCGAGAGCGAGATGTGCCGGGTCAGAAGCCAGGCTCCGATTAGCCCCGCGAGCGCCAGGCCGAAGAGTACGTAGCCATACTGGCGCGCCGGCACGAGGCCCCGCAGAGGCTGCTCCAGCCCGTAGATCCCGGCCACGCCGTTCGTCAGCCAGTCCTCGTTGATGTAGAGTTGGCGGATCACCTCGGCGAAGGCGAGGGTCACGATCAGAAAATACTCCTTGCGGAGCTTCAGCGAGGGCAGGCCGATCAGCCAGGCGGCAAAGCCCCCCGCGGCAGCCGCACCAAGCGCGCCCATCCACATCGGCAGGCCGAGACCCAGAACATAATGCTGGTGCGCCTCGGCCGGTGCCGCGGTGAGGAGAACGTAGGTGTAGGCGCCGATCCCGAAGAACGAGACGATACCGAGATCCCAGAGCGGCCCCGTCCCGGTCTCGAGGTTCAGCGCCAGCGTCACCATTCCGTAGATCGCGGCGAGGGTGCCCATGCTGACCGCGAACAGGAGAATGCCTTCCATGATGCGGTCTCCTCTCAGTGGCTTCGTGCCTGGCCGCCGCCCCACAGGGACTGCAGCCCCTGCGGACGCACCAGAAGCACGACAATGATGATCAGGAAGGCGACGCCCGACCGGTACGACGGCTCGACCAGCAGGAGCCCGAGCTCGATGCCGAAGGCGAGCACGAAAGCCGCCAGCATGACCCCGTAGATACTGCCAATGCCGCCGAGCACGGTGGTCGCGAGAATGATGATGATCTGCTGCCAGCCCATCGCGAGCGTCAGCGACCCCATGATCCCGAGCAACACGCCGGCGAGTCCGCCGAGCGCCGAGGCCACGAACCATACGAGATAGGACGATCGCACCGGGTCGATCCCGCGCGCCCGCGCCAGTTCCTCGTTGTCCGAGACCGCGCGGATCGCCTTGCCGGCCCGGGTGTGGGTCATGAAGAGATGAACTGCCAGCGCGGACACCAGCGCCGCGACTACTGTCGCGAGCTCGTATCGGGTCATGAAGGGCTCGCCAAAGAGCTGCATCGCCCGGGTCGGCGGCAGGTCATATGCGAGCATCCGCTTGCCGGCGAAAACACCGACCAGCCCATGGATGACATAGGCCGCGCCGACCGAGGTGAAGAGCAGCACGAGCATGCCCCGCGCCTTCACCGGCCGGAACAAGAGCCCGTAGCAGAGCATCCCGAGCCCCCCGGTCGCCAGCGCGGCAAGCGCCGCCGTCACCGGCAGTGGCAGCCCGAACCCTGAGAAGAAGAGGCCGAGATACGCGCCGACCAGCAGCATCTGTCCGTGCGCGATGTTCAGAAAGCCCTCGACTTTCACGATCATGGCGAAGCCCACCGACGAGAGCAGGATCACGCTTCCCGAGATGAGACCGAAAGTGATGATGTCCAACAGCGTTCCTCGCACTTGGGGCTAGGCAGGCAACAGGCACGTCTTTTCGCCCGGAGTCCTCTCCGGCCAGGGGCGCCGCCCGCGACGCCCGATGTCCGCTCGGGCCCGACTCAGGCCGCGCGGCCGAAGAGACGCCGGACCATGTTCTTGAGCGAGAGCCAGACCAGACGGGTGCCGCTCATCGGACGGGAGGCCGCCGGCGGGGTCGGCGCAGCCGGGCGCGCTGCAGCCCCATCCGCGGCGGGTGCCCCAGCGGTGGCAACCTGGGCAGCGGCAGGGTCGGGCAGCGCCGCCTCGACGTTGCGCACAAAATCCGAGACCAGGACGTTCGCGATCTCCTGGATGATGCCGGTCCTGCCGAACTGGGCGATCGCGCCCGAGAGCTGGACGTCCGCATCGACCGTAACGCGGGTCTTGCCACCCTCGTCCTGGATGCCGCAATCCATCGTCATCTTGCCGCGCGAGGCGCCCTTCTTGTCGACGCCCTTGCCGGACATGCTGACGCTGTGGGCATCGTTGTTGTAGACGACATCGGCCTCACCCTCGAAGCTCGCCTGGAAGGGCCCGACCTTCATCGCCATCTTGCCGCCATGCTTGCCCTCGGAGATCTCGCCTAGATACTCGGCGCCCGGGAGGCAGCGCGCCACGGCGGGCACGTCGTTGAAGAAGGCCCAGACCACGTCGCGGGGCCGGTCGAGGGTGAATTCCTGTTGGATCTTCATATCTGCTCCGCTTCTTTTGCGTGCTCAGTAAATCCGGCCATCGACACTCAGGCCGTAGACATCAGTTCTCCGGTCCTCCCGAGGCCGGATGCGCTCCGATCGCCGGCGCGCCGCACGGATAGCGTCGAGGTCGAACTCGGCCCGCACCGCCCCGGTATCATCTTCGGGCATCGGCCCGTCCAGACATGTCCCGAACGCATCCACCACCAGCGACGAGCCGAGGAACCGCACGCCCTGTTCGCCGCCCGACTGGGACGCGCAAACCATCGGCAACTGGTTTAGATTGGCCTGCACCAGCGCGCCGCGAGCCTGACCGATGAAGCCGCCCTCATCCCGCGCAACCCTGTCGAACCCGCCGACCCAGGCGGTCGGTACGGCCAGGAGATCGGCGCCCATCAGGGCGAGCGAGCGCGCGACTTCCACGAACCGCAGATCGTAGCAGACGCAGATCCCGACATTGCCGAGCGGGGTCTCGGCCACCACGAGGCCCCGGTCTCCCGGCGTGAAGACCTCCTTCTCGCCATCGAAGAGATGGAGCTTCCGGTAGATCACGGGAGCCTTACCCGGTGCGACCAGCATCGCGGAATTGTAGATCCGCCCGTCCTCGCCCTCGCAGAACCCGCAGGCGAGCGTGACCCCCAGCCGTCCGGCAAGACCGGTCAGCATCCGGCCCGTCGGCCCGTCGGCCGGCTCCGCCGCCACTTCCAGGGCAGCAACGTCGAGATGGTATCCGCTCACAGCCAGCTCGGGCAGGACGATCAGTCGCGCACCGCGCTCCGCTTCGGCGACGATCGCCGTCTCGATCGTCCGGCGGTTCTCGTCCGGGCGCCCCAGGCGGGCGCCGAACTGCACACCGGAGACGGCGAAGGTGCTCATTCCGGCAGGTCCGTACAAAACTCGGCGGGCACCACCGTCTCTGGCGACAGCGCTCCGATCTTGCGCAGGAGCGGCACATCCGCCGGCGCCGGCCCGCCCACGCTCACCACACGCTCACCGCGATCGGCGTGAACCGCATGCTTGATGCCGACCGGCACATGGACAAGGCAGCCGGCGTAGAACGGCAGCGAGACATCGTTGGTATAGTCGACCGCCGTCCCGCTTCCCTCGATGATGAAAATCGTATCCTCGGAAACGGTATGGACATGGGGCACGTTGGCCTCGCCCGGCTCAAGCACGACATAGTTGAGATTGGCATTCCAGGCATCGGTGCCCGGCCAGACAACGAAGCGCGCGTCCTTGGAGATCAGGGGCAGTCGCAGCGTCGGATGATCCCGGTGAAAGACTCGTATGCTCATGGAATCACTCCAGGTACTGCTTGTAGAAAGTGGGGTCGACAGGCACCGTGCCGCCGATCGCGACGAGTCCCTCGTCGCCGGCCTCCAGGCGATATCCGTCGCCCGCGCCGATATGGACCATCGAGCCCTCGACCAGCGCATGGGCGTCGCCACCGGCGAGATCCCTCACCGTGCCCGAGCCGGAACGAATGAACCAGGCACTCTCCTGCTCGTGCGTCAGGTCGACCGTCTGTCCGCCGGCGTCGAGTTCGACGAGGTTGAAGGTTCGGAACTGCGCGCCGTTGTCCGGCCACAGGACGGCATGGGCCGTGCCTCCGTTTCGGACGATACCCAGCGGCCGGCGCTCGCTGCCCGTGTCGATCACCCGCACGCTGTCGCGCGATTCTTGCGTCATCCTTCCATCCCCGATCTGTCTCTTAAATTCAGGGTATCCATTTTTTAATATAGTGCAAAGAATTTTTACGCCTGATGGACGTCTCCGGGAGAAATCCGACTATGTGCCCAAATTTTTGGCGGCATGCACGTCAGCTGCCCATGACCGGACACCGCGCCCTCTCCGCCAGGCCCCACGAGTCACTTGGGCCGATCAGGATCCACTCCGCGCGTGCCATGGCTCTGCAGGCGAGAAATTTAATGACATCAAGGGGTACGCATGCTAACCGGAATCAAGAGATTTCCCGCTGCGCGACCATTACCGCGACTTCGGGATACTATCCTAAGCGTTTGAAAAAGGGCAAGAATATTGAGCATCACTGAACGCGCCCAGGATGAACCCGCACTCAGCGAGACGACCGAGAAGACACTTGTGATGATCGGTCAGCGGATCCGCGACCTCCGCAAGGCGCGGGGCATGACATTACAGGCACTTGCCGAAGTCACCGGTCTGAGCTCCTCGATGCTCAGCCTGGTCGAACGCGGCCTTGCGTCGCCGTCGATCGGCTCGCTCATCGTCATTAGCGACGCGCTCGGCAAGACCATGTCGGCGCTTGTATCCGAGGGCACCGACAACCTCGACAACCTTGTGGTGCGCGCCCGCGACGCCCAGGTGGTCAAGACGGCCGGCGGCGTGATTCGGCGTGTGATGAAGGAAGACATCACCAACGACGTCACCGTGGCCGTGAACGAATACGCGCCCCAGACGGGCTCGAGCGAGCATCTGCTCAGCCACGACGGCTTTGAATACGGCCTGCTGATGGAGGGAACGCTGATCGTCGAGGTCGAGGGCATGAGCCATCTGCTCTACGTCGGCGACATGATCTCGTACCCGTCACGTCGCCCGCACCGGATCTGGAACCCCGGCCCCGGCATGGCACGCTCCGTCTGGTTCAACATCCACAAGAACTGACCGGCAGATACGGCACAGCCCGGGGACCGGCTTTTCCCTGGGCCCAGAGCCGATCTTAATTTGCGGTCAGTCCGTTAACCGCAGCATCGAACGAAGCGCGCCAGCTGCACGATATCAGTCGTGGAGCCAGCGGCTTATACGGTCGGGCGTGATCGGCAGACGATCGACCACGCCGGGCCGGCCGATGGCATCCTCTACCGCCGAGGCGATCGCGGCGCCGGCCGCCGTGATCCCGCCTTCGCCCGCGCCCTTGACGCCAAGCGGATTGAGCGGGCTGGGCGCATCCTCGCGGATCAGCGTCTCGACCGGCGGGATCTCCATGCTGGTCGGCATCAGGTAGTCGGCAAAGCTCGTCACCAGCGGCTGGCCGGCCTGATCATAGACGAATTCCTCGTAGAGCGCCCCGCCGATCCCCTGGGCCACCGCCCCGACGATCTGCCCCTCGACCAGCATCGGATTGATCGCCCGGCCAACGTCGAAGGCGACGAGATACCGCTCGATCTTCACGCCACTGGTCTCGGGATCGAGCTTCACCTGCGCGAAATGGATCCCGTAGGGATAGGTCATGTGATCCGAGGCAAAGATCCCCTCGGCCACCAGCCCGTCCTCACCGCCGAACGCGGCCGCCAGCTCCTGCAGCGTCACGCTCGCGCCATCCTCGTGCCAGATCCGCCCCGCATGATAGCGCAGCTCGTCCCGCGCCCGGTCTAGATGTCCGGCGGCAAGGTCTATGGCCTGGTCGAGCAGCATGTCCGAAGCGATCTTGACCGCCGACCCGGTCATGACCGTCACCCGCGTGGCGAAGGCTCCGCGCCCCTGGTCGATCAGCCGTGTCTGACCGTGCAGGACCGAGATCCCGTCCATCGGCAGCCCGAGCGTGCCCGCGCAGATCTGCGCCATCGCCGTCTCGACCCCCTGCCCGATCGAGGCAACCCCCGTGACAATGCAGATCAGTCCGTCGGCGTAAAAATGGACACGGACCTTGTCGTCCGGACCAAGGCCGCTCTTCTCGACGAAATAGCCGATGCCAAGCCCGACCCTCTCTCCCGCCGCCCGGCGCTCGTCAATGCTGGCCCGCAGCGCATCCCAGTCCAGCCGCTCGCGCAGCCGTTCCAGCAGGTCGTGATACCGGCCGGAATCATAGACGACATGGGTGCCAAGCGCCTCGACCCCGCGGTCGAAAGGAATGCGGTCCTCCGGGATCAGGTTCCGCCGCCGGATCTCGAACGCGTCGATCCCCTTGCGCGCGGCGATCGCATCGATCAGCCGCTCGCGGGCGAAACTGCTCTCATAGCGGCCGGGGGCGCGATACGTGCCCGCCGGGGTCTTGTTGGTCAGGCGAATGTGGCCCGCAACCCGGTAGGCCGGGACAAGATACGGTCCGGGAAGCAGCGCCGCCGCCAGATCGGAGACCGTGGCGCCATGGGTGCGCACATAGCCGCCCTGATCGGTGAAGAACTCCGCGTCGAGCCCGAGGATCACGCCGCTCTCGTCGATCGCCGCCCGCAGCCGGTAGTGCTGATCACGGGAATGATTGGTCGCGAGAAAATGTTCCCGCCGGTCCTCGACCCATTTCACCGGCCGCCCGAGACGGCGCGCCGCATGACAGACCAGCACATCCTCGGGATAGAGCTCGCCCCTCGGCCCGAAACCGCCGCCCACATGTCCCTCCGAGAGATGGACGCGATCGAGCGGCAGGCGCAGCATGTCGGCAATCGCCGCGCGATTGTAATGCGGCACCTTGGCCGCGCCATACATGGTCAGTGTGTCGCTCACCGGATCATGGACTCCGAGCGCACCGCGGGTCTCCATCGGGATGCCGCTGTGGCGCCCGACCGACAGGGTGAGCTCAATGATCTCGGCGGCTCCGGCGAAGGCCGCCTCGATATCCCCCGATGACTTGTGCAGCACCGCAGGCTCCGACAGCACACCGGGCATGGTTTCCGGCATGAAGGGGGTCGGGTCAGCCGTGGGGTCGAGCTGGGGGGTAAGCTCTTCAATATCAGGAAAAATCAGATCGGCCGCGTCCTCGGCCAGATAGGGCGTCTCGGCGAAGACCACCGCGATCGGATCGCCGACATAGCGCACATAGTCGCGTGCGAGGCACCACTGCCGATAAGGTCCGAGACCCTGGACCTTGGTCATGCGGAAATCGATCTGCGGCAGGTCAGGAATGTCCTCGGCCGTCCAGACCGCGACCACGCCCTCGAGGTTGCGCGCCTCCTCGACGTCCACATCCAGGAGCCGTCCGAAAGCCACCGGCGACCGGAGGACGCGCATGTAGATCTGCCCGGCTACATTCACATCCGCCGAGAAGGATCCCTTGCCCGTCAGGAGCTCGAGATCCTCGATGCGCGCGACGCTCTGCCCGATCAGGTTCGGCGCATTGACGCGCATTATTTTGCCTCTTGCCGCATGATGTCTGCGGCGGCGCGCACCGCCTTCAGGATGTTCTGATAGCCGGTGCACCGGCAAAGGTTCGACGAGATCACCTCGCGGATCTCCTCGTCATCCATATCCGGATTCTCGCGCAGTGCTCCCGCGGCGAGCATGAGGAAACCGGGTGTGCAGAACCCGCACTGCAACCCGTGCAGCTCCCAGAAACTCTGCTGGAGCGGATGCAGGGTATCCCCGTCCGCGAGGCTCTCGACCGTCTCGATCTCCGCGCCCTCCACCTGACAGGCGAAGGTCAGGCAGGAGCGGACCGGCTTTCCGTTCATCAGGACGGTACAGGCGCCGCAGACCCCGTGCTCACAGCCGACATGGGTGCCGGTCAGGCCAAGATCATCGCGCAGGGCGTCCGCCAGATTCCGACGCGGCTCGACCGAAAGGGCGTGGCTGGTGCCGTTGACCCGAAGGGTGATGTTCAGCTTCTCGTTCATGCTCGGCGACCTCCGGCCTCGCGCAGCGCCGCCTTGATCCGGTCCGGCGTCGCTGGAATGGTATTCATCTCGACCCCGAACGGGGACAGCGCATCGGTGATCGCCGATATGACCGCAGCCGGCGCCCCGATCGTGCCGCCCTCGCCCACCCCCTTCGCCCCGGTGACGGACGCAGGCGAGATCGTTTCCATATGGTGGATCTCGATCGGCGGGATTTCGGCCGCAGTGGGCGGCAGGTAGTCCGCGAGCGAGCTGGTCAGCAGCGTTCCGTACTCGTCATAGATCAGCTCTTCATAGAGCGCGTTGGCGATCCCCTGGGCGACACCGCCCGTCACCTGGCCATCCACGATCATCGGATTGATGAGCTTGCCCGCATCTTCAACCACAATGAATTTTTCGATCTCCACGCCACCCGTCTCGATGTCCACTTCGACGATGCAGATATGCGTGGCATTCGAGAAGGTTCCGGCCGGATCGTAGAACCCCTGAACCTTCAGCCCGGGCTCCATCCCCTGAAGCGTGTGGCTCTGGTGATGGAGCGCGCGCGCCACCTCCGATATCGCGAGGCTGAGGTTGGTGCCGGCGGCCTTGGCCAGCCCGTCCTCGAGCACGATGCCATCGGGTTCGACGCCGAGCATCAGCGCCGCGGCATGGCGCAGCTTGTCCGCCACGCGGTCCGCTGCATGCTGGCTGGCACCGCCCGAGATCACCATCGACCGGCTCGCGAAGGTACCCCAGCCATAGGGCGTTGCGTCCGTGTCGCCGGCCACGACCCGGATATCCTCGGGCCGGATGCCGATGCGATCGGCGACGAGCTGCGCCAGGGCGGTCTTGAGCCCCTGCCCGTGCGGCGAGGCACCGATCCGCAGGGTGACATGCCCCGACGGACCCATCTCGCAGTCTACGGTCTCATACCCCGGCACGATCGCCATCTTGCGCGCGGCGAAAGCCGGCGTGCCGTATCCGGTGCGCTCCGAGAAGACCGAGAGGCCGATGCCGAGATAGCGCCCCTCGGCCCGCGCCGCCGCCTGCCGGGCACGGAACGCGGGATAGTCGGCAATGCGGATCGCCGCCTCCATCGCCTCGAGATAGGAGGCCTCATCGAAGACCAGTCCCGTCGGCGAGGTATGCGGGAAACTGCGGACCAGATTGCGCCGCCGCATCTCGACCGGATCGATGCCGAGCTTCGCCCCGGCCCGATCCATCATCTGCTCCATCGTGAAGGTGAGCATCGGCCGGGCAACCCCGCGATAGGGTGCCATCATCGCCGTGTTGGAGGTGACGCCGCGCGAGCGCACCCCGTATTCGCTGAAGTTATAGGGCCCGGGCAGCTCGGCGAAGGCCATCAGCGGCTCCACCCCGCAGGTGACCGGATAGCAGGAATAGGCGCCGACGTTCGAACGCAGGTCGGCGTCCACCGCCAGCAGCCTGCCCTCGGCCGAGAAGGCCCCCTTCACCGTGAAGATCTGGTCGCGAGAATGGGAGGCCGCGAGGAAGTTCTCCCGCCGGTCCTCGATCCAGGCGAGCTTGCGGCGCAGCCGGAACGCCGCCCAGACCAGGGCGACATATTCCGGGAAGAGCGCCATCTTCGCCCCGAACCCGCCGCCGACGTCCGGCGCCACCACCCGCAGGAGCTGCTCGTCGATGCCGAGCGCATCCGCAAGGCCCGTGCGCAGCATGTGCGGCATCTGCACCGAGGCATAGAGCGTGACCCGCCCCGAGGCGGGATCATAGTCGGCAACGCCGCCGCGCCCTTCCATCGGCATCGCCGACTGGCGCTTCGAATGCAGGTCGAGCTCGACGACGCAGGCAGCGGCGGCAAACGCGGCATCGAGCCCGGGGGTGCGCATTGCCCCCTCGACCATCACATTGCCCGGCGCCTCGGGATGGACGTCGCGCGCGCCCTCGGCCAGGGCCTGCGGAATGCTGATGACCGCGTCATCCGCATCGATGTCGACAAAGACCTGCTCGGCGAGATCCTCGGCCAGCGCCTCGGTCGCGGCCACGACCATCGCCACGGCCTGCCCCGCGAAGACGACACGGTCCCCGGCCAGGGCCGGATGCGGCACGCGGCGATAATCCGGCCGGTCGAGAATGGCCTGCACGGGCCGCACGCCCCCGGTATCCAGATCGGCGGCGAGGAAGACATGGCCCTCGTAATCCTCGGGATCGGGCATGTCGACGCCCTCGACCCGCCCGGCGGCAACCGGGCTGCGGACGAACTTCACCGCCATCGCGCCGCGCGCCAGGTCCGACACGTAGCGCCCGTGGCCCTTGAGCAGCGAAGGGTCCTCGAGCCGGGGAAGTGCGCGGCCGACCCAGTTCACGCCCCTGCCTCCGCCGCCGCCTCGACAAGAGCGCGCCGGATCACCGTCGCCGTGAGTTCCAGCCGGTATTCGGCCGATCCGTGGATATCCCCGGACGGAGTGACGATCTCCTGCGCCTTTCGGCCGATGGCAGAGAAGACCTCTTCGTTTGCAGGCTGACCGATCAACTCGGCCTCGAGCGCCTCGAGCCGCAAGGGGTGCGAGGACACTGCTCCGAGACCCAGCCGCGCTCCGCGCACGATCCCGCCCTCGACCGACAGAGCCGCCAGCGACATCGCGAGGGCGAAATCCCCCTTGCGTCGCGAGAACTCGTAGAAGCCGGTTCCCCAGCCCCCGGGCAGCTTCGGCAGGCGGACGCGCGCGAGCAGCTCGTCGCGGCCGACATCGGTCACGAACGTGCCGCGGAAGTACCTGGCCACGGGAACGCGACGCTCACCGGACTGGCCGTGGATCTCCATCTCGGCCGCCAGCGTGGTCGCGACGAGGCACCATTCCGACGCGGGGTCGGCATGGCAGAGCGATCCCCCGAAAGTGCCGCGCTGGCGAATGGGATAATGGGCGATATTCGCGACCACCTTGGTGAGCAACACGCCCAGCGGCCCGGCGCAGACCGGGCTGTGGAAGGTGGCGTGCCGGGTGACGGCGCCGATGTCGAGATGGTCGGGCAGGTCGCGAACCCCCTGGATCTCGGGGATGTGATTGATGTCGATCAGGGTCTCGGGCCGCGCGAGGCGAAAGTTCATCGACGGGACGAGGCTCTGCCCGCCGGCAATGATCTTCCCCTCCTCGCCATGCTCGGCCAGCAGGGTGAGGGCTTCGGACAGCGTCGCGGGTTTGTGATAGCTGAAGTAAGCTGGCTTCATTTTAACCCTGTCAAATTTTCAGTCTGGGATAGCACCCGTTTCGATGTCCGTCCAACCCAAATTTTCCGGGCGGCCTTCCAGCGCCTCAGCCGGAAAACTCCTTGTCGAACATATGCACGGCGAAGCCATCGGCCAGGCGCGACGCGTTCACGCTCTATTGGGCGACACTGGAAATGGAGCGGGTGATGGGCGCCATATTTAGCCCCTCACCCCGTCGCATCCAACCTCAACGAGGCGCATAATACCATTTATTTTCAGATAGATGTGAATTTATCCGTGCCTTTCCCTGTTTTATCCGGCATCAAGATATAGCGCCCAAGGGTGGATATTTTGGGCGGGTGGGTAAGCGGGTGGAGGTTATGGTGCCCCGTCGTGCAAAGGAATTGTCGGCTCTCGAAATCCGGCGGATTGAAGCTCCCGGCCTGCATGCGGTGGGCGGGGTGGCGGGCTTATCGTTGCAGATAACCCCCTCGGGGGCGAGGTCCTGGATTCTCCGGCTGCGCATTGCCGGCCGGCGCCATGAGCTCGGACTCGGCCCATGCTCGGACGTTCCGCTGGCCATGGCTCGCACCAACGCCCGGGCGCTGGCCGACCGGGTGCGGCGCGGGGAGGGCCTCGTGCTTATGGCTGAGCGGCGGGCAGCGCGGCAAGCAGCTGTGCCGACCATGAGCGTCACCAAGGCCATGGAGGAATGGCTGAAGGTCAAGCTCGCGGAGATCGAGGGCGAGAAGAATCAGAAGCGGTACAGGTCGGTGCTCGACACCTACGTCACCCCTGTGATCGGCAACGTAGGTGTGGCAGACGCCACCATGGCTGACGTGCTAAAGGTGCTTGAGCCGTTATGGGCCACGCGCACAGAGACCGCGACCAAGATTCGGGAGCGGCTGGAAGCAATGTTCGCCTTCGCGCAGGCGCACAGGTGGCGCGCGGATGCCAACCCGGCGACGTGGAAGGGCAACCTGAGCGCGGTGCTTCCGGCTCCAAGCAAGATTGCCAAGACGGTGAACCAGCCAGCACTGGCAATTGACGACGCCCCTTGGTGGTTCGCCGCGCTGCGGAAGCGCCCGGGCACGAGTGCGCGAGCCTTGGAACTGCTGGCCCTGACGGCGGTGCGCAGCGGCGAACTGCGCGGGATGCGCTGGAAGGAACTGGAGCTCGATTCCGGGGTCTGGACCATCCCCGCCGAGCGCATGAAGATGAAGCGTGAGCACCGCGTCCCCCTGCCCGCCGCAGGCGTGGAACTGCTGAAGCAGGCCACTCCCCGCAACCCGGTGTAGGGATTCGGGCCGTCGGCAAGCTGAGCGGCAAGGGCGGCGATATTGTGCAGGTCCTTGGCCAGGTTCAGCATGTCCTGCGAGTAGAGCGCGCCCACGTCGCTGCCCACAACGCCCAGCCGTTCGCGCGGGCCTCGGCCGGGCGCCGGTGGGTGGCGGGGCTGGAGCCGGGCAGGAGCAGCCAAGGCTTGGCGCTCCATTGGCTCGAAGCCGGCCCGGGGGCCTTGGGGCGCTGGCCGCTGGAAGCCAACGGTTGGGCAATTCTTGGGGCCGAGGGCACAGGCGGGTGCAGCCGGATCGCCGTGGCAGTCTAGCGAATATGCCGGCGATGGCGCCCCCCTGAGGCACCAGAAAGGCCAAGCCGCCTCAGGAATCCGCGTGTCGCGGAATCGACCCGCCAACTTGCCCGCTCAAGCGTGCCGGGGTGGGCTGAGCCAGCGCAGGAATGGGGCGGTTCGGTGTGGTCCCGAGGGCGGCGCCGGGCGCTCGGCCGGGCCTTGGCGCGGAAGCCGCCGGAGCCCAGCGGAACGGGCGCTCCATTGGCGCTGGCGCGCGGCGGGCGGGAACGGGGCCGGATTGCCGGGCAGCCCGATGCTTGGGCCGGGAAGTGGCGCTCCGGCGGTCATGGCCTGTGGCTGGGTCGAGAATAGCGCGCGCACGCATTAGGGGCCACCCAAGGGCGACGAATGGCACGTGCGCGGGGGTTATGCGATGTGGAGCCAGTCATTGAAGTGGCGCGCGCCTTAGTGTTAGTGAAACCGACTTGATAATCCCCCCAAGATAAATATCAGGGGATCAAGGATCAAGAAGGATCCCCGCTTTCTTATTGGGCCGTAAGAATTGGTTTTCAATTCCCGCTCCCGAAAGGGAGTAAGAAAACACTGATCCTTCTTGATCCTTGATCCCCTGATAGTTTCACATCTGCTGGCCGCCTTGGTACTCATTAACGACCGGCTTAAGGTCGAAGAGGTGCGCCGCCCGGAACTCGGTATCGACGCCATATTCCTCGTTTCGGATGGAGTAGGTTAGGGGGGCGGAGGCCTTCGGACCATGCCGAACGCGACTTGATGCGACCACCACGCCCGGCTGGCTATTCGCAATCGCCATGATGTCCGCCGGTTTGTCCTTAACCTCGTCTCCCCAGATCAACTTCGCTGCGTCCAGAATCTCGTGAGCGCCGACAACGGACGGGACTGAGCTACCACCCTCGTTCGAGGGGGTGGTCATGCGCTCGAACACGTCAAGAGCGAACCGTTGCGCGTTCGACATCGAGTCCCGGATTTGCTCCTGCTTCCGCTCAGTCATGGGCGCCTCCTCGCCGTCCCGGACGTAATCGCCGAAATCCCAGGCCCACCGCGCAATCGCGCCTAGCCCCGGGCCGTCGAGCCAGAGATACAGCTCCTTTGCGAAGTCCGCCGGTAACTTCACCTCGGCTATTCCGCAGCCGTGCGAGAAGAGATGAAGTCCTCGATGTCACCCCGACGCCAACGAGTGGTATTCGGGCCGAGCTTGGTGGGGCGGGGAAGACGACCCTCTTTGACCCAACGCCAGACTGTGGCCTTGCTCACGCTGAGCACAGCGGCGACTTGAGGAGCTGATATGTACGTCGTCATTATATAACTTAGCCTCCTAAGGACCGTGCGCTAATGAGCGACCACGGCCACTAATCAACGTTTCGGTTCTTGGGGACGTCTGCACCGCGCTTGGGACATTGCCAGTCTGCGGTCTCGACGGAGCAGCCGTTCTAGGAGGCTATCGGGTCCTAGATTTAATAGGAGAGGAGGCCGCACATCATGTCAATAGGCCCATTCGCATAGCGACGTCTTGTGATGCGATAAGACGTCCTAGAGAAAGATCGTGATCCAGATTCGAGGAATGGGCCAGCTTACAGCCGAATCACCAGCCATGGCTCAGGCAGACATGCAGCCCGTCGCACGCATAGCGTCTGCTATGGGGGTGTAGCTACAATGGCTTGCTCTACGCCCCGTAGACACAGCCTCACCAGCCCCCACCCAATCGCATAAAAGCGCATCCTCCTTGGGCGGGTTGGTCAGAGGGCTCACGAGCAGATCTGATTTTCTCAGAGCAATATCATGCTGTTAGCCTGGGGAGTGGAGCGGGTGATGGGAATCGAACCCACGTATTCAGCTTGGAAGGCTGCTGCTCTACCATTGAGCTACACCCGCGCAGCGTCCTTATAACGATCAAGCCGCCGCCGCTTCAAGCCGCAAGCGACGTCACGCCCCGGGGACAATCCTCTCCAGGACATCCGGCAGATCATCGTAACGCTCGATCACGGCGTCCGGATCCAGCCCCGCAACCGCCGCGCCCTCTGGCCCGAAGGCCACCAGAACGCAGGGAATGCCCGCATTCCGCGCCGCCATGCGGTCGGTGACGGTATCCCCGATCAGCACGGACCTTCCCGGAATGCCGCCGGCACGCGCAACCGTGGTCGTGAGATGCAACGGGTCGGGCTTGCGAACCGCGAGACTGTCGGCGCCGAGCAGGGCCGCAAACCGCCCCCTGATCCCCAGCTCATGCAAAAGCTGCTCCGCCAGGCCGAACGGCTTGTTGGTGCAGACGGCAAGCCGCCAGTCTTCGGCCGCCAGCCGATCCAGTGCGGCCTCGGCGCCGTCATAGAGCCTCGTATGCACGCAGATGCCGCCGACGTAGAACTCCAGAAGCTGCGGATAGAGCCGCTCGGCTCCGGCCATGGCCTCTGCCTCGCCGGCCCCCAGCCGCCCCAAACCTTCCCGCAGCATCGCGCGTCCGCCGGCAAACGCGATTGCCCTGTCCTCGTCGTCCCGCAGGACCGGCGCATGACCGGCTGCGGCGAGGGTCGCATTGGCGGCGGCAATCAGGTCGGCCGACGTGTCCGCCAGCGTGCCGTCCAGATCGAATACGGCTACCCGCACACCCGCCGCTCCATCTCCCGAACCCATCCTGTCACCTTGCAGCATTCTGAAACCCAATCTTACCGGCCCCGGCCTTTTCCCACGAAGCACTCGCTGATAGAAGCGCGGCGTTGTGTCGCGGAGTATTGATCCCATGTCGATTGCCGTCATCGTCCTGGCCGCCGGTCAGGGGACGAGGATGAACTCTGATTTGCCGAAGGTCCTCCACCCGCTGGCAGGTTTTCCCCTGCTCGGCCACGCCCTGCGCACGGCGCGCAGTGTCGAGCCCGAGAGGCTGGTGGTCGTCGCCGGCCATGGCGCCGAACAGGTCAGGGCCGCCGCGGAGGCGATCGACGAGGACGTCGTGATCGCGCATCAGCTCGAGCAGCGCGGAACCGGCCACGCGGTGCTGGCGGCACGGGAGGCTCTGGCGGGCTTCGACGGCGATGCGGCGGTTCTCTTCGGGGACACGCCCTTCGTGCGCCCCGAGACCCTGGAGGAGATGCGCGCCGCGCGCGCCGCAGGTGCCGACATCGTCGTTCTCGGCTTCGAGACCGAGGCGCCCGGCGGCTACGGCAGGCTGATGCTCGATGCGGACGGGAAGCTGGCCGCGATCGTCGAGGCAAAGGACGCAGGCGCGCCGCCCCCGGGGCTCGTCCTCTGCAATTCAGGCGTTCTGCTTGCCGATTGTGCGACGCTCCTCGCGCTTTTGGACACGGTGACGCCGCAGAACGCGCAGGGCGAATACTATCTGACGGATGTTGTCGCACGGGGCCGGGAACAGGGACTTGCCGCCGCCGTCGTGACCTGCCCCGAGGCGGAGACGCTCGGCGTGAACTCGCGCGCGGACCTCGCTGCCGCAGAAGCCATATTCCAGCGCGCCGCGCGTGCCGAGGCCATGGCGAACGGCGCAACCCTCACCGACCCGGCCACCGTCTGGTTCGCTCTCGACACGGTCATCGGCCGCGACGTCGTCATCGGGCCGAACGTGGTCTTCGGTCCCGGCGCAACGGTCGAGTCGGGCGCCACGATCAACGCCTTCTGCCATCTGGAGGGCTGCCACATCAGCCGCGGCGCGAAGGTGGGCCCCTTCGCCCGGCTCCGCCCCGGCGCGGAGCTGGCCGAGGATGTGCATGTCGGCAACTTCGTCGAGGTGAAGAACGCGATCCTCGACGAGGGCGCCAAGGCCAATCACCTCACCTATATCGGCGATGCGCATGTCGGCGCCCGGGCCAACATCGGCGCCGGAACGATCACCTGCAACTACGACGGCGTGCTGAAGCATCATACCGAGATCGGCGCGCGCGCCTTCATCGGCTCGAACTCGGCGCTCGTGGCACCGGTCTCGATCGGAGCCGGCGCCGTCGTCGGCGCAGGATCCGTCATCACGCAAGATGTACCCGCGGACGCCCTCGCGGTGGCCCGTGGCCGGCAGCAGGTCCGCGAGGGCTTCGGCGCGCGGATGATGGAGCGCCTTCGCGCCCTCAAATCCAGAAAGGCAGGCGCGTAATGTGCGGCATCGTCGGAATCCTCGGCAGGCACGAGGTCGCACCGCTCATCCTCGAGTCGCTGAAGCGCCTTGAGTACAGGGGCTACGACAGCGCGGGCATCGCCACGCTCGACGACGACGGGGCCTTGCAGCGCCGCCGCTCGGTCGGCAAGCTGATCGCGCTTTCGGACCTCCTCGTCCGGGATCCGATCCGCGGCCAGTCGGGCATCGGCCATACCCGCTGGGCGACGCACGGTGCCCCGACCGAGCGCAATGCCCACCCTCATCGCGCCGGGTCGGTGGCCGTGGTCCACAACGGCATCATCGAGAACTTCCGCGACCTGCGCGCCGAGCTCGAGGCCGAGGGCCGGACCTTCGAGACCGACACCGACACCGAGGTGGTGGTCCACCTGTGCGACCGGGAACTCGCCGCCGGGCGCACGCCGGTCGAGGCCGCGCGCGCCACGCTCGCACGGCTCGAGGGCGCCTTCGCACTCTGCTTCCTCTTCCAGGGTGAGAGCGACCTCATGGTCGCCGCGCGCCGCGGATCGCCGCTGGCGGTCGGTCACGGCGACGGCGAGACCTTCGTGGGATCGGACGCGCTCGCCCTCGCGCCGCTCACCCACCGCGTCACCTATCTCGAGGAAGGCGATCACGCGATCCTGACCCGTGACAGCGTCCGTATCTTCGACGCAAGCGGCACCGAGGTCGAGAGGCCGGTCCACGAGGTTCCCGCCGCCAACTTCCAGGCCGAGAAGGGCCCCTACAAGCACTTCATGGCCAAGGAGATGCACGAACAGCCGACCGTGGTCGCCGAGGCCGTGGCCCATTACACGCTTGCCGATGGCGATACCGTCCACCTGCCCGATGCGGTCGACTTCACCGCCGTCGAGCGGCTGGTGATGGTGGCCTGCGGCACCGCCTATTACGCCTGCCACGTGGCGAAATACTGGTTCGAACGCATCGCCCGCCTGCCGGTCGAAATCGAGGTGGCCTCGGAATTCCGCTACCGCGAGCCGCCGCTCGGCGCCGGCACGCTCGGCATCTTCGTCAGCCAGTCGGGGGAGACCGCCGACACGCTGGCCGCGCTGCGCTACGTGCGCGGCGAGGGCGGGCGGATCCTCTCGGTGGTCAACGTCGAGACCTCGACCATCGCGCGCGAAAGCGACGTGGCCCTGCCGATCCTCGCCGGCCCCGAGATCGGCGTCGCCTCGACGAAGGCCTTTGCCTGTCAGCTGACTGTCCTGGCGGTGCTTGCCATCGCCGCCGGCCGCCAGAGGGGGACGCTGGACGCGGAGGGCGAGCGCGAGCTCGTGACCGCGCTTCGTGCCGCCCCCGGCCTGATGGCCCGCGCACTCGCGCTCGAACTCGATGTGGCCGAGATCGCCCGCGACGTCGCGCGCGCGGGCGACGTGCTCTTCCTCGGGCGCGGGACCATGTATCCCCTGGCGCTCGAGGGCGCGCTCAAGCTCAAGGAGCTGAGCTACATCCACGCCGAAGGCTATGCCTCGGGCGAAATGAAGCACGGGCCGATCGCGCTGATCGACGACGAGGTACCCGTGGTCGTGCTCGGGCCGAGCGACTCCCTGTTCGACAAGACCGTGTCGAACATGCACGAGGTCATGGCCCGGGACGGCAAGGTGCTGCTGATCGGAGATGCCGAGGGGCTCGCATCCGCCGGCCATGGCGCCTGGCGGCAACTGCGCATGCCGGCAACCCATCCGTTCAACGCCCCTCTCGTCTATGCGGTGCCGGTCCAGCTTCTCGCCTATCATGCCGCCCTCTCGAAGGGGACGGACGTCGACCAGCCGCGCAATCTG
>CAZESN010000003.1:0-53458 GCA_964514775.1 uncultured Rhodovulum sp.
GCACGACGAATTTCCACCAGATCCCGGTGAACGCGCCGAAATGCCCCTATGCCAATATGATGCGCGACGGGATGATGCAGACCCAGGTCCCGCAGGGCCGCGCGAATTACGAGCCGAACAGCCTCGATCAGGCGGGCGAAGAGCCGGGCCCCCGTGCCAGCGGGGATGGCTTTGTCACTGCCCCGCAGGAGGTGGCGGGTGAAAAGCTGCGCATCAGGGCCGAGACCTTCGGCGATCACTACAGCCAGCCGCGGATGTACTGGAAATCGCTTACGGAGAATGAACAGGCCCATACCGCTTCGGCCTTTGTCTTCGAACTATCGAAGGTGGGGCTGGATCATGTGTGCGCCCGCGTCGTGTCGCATCTGCGCGTCATCGAAGACGAGCTCGGACGCCGCGTCGCCGAGGGCTTGGGCATCGACCTGCCCGAGGCTGCGAGGCCCTTCCGCGATCCCATCGACCTTGGGACCTCGGACGCGCTCTCGATCCAGAAGAACTGGCCTGCGACCCTCATGGGTCGCAAGATTGGGCTGCTGTTTGCCGAAGGCTCGGACAAGACCGAGATCGATGCGCTGATCGCGGCCATCGAGGGTGAGGGCGGCACGGTCTTTACCATCGCGCCCAAGGTCGGGCCGCTGAAGCTGAAGGGCGGCGAGATGGAGGCCGACGGCCAGCTTGCCGGCTCTCCTTCGGTGCTGTTTGATGCGGTGGCAATGGTGCTGGCGCCCGAGCAGGCCGAAAAGCTGACGAAAGAAGCCGCTGCCGTGGGCTTCGTCATGGACGCATGGGCGCATCTTAAGGCAATCGGCCACTGCGAGGCGTCGAAGGCGCTGCTCGACCGGGCCGGGATCGAGCCGGACGAGGGCGTCGTCCCGAATGACGGCCTGCCCGAGCGTGCCAAACATCGCTACTGGACACGCGAGCCGGGCCTGCGCGACCTGGCATGACACAGCGGGCGGAGGGGGGCTGTCAGCCACATCAAGGCATCGCCCCAGGGGCATGCCCCTCCTCCGCCCCGTTCCGCGCGGTCTGATCGCACAAGGCTGTTCGATCTCGGGCCCCTCGGGGTCGAGTCCAAATAGGGCCACCGGATCCCCGGGCCAGACGGGGACCCGCGACATCCTCGACAGTTTTTATCCGGCACGAGATGTGCGTCTATGCGGCGGAGATCCCGATCATTCCGGACGAGGGCCCGCGTCGCCCGGGCCCGGGGGATTTCTCCACCGCAAGTGGGAGGGATAGATGGCGAAGCAGAAGGCGAAGACCCGCAAGGATGACCTTAGGTCCGGCACCCCGTTCTGGGTCAGGACGCCGCATTCAACCGTCGAGGCATCGGCCGCGCTGACCCGCGACCGGTACGACGTGATCGTGGTCGGCGCAGGCATTTCGGGCGCGCTGGTCGCCGAGGCGCTGACGCGCGCGGGCAAGGCGGTGCTGATCCTCGACCGGCGCCCGCCGGTACGCGGTTCCACGCCCGCCTCGACGGCGATGATCCAGCACGAGATCGACGTGCCGCTGACGCGGCTGCGCCGGGCGATCGGCAGGGATCACGCCGACCGGGCCTGGCTGCGATCGGTGCGCGCGGTGAAGCACCTGATCGCGCTGGCGAAAAAGCTGAAGATTGAATGCCAGATGCGCCCGAAGCCCGCGCTCTACCTTGCCGGGAACGAGATGGGTGCGCGGGCGCTGATGGCCGAAGCCCGCGCCCGGGAGGACATTGGCATCCGGGCGGAGTATCTCAAGCGCGCGGATCTGATCGAGCGCTATGGCATCGACCGCTCAGCCGCGATCTGGTCCGAGGCCTCGGCTGCGGCAAACCCGGCGCAGCTGACGGCGGGGCTCCTGCGCGCGGCGCTGGAGCGAAAGGCGCAGATCGTCTCGCCGGTCGAGATCACGGATATGGCGGAACTGCCCTCGGGTATGGCGCTCGCCACGAAAAATGGCGAGGTGCTGGTGGCCGGGCATGTGGTCTTCTGCACCGGCTATGAATACCTGCCGCAGATGGAGACGAAGTCGCATCATGTCACGTCGACCTGGGCGCTGGCGTCGGAACCGCTGGACGACCTGCCCGGGTGGATGCGGGACCTGATCGTCTGGGAGGCGGCCGATCCCTATCTCTACTTCCGCACGGACGAGTCCGGGCGCGTCATTGCCGGCGGCGAGGATGAGGAAGCCGCCGATACTAATTCCGACCCCAGAAAGCTCGCGAAGAAGGCCAAGGTGATCGTGCAGAAGCTGCGCGACCTGACCGGGGTGAGGATCGGCAAGCCCGCCTATACTTGGTCGGCGCCGTTCAGCGTCACCGATGACGGATTGCCGATCGTCGACCGCGTCCCGGGCTTCGAGCGGGCCTGGGCGGTGATGGGGTTCGGGGGCAATGGCATCACCTTCTCGGTGATCGGCGCCCAGGTCATCGCGGCGGGGATTGCCGGCCGGCCGGACCCTGACGCCGATATCTTCCGCTATCGCTGAGACGGTCTCGGCGAGCGCGGCCCTCGTCAGACGCGGCCGGCTCGCCAACCGTCACGATCCTCGCGCCCCACCTCGATCGCCGACATGCCCGAGGGAACCCGGGCCGCGCTGGGGCGTTTGGTCCGGGTGCCCGGGTACAGTGGCAATGCTGAAAACAGACGGAGGGACGAATGGACAATGAGAGCATCGGCTGGATTGCAGCCATCATCATCGGCGGTCTTGCAGGCTGGATCGCCTCGGGCGTCATGAAATCCGATACCGGGATTCTACTGAACATCGCCCTCGGCATCATCGGGGCGGCCGTGGCGCGCTTCCTTTTCGGCCTGCTCGGCGTCTCGTTCGGAGGCTGGCTCGGTTATCTGGTGGCCGGGGCCGTCGGCGCCTGCATCCTTATCTGGGGCGCACGCGCCGTCCGGCGCTGATCGCAGGGCGGCCCGCGATCGCGCGGGGCCGCCTCCACATCATTTCCGCTTTCTGCCCGGCTCGTTCACCGCCATGACCGCAAGCGAGGTCAGCCGCGCATTGGCGGCCTTTTCCTCGTCGAGGATGCCGTTGAGCAGGGCTTGGGCCTCGTCATGGCCAAGCACCTTCGCCCATTCCCGCAAGGTGCCGTAGCGGGCGATCTCATAGTGTTCGACCGCCTGCGCCGCACCGATGAGCGCCACGTCCAGCGCGTGGCCCTCGGCCTCCTCGATCAGCCCGTCGGCCTCCTTCAGAAGCCCTGCCATGGCATCGCATTTCTCGCCCGACGCCTTTTGCCCAATGGATCTGAACACCTTGTGCAGCGTCGCGACATGCCCCTTGGTCTCTTTCAGGTGGTCGTCGATGGCGAGCTTCAGCTCGGCATTGTTCACCGATTTCGAAACCTTTGGCAGCGCCTTCAGCAGGGCGTTCTCGGCCCAGTAGATGTCCTGCAACGTATGCTCGAACGCATCCTGAAGTGTTTTCATGTGACTTGTCCCTGATGGAAGCCGTCTTTCCGGGTGCCGGCGGGCGGCAGAACGACATGGATCGGATCAGTGACGATGTTCGGGCAGCGCCTTCAGTTCGTCCTTGGTCCAGCGGGTCACAGCATGGACCGCATTGCTCGCATCGCGCATGAAATCGAGGTCACGGGCCGCCACGGCGACCGGTTTCGCGCCGATCCCGAGAAAACCGCCGACATCGACGACCACCTGCGCCGCCGCGCCCTGACCGTGCACTTCGGAGACGTGGCCGATCTTCTCGTCGTCCGGGCCGTAGATGGTGGCACCGTTCAGAACGGCCTCGGTCAGTTCGGTATCGTTCAGGCGAACATGTCTGGTATGATCCATGGGTCTCTCCTTTCGTTCGAAGCCAGTTGTGGAAAGGAAACGTCCGCCCCGAGATACGGTTCCGCACATGTGCCCGGCACCGGGGGGAGATCGCCGGGTCCGGCCAATCGATCCGCTTGCGGAACCAGTCGCGAGTTGAGGCGTTCACTCCCGTCTGCTGAGGGGGTGTGAATGTGCTGATCCGGTTGGGCTACGATATAGAGATCACCTGTGATCAGCCGACAGAGGTGATCGCGCTGTTTGATCCGCATCCGGATTGCTCGGATCGTATCGTCAGGGACAGCGGGCTGGAGATTTCGCCCCCGGTGCCGAACCGGACGTATCTTGATCCCTACGGCAACTCCTGTCTGCGACTGACCTCGGCGACCGGGGCGACGCGCCTATCGCGCGACAGCCTCGTCGAGGTCAGCGATGAACCCGACCAATGGGATGAGACCGCCCGCGAATGCCCGATCAGCGCGGTGCCGGACGAGGTGCTCGGCTATCTCCTCGCCAGCCGCTACTGCGAGACCGATCTCATGATGGCAGAGGCCTGGGAGCTGTTCGGACAGGTCACGCCCGGCTGGCCGCGGGTACGGGCGATCTTCGACTATGTGAACCGGCATCTCACCTTCGGCTACAAGCATGCGCGCGCGACCCGCACCGCCGCCGAGGCCTGGCGGGAGGGCAAAGGCGTCTGTCGCGACTTCGCCCACCTCGCGATCACGCTTTGCCGCTGCATGAACATTCCGGCGCGTTATGCGAACGGCTATCTGGGCGATATCGGCGTGCCGGCGGATCCTGCGCCGATGGATTTCAACGCCTGGTGCGAGGTCTGGCTCGAGGATCGCTGGTTCACGCTCGATGCGCGCCACAACACGCCGCGCATCGGCCGGGTCGTGATCGCGCGCGGCCGGGATGCGACGGATATCCCCCTGATCCACTCCTTCGGTCCGCATAAGCTGACGAAGTTCAAGGTGTGGACGGAAGAAGCGAGGGGCGCGACCGCCTTTGAGCGATCCGCGCCGCAGGGTCCCGATCAAGCCCGTCCCGCTGCAAGGGAATAGAGCGGCAGGAACAGAGCGAGATTCAGTGATCGTGCGGGGGCGCGGGGACCTGCCGTTCTACGAGGACGGAGAGGTGTTTCGGGCCTGAAGCGTCATTGCAGTACGAGGGGGCGCGCTGGATCTTAGCGCACCCCTTCTCTGCCTCTTCGCGGCCGTCACCTCCTCGATCTGATCAAGGGGCCCGGCCCGTCAGTTCGCGCCGCCCTGGCTGCGGCGTTCCTCGAGCCTGGAGATGGCCGCCGCGATATTCACTGTGCGCTCTGCCGTGCGCAGCATCGCGTAGTCGACGAGCTTGCCATCGAGCTGAACGGCGCCCAGCCCTTTGCGCTCCGCATCGCGGAAGGTCTCGAGAAGGCGGACGGCCTTTGCCACATCGTCGGCTTGCGGCGTATAGGCGGTGTTCGCGCCCTCAATCTGAGACGGGTGGATCACCGCCCGGCCGGCGAAGCCCAGCGCGCGTCCCTCGACGGAATCGCGCGCGAACCCCTCCGGATCCTGCAGGTCGAAAAACACCGTGTCGATGGGCTCGTTCAGCCCCGCGGCCCGGCAGGCGAGGACGGTGACGACACGTCCATGGGTGATATGCGGCCCCACGTTCGACGTTTCTATTCCGAGATCCGCCGTATAGTCCCCTGCCCCGAACATCAGCGTGTCGAGCCGCGCACTGCGTGCCGCCGCGATTTCATGGGCAAATATGATGCCGCGCGCCGTCTCCAGGATCGCGTTGAGCCGAACCTGCCCGGCCGGAACACCCGCCCGGCGCTCGCAGGCATCGATCATCTCGCTGACCGTAACGATCGTCTCCGCCGCCTCGACCTTCGGCAGGATGATGCCCGCCAGACCGGGGCAGCACACGGCGGCGATATCGTCGAAAGTCCAGCCGGTGCGGATGTCGTTGACCCGCACATAGATCTGGCGCTCGACGCTCTGCCCGTCGAGGAAAGCGCGGATCAGGGAGCGTGCGTTCGGCTTCTCCGCGATGGCGACTGCGTCCTCGAGGTCGAGGATCAGCGCGTCCGCCGCCGTCGCCGCGGCCTTGGGCATCCGCGCCTCGGCTGTCCCGGGGACGAACAGCCAGCTTCTCTTGGGTCCGGTCATGGTAGTGCTCCTTCCGTCGTGCGCCATCAGATCACGCCCGCTCTGGCCATTGCCTCGATGTCTTCGGCCGAGAAGCCGATGCTGACGTAGATCTCGGCGTTGTGCTCTCCGATCCCGGGAGCCGGAAGCCGGAAGCGCCCGGGCGTCTCCGACAGGCGCGGCGTGATCGCATGCATGGGCACCGTGCCCATATCCAGGTCGGGCAGCTCCACCACCACCTCACGCTCCAGAACATGAGGATCCTTCACGAATTCGCGGATGCTGTAGACCGGTGCGGCCGTCACCCCCGCCTTCTCGAAGAAATCGACCGCCTCGGCGAGAGTGCGCTGCGCGATCCATCCGCCAACCACCGCATCCACCTCGTGCCGGTGCTCGACACGGTCCCGGTTGGTACGGAAACGCGGGTCATCGATCATCTCGGGATGGCCGATCGCCTTAAAGAGACGGACGGCCATCGCCTGGGTCGAGCCGGAAATGGCGAGATACTGTCCGTCGGACGTGGCATAGACATTGCGCGGCGACGACAGCTCCGAGCCGCTGCCCACCCGCTCGCGAACCTGGCCCGTGAGCTTGTGCAGCGCGGCTTCCGGCCCGAGGATCGAGAAGATCGACTCGAGCAGGCTCAGGTCGATCACCTGCCCCCTGCCATCGTTCTGTTCGACTTCGCGCACCGCGATCACCGTCGCCATCGCGCCGTAAAGGCCGGCGATCATGTCTGCCAGCGCAAGCGGCGGCAGGACCGGCTCGCGATCGGCAAACCCGTTCATAGAGGCGAAGCCGGACATCGCCTCGACAAGCGTGCCGAAGCCGGGCCGCTTGGCGTAGGGGCCGGTCTGCCCGAACCCTGACAGGCGCAGGATCACCAGCTTCGGATTGGCCCTGAGCAGTTCCGCGGGCGACAGCCCAAGGTCCTCAAGGTAGTTGTAGCGAAAGCTCTCGACCAGAACGTCGAAGTCCTGCACGAGCCTGAGTACGATCTCGCGGGCGCGCTCGGATTTCAGATTGAGCGTAATGCTCTTCTTGTTCCTGCCGTAAACCTTCCAGTGAACGGCCATCCCCTCGTTGTGCCAGTGGCGCAGGGTATCGCCGCTGCCCGGGGCCTCGACCTTGACGACCTCGGCGCCGAAATCGGCGAGCTGAAGCGTCAGCATGTTGCCGGCCACCAGACGGGCGAAGTCAAGAACCCGAATTCCCCGGAGCGGGCCGCTGGCCGAGGGGTCGAAGATCGCTTGAGAGAAAGTCATAATCGCTGTGCTTTACTGGCTTACAGAGGCGGGGAAGACGATGGCGGCGTCACGCGGGATATGGACCCGAACATCGCCGGCTGGCGGCATTCCCCGGGATTCGACGCGGAACTGGGCACCGCCCGAACTCGCCTGAACGACGTGGTGCGAGCCGAGGAAGGTTACTTCCTCGATCTGCGCCTGCAGGATGTTCTCCGCGATCGGGCTCGACGGCTCCAGGATCTCGATGCGCTCCGGGCGGACGGACAGGCTGACCGCGTCGCCGGGCTGGAAGAGGCGCGCGCTCTCCACCGTCAGCTGCGCGCCGCCGACGAGCGTGATCGTGACCACGCCCTCGCCGCGCGCGGCCACGGTCCCGCTCAGAAAGTTGCTGCTGCCGATGAAGTCGGCGATGAACGGGTCGACCGGCGTATTGTATATCGTGTGGGGATCGCCGAGCTGGACGATGTGGCCCTGGTTCATCACCGCGATGCGGTCGCTCAGAGCCAGCGCCTCTTCCTGGTCGTGGGTCACGTAGATCGTGGTGACGCCGAGCCTCTGCTGGAGATGACGCAGCCAGACCCGGGCGCGCTCGCGCAGCTTCGCGTCGAGGTTGGAGAGCGGCTCGTCGAGCAGCAGCAGGTCCGGCTGGTAGACGAGCGTGCGCGCCAGCGCCACGCGCTGCTGCTGCCCGCCCGAAAGGGCATGAGGATGGCGGTCGGCAAAGGGCGACATCTCGACCAGATCGAGCGCCTCGGCGATGCGGTCCGCGCGCTCCTTCTTGCCGAGCTTGCGCAGCTTCAGCGGCAGGTCGAGGTTCTCGCGCACCGTCATGTGCGGCCAGAGCGCATAGGACTGGAAGACAAGCCCGATGTTGCGCCGCTCCGGCGGCACGAAGGTCCTGGTGCCCGCGTCGAAGAAGACGCGGGTGCCCAGTGCGATCCGTCCCCCGTCCGGCTGGTCGAGCCCGGCAACGGCCGCGAGGGTGGTGGACTTGCCGCAGCCGCTGGGGCCCAGCAGCGTGAGGAACTCGCCATCCTTCACCGTGAGGTCGATCTCGTGCAGAACACGATGGGCGCCGAACTCCCTCACCAGGCCCTGGATCATCAGTTCAGCCATAGATTTTCACTCCGAGGAACTTGCGCGCGGTGTAGACGAAGGCCGCGGTTATCATGATCTGGATGGTGGCAAGGGCCGAGACGGGTCCGTGGTCGCCGTTGATCCAGAACTGAAGCATGGTCGTGCCGATGACTTCGCTTCCAGGCGCGAACAGGAAGACGGCCGTCACGTACTCCTTCAGGAAATGGATGAAGAGCAGCGCGTAGCAGGAGAACAGCGCGGGCTTGAGCAAGGGCAGGATGATGGAGCGCGAAGTGCGCCACCAGTCCGCACCGATGCTGCGCCCCGCCCGGTCGAGATCACGGCTGATCTGAGTCAGCGCGGGCGAGATGGCGCCAAATCCGGTCGGCAGGTACCGCATGATATAGGCGATCACCAGCAACCATATCGTGTTGCGCAACCAGCCGAGCGGTGGAAACATCCCCATGGCGTAGAAGATGCCGATACCCGCTATGAAGCCCGGGATCGCGCGCGGAAGCACCGCGACATATTCGAGCTGCCGGCCGAATCGGAACTCGGAGCGGTTGGCGACGAGCGCGATCAGCGCGATGAGGATGGTGCCGATCAGGCTGCCCACGCCGGCGATCACCACAGTGTTCCAGATCGCCCGCCCGTAAACCGGATAGGAAGTCAGCACCTCGTAGTTCGCCAGCGTGAAGAGGTTCCAGATCGGCATCAGCGGCGACAGGAGCACCGTGAAGGATCGCAGGATCAGCCCGCCCAGGATCACGACGATCGTGAGCATGACGTAGGAGAAGATCCCGGCGAAGGCGACCCACTTCCAGCGGCCGAGCGTGAACCGCTTGGGACGCGACGCCTTGCCGCCCATGGTCACGAAGCGCCCGCTGCCCTTCATCAGCCGCCCCTGCAGCGCCATCAGGGCGATGACGAGCCCGAGCATCAGGAACGAAGCCGCGCCCACGAGGCCGTATTCCGGGATCGAACGGCCGAAGACCTGATAATAGAGATAGGTGGTAAAGAGCTCGATCTGCACCGGCCCGCCGAACAGGAGCGGGATCGACAGCATCTCGATCGCAATGACGAAGTTGATGATCCCACCGTAGATCAGTGCAGGCCGCATCAGGGGCAGCGTGACATGGCGCAGCACATGCCAGGGACCGGCGCCGACCGTGCGCGCGGCATCCTCGAGCGCCGGGTCGGCGGTTCTGGTCGAGACAATGCAGTAGAGATATGCCAGCGGCGCCTGCGACAGGCCCGCCACCACGCCCATACCGGTGACCGTGTAGAGGTTCCACGGCTCCACACCGGTGAGGCTGCGGATGAACAGCGTGATGTAGCCGGACGGGCCGTACATCGTGAACCAGCCGAAGGCGAGCACCAGATGCGAGATGAAGAGCGGCCAGAGCAGGAGCTCGCCGAAGATCGCGCGGCCGGGCACGTCCGTGCGTCCGATCAGGATCGCCGTGATCGCCCCGATCAGCTGCGCGATCACCGTCGTCAGGATCGCGAAGTAAATCGTGTTGCGCAGCACCGTGGCGAAGCGCGGCGTTTCCGCCAGCGTGACGAAGTTGCCCAATGTGACAACCGCTTCCGGGTCATAGAGCGGCCGGTCGAGGAACGCCTGGTACAGAACCGGCATGATCGGCAGGACGACGAGAGCCATCGTGGTCAGCATCACGCCCCACTGGATGAGGCTGCTGCGGTCGATGCTCGGGCCGCCTTCGGACGAGCTGGGGCTTGATCTCATGGGTGGCGGACGCCTCGTGATGCATGTCGCCCGGCCGGGGCCATGGCGATCGTGTGGTCTTGATCAGGTCCTGCACCCGTCGCTGCCGGACGGGGGGCCTCCCGGCAGCATGGATCCGTCGCGGACGATCTCGTCCACCTCCGATGCCGGGAGAATGCGCCGCCCCAGGACGGTCGGAACCGAGGGGCGGCGGCCGCTTAGTTGGAGATGGTGTAGGCCTGGCGCCAGCGGGCGATGAAGTCATCGTCAGCCAGCAACGCCTCATCGTTGTCGATGAAGAGGATGTTGTCGTCACCCACCTGCTCGCGGATCGCGTCGTAGGTGAAGAAGGCCACATCCGCCTGCGGAACGTCAGGCCGGTAGGGCGTGAGCCCGCCGATACCGAACGCCGTCTGCCCGGCCTTCGAGAGGATGAAATCGAGCATCAGCTTGGCCGAGTTCGGGCTGCCGCTCTTCTCCGGAACCGCGAACTGCCGCATGAACAGCGGCGTTCCATCGTCGGGGAAGATCCACTCGTAGATCTGCGCGTTGGTCGGATCCTGCATGCGCGGAAAGACGACGATGCCGGACACGAAATAGGCGACCGAGTATTCACCCGAAGCAAGCTTGGCGAGCATCGGGCCGGAGGACACCTCGGTGCGGGCCAGAGGGCCGAGGACATCGAGCTGGTCCCAGTAGCCCTCCCCCTTGTCGCGCAGGTTCACCAGATCGATGGCCTGGCCGAAAGACGTCTGGGCGGCATTGTAGGTCGTCAGCTTGCCGTTGAAGACCCTGGGGTTTTCCCCGACGATACGGACGAGGTCGGTGATACCGGTGGGCCGCAGATCCTCGGGCACGGTGAGCTTGTTGTAGACCATCACCATCGGGTCGGTGGAGATCGTGTAGAGGTTGGGCACGCGGACCGCGAACTCGGGCAGATGCGGCTTTTCCGGCGACTCGTATTCGAGCGCATTGTCGCCGTTCATGAAAGTGAGCCAGCCCTCGACCGTGGCGCTTGCCATGAGGTCCGCCGTCGCCGCGCCGGAATTGGCCTCGGCGTAGTAGCGGCTGAACACCTCGTCGCTGTCGAGATCGAGCGTGCTGATCTCAATCCAGGGATAGAGTTCGTTGAACGCCTCGATCACCGGGGCCCAGTTATAGGGGGCCATGTTCGAATAGATGAGAAGCCCGTCCTCCGACTTCGAGGACTCGATGATCTCATTGTAGTTATCGGGGTAGTAATCCGGTATGTTCTGCGCAGCCACGCCTCCGGCGGCGAAGGCAAGCAAGGCACAAATGGCTGCTGACCGCAGCTTATGCGCTACAGTTGACATTATTCATTCTCCTCCCGCGCCCGCACATTCGCTACGAGCGGTATTTCTCTATCCCGGCATGTCTCACGGGTGGGTGAGAATATGAAGCGTTTCCCGACCGGCCAAAAATACCTTATGGGGATAGCGGCCATGCCGAATGAGCATGGGTCGAGGTGGAAATGGATATCCGACAGCTTCGTTACTTTGTAACGATCGCCGAGCTAGGCGGCTTCTCGGAAGCCGCGCGCTATCTGCATATTGCCCAGCCGGCCCTCAGCCGGCACGTCCGGGCGCTGGAGGAGGAACTTGGCGTGACGCTGCTGAAGCGGACGGCCAAGGGAGTCTGCCTGAACGAGGACGGGCAGGTACTTCTGCGGCATGCCTCGGGCATCCTACACCAGTTCGATCTCCTCCCGAGCCTCGTGGGACAGGCGCGCGAGCGCGTCGCCGGGCCGGTAGTTGTTGGCCTGCCGACCTCCGTCAGCGCCGTTCTGGCGCAACCGCTGGTGCGGGAGGTACGCCGGCGGTTTCCCGATGTCCGACTTCACCTCATTGACTCCCTCAGCGGTTATCTTGAGGCTTGGATCACTGAGGGAAAGCTCGATCTCTGCCTTCTCTACAATGCCGACCGCGACCGCGGACTCGATGTGGAAGACCTTCTTATCGAGGACCTGCACATTATAGGTGCAGCCGGGGGCTTTCCGTCGGGCAGTGGCGACATCGAGTTCACGGACCTCCCAGCCTATCCGCTGGCGATGCCGGGAGTTACCCATTCCCTGCGCGTGCTGCTCGAGACCATGGCGCTCAGCAACGGAATCCCCCTGGACATCGTGGTCGAAGTGGATTCCCTGCCGGTGATGCTTGCGCTGGTGGAGGACGAGCGGCTCTTCACCCTCCTGCCCCGCGGGGTGATCGTACAGATGATGCAGGCAGGGCGCCTAGACGCACGCCGCGTTGTCTCGCCGACGATCAGCCGCAAGGTGTCATTAGTCAAATCCACGGTCCGCCCCAAGACCAATGCGACTATCGAGGTCCGGAATTTGATAGTTTCCCTTGCCACCGAACTGATTGAGGTTGGAATCTGGGCAGGTAAGAACTTGAAAGTATTTTAGATTATTGGGTCCATGGTTTGGTATTTTGATAATCTCTTTTCAATGGAAGGCGCAGCACGGGACGAGCGCACCGTGCCGGAACTGGCCGCCAACTATGGCGTGCATCTGACGACCGCTCACCAGCAGAAGAAATCGCTGCTAGACGGCGCTGCGAGTATATTCGAGCCAGGCTGCCGAAAGTCTGCGGGACGTGGGTGTGGAAACGGTCACTCTGACCGAGTCACCGGACGGAACAGCCGGGCATGCAGGCAGGCATCAAGGCACGGCCGGTTACTACATTCATTGCGCCCCGGCGCCGCGTAGATCATGCCAGATCCGCAAAAGGGCCGCCGCCGTCACGGTGATCGGCGGCGGCAATGTCTTCAGTTATCGGCACAAAAGCCCGGCGCCGCCGCGTTGCAGACATCCAGCCCCGTGAACAGCGGATCCTCGACCGACTCACCGTTGATGAGCTGAATCATGACATCGGGCGCGCGATAGCCCATCTCGAACGGCCGCTGCCCTACCTGCGCATGGCTGCGACCCTCACGGAAGGCCTGCGTCTGCGGCGGCAGGGTATCGCCCGCGATGATAATCAACTCATTGGACTGCAGCCGGTCCATGACCTGATCGGTAACCTGCGCATAGGCCTGCGGCGCGAACTGCGCCCAGCCACCTACCAGGATAAAGGCGTCCAGATCCGGATTGGCGATGAATGTGTCCGCCATCTGCTGGTTCGCCAGATCGGCCTGATCGTTGGTATAGACCGGGCAACCGTCGATCTCGGTCCAGCCACCCTCACCGCTCAACCGGCTGACATCCTTGGCACCGGCGATGGTGTCGCGCAGGCCCTGCGCACGAGCATTGATGTTCGCCGCGGCGACATTACCCAGCTGCAGGCAGACCGAACCGCCCTCAGGCTTCAGCGCCTGAAGCTGCTCGGCCATCTGAACACCCATCAGGTAGTTGTCCGTGCCCAAATAGGTGGCACGGAGATCGGAGTCCTCAGGCAGCAGATCGGCATCGATCGTCATGACCGGCACCTCGGGCGCGATCTCGCGGATCCGCCGCGCCATGGCCGGTGCGTTCGAGGGCGATATCGCAATGGCGGCGACGCCGCGCGTCAGCAAGTCATCGACGATCTGCACCGCACCGGCCTCGTCGGCCGACGATGCCGGGCCGGTATAGAGGCACTCATAGGGACTGTCGGTATTTTCGGCCATCCACTGCTGACAGCCAAGGTTGATCTGCTCGAAGAACGGATTGTCGAGCCCCTTGACCACGATGGCCAGAACCTGGCGGTCCTGCGCCACACCGGGGCCGGCAGCCATAACCAACCCGGCGACACCCGACAGTATACTAATCTTTTTCACGTTTCTCTCCCTTCGTTGAAGTTTTCCGGGATGCTTTTCTTTCTAGCCCGGATACCAGATCCTTCGCGGGTCGCTCTCCTCTCGCTCCCACGACCATGACCGCTCGATCATGTCCTCAAGTCCCACGCTCACGCGCCAGCCCAGCAGGTGACGCGCGGCGGCATTGTCCAGCCAGTTGCTGAACAACCCTGTCGGAATGGTCACGGGGCGCAGGCTCCGCGTCCGCGACAGGATGCCGGCCACCCTGCCGTAATCAACGGGCTCATCCATCGCGACGTTGAACAGCAGCTGCCGCGCCACCGGGTTGTCCAGCGCCGCAAGGATCGCAGAAATGACATCGTCCACATGGATGAAATTGCGCCGCAATGGAGCGCCCCGCACATCCAGCATCAGGGGCACCGAGTTGGTCCCTGCCAGGCCCGCGGCCCGGTCGGGCGGCATCAGACTGTCCCAGCGGGGGCCCCCGAACTGTTCCGGCCCAAAGGCCAGCACATGGCGGAAATCATCCTTCTCCATGATCCACGGCGCGCGCAGGATACAGCCGTTAAGGCCGTACTGGATCTGATATTGCTGAAGCATGACCTCTTCCAGAACCTTGGTCAGCGCATAGCAACCCGGATAGGCCCGGCGCGGCGCGGTCTCAGTGATCGGCGCGCCGTAATCATGAAAGACATGGCCAACGACACAATCACCGCTGATCAGGATAAACTGCCGAAAACAGGGGCTGATACGTGCCCGTTCCAGCAAAAGGAACAGCCCCTTGACCGCAATATCAATAACAAGCGCGGGGGATTCCTTCACCGCCGCCATATGGATCACGTGGGTAACGTCGTCCATCGCGCGGGCGACGGTGTCCGGATCGTCCAGTGATCCGGTGATGACCGAAACCCGACCAGCGTTCGCAGGCGTCCGGTTGTGGCACAGGGCCACGATCTCGGCTTGGGGAACATGCGCGGCAAGGCGGGGCAGAAGGTTTTGCCCGACTTTCCCTGTCACCCCTGTCAACAGAATCTTCATCGCGCACCAAAAATGACACCCCTAATAATGTTTACTAATATTAATAGGTCAAGTAGGAACT
The DNA here is from genome assembly GCA_964514775.1 of uncultured Rhodovulum sp. GTDB lineage: Bacteria > Pseudomonadota > Alphaproteobacteria > Rhodobacterales > Rhodobacteraceae > Amaricoccus. Next base: position 14,814 of record CAZESN010000003.1, read on the forward strand.
TAGCAACAGGACCGCAAACTCGGCCACAGGGGGGGAGCAATCAGTGTCCCGATTGAGACTTAACGGAATTTCCATGTCATTTGGCGCGATCCAGGCGCTTGATGACGTGTCGATAGATATCGGCCCCGGCGAGGTGATGGGGCTGATGGGCGACAACGGCGCGGGCAAATCCACGCTGGTCAAGATCGTCGCCGGAAATTTCCGCCCGACACACGGCGGGATCAGCATAGACGACAAGCCGGTTGCCTTCGCCAGACCCCTGGATGCCCGTCGCGAGGGGATAGAGATCGTCTATCAGGATCTGGCCCTGTGCGACAATCTCCCTGCGGCCTCGAACGTCTTCCTCGGACGCGAACCTATGCGCAGCTCCGGACCGCTCAAGATCATCGACTATGGCCAGATGCGAACCCGCGCAGCCGCACTTTTTGCCCAACTCAAATCCGAAACCCGTCCGCGTGACCTGGTGCGGCGCATGTCCGGCGGGCAGCGGCAGGCTGTTGCCATCGCGCGCACCCTGCTCTCCGACCCAAAGATCGTGCTGATGGATGAGCCGACGGCCGCAATCTCCGTGCGACAGGTAGCCGAGGTGCTGGACCTGATCCGGCGCCTGCGCGACCGCGGGATCAGTGTCATCCTGATCAGCCACCGGATGCCGGATGTATTTGCCGTCTGCGACCGGATCGCCGTGCTGCGGCGCGGCCGCCTCGTCTCCGGAAAGCGCGCGGCAGAATCGTCACCCGAGGAGGTGACGGGCCTCATCACCGGCGCAATCGAAACCGCCTGAAGGAACGGCCATGACAACCTCGCTTCAAGATGCCATCGACCACAGTCAGCACCGCAACATGCTGTCACGCCTCGCCGGAACGCAAGTATTCTGGGTGTTTGTCGCAGCCATCCTTGCCTGTCTGGCGCTGACTTTCCTGACCGATGCCTTCTCGTCACAGCGTAATCTGTTCAATGTTGCTCGCAACTTCGCCTTCGTGGCGATCATCGCCATCGGCATGACCGCCGTGATCGCCTCAGGCGGGATCGATCTCTCGGTCGGCTCAACAGTCGTGCTTTCGGCGATGGTGGTATCCGTACTGATGGAGGGCGGCACCGGCTTCTGGCTTGCCGCCGTTGCGGCCATTCTTGCCGCGCTGGCGGTAGGTCTGGTCAACGGACTGTTGATCGCCTTTCTCGGGATGCCCGCCTTCATTGTCACATTGGGCACGCTGTCGGGCGTCCGCTCGCTGGCGATGGTGCTGTCCAACAACAAGATGATCTACCAGTTCGGGCCGGATCATGACCTGCTGCTGTGGATCGGCGGCGGGTCTACCCTGGGTCTGCCGCATCCGCTCTATGTGCTTCTGGTGCTGACATTGCTGATGTCGCTGACTTTCCGTTGGTCGCGCTGGGGGCAGTATGTCTTTGCGATCGGTGGCAATGAACAGGCCGCAACACTGACCGGCATCGCCGTACGTCCCATAAAGGTGTCCATCTACATGTTTTCGGCACTGACCGCCGGCATCGCGGGCATCCTGATGGCTGGCTGGCTGGGCAGCGTCACCACCAATCTCGGCACAGCCATGGAACTGACGGTAATTGCGGCGGCGGTGATCGGCGGTGCCAATCTTGCCGGCGGCGAAGGCACTGCCGTCGGCGCAGTGATCGGTGCGCTCCTGATCGAGATCACCCGCAATTCGCTGATCATGCTGGGCATCTCGACATTCTGGCAGGGCATGTTCATTGGCGCCGCCATCGTGGTCGCCGTGGGCTTCGACCGCATCCGGCACATGCGCGGCTGACGGAAGAAGCCGGACCAGAGGCGGCACTCCCCCGCCTCTGGCCGCCCGCTCGAGGCGCCACCGGGCCTAGCACATACCCAGTGCCGCCAATGCAGTCCGCGCGCAGTCTATATCCTCATCCTCCTCAGCACCGGACACACCAATCGCACCGATGGTCTGGCCCTCGTGCTGGATCGGCAGCCCACCACCCCAGAGCAGCAGCCGCGGCCGACCGACAGCACCTGCCAGCAATCGCGGCGAGGCCTCCAGATGCGCGAAGATGTCGCGCGTCGGCCGCCGCATTGTGGCCGCGGAAAAGGCCTTGTCACCCGCATAGTCAAGAATGGCCGGCGCTGCGGCATCCATCCGCAGGCAGGCAAGCACCGTGCCCTGCGCGTCAACCACACATACGGCAATCGACCAACCCCGGCTTTCGGCATAGTCGCAGGCAAGTTGAGCCAACCTCAGCGCGGCGGCAGCCGAAAGGCTGTGCCGCGCGATAATCGCAGCGCGGGTCATAATGGAACCTTCTCCGATCATTGGGCCGCCTGCCCTCGGCCCCTGACCGCCCATCATCGCGCACCATCGGCGACGGACTGCTGTAGGTCTCGATCCAACCCGGCCACGGCAATGCGCTGCCGGCGGGCATCGCGGTAGCGGGCGAACCATGTGTCGGCAATCACGCCGACCAGGATCACACTGCCCATCACTGCAAAGTTGAGCGAGGAGGGTATGCCCAGCAGGTTGACCAGATTCTGCAGCATCTGCAGCAGCACCACCCCCAGCACGACACCAATGATCGACCCCTCGCCACCACGCAGCGAGAACCCGCCCAGAACCGCAGCGGCAATGGCATAGAGCTCATAGAAATTTCCGTGCGAGGACGGCTGTACAGAGCGCGTGTACATGGCAAAGAACAGGGCTGAAATCCCGGTCAGCACCGCACAGATCACATAAGCGGCAATGACGACGCGGGAGGTGTTAATGCCCGCGAACCGCGCAGCCTCCTCGTTCTTGCCCACCGCCATCAGATGGCGGCCAAAGACGCTGCGATGCAGCACAAACCACGAAATGACAGCGACACCGGCAAAGGCGATCAGCGCATGGGGCACACCGGCCGTCCGCCCCGCCAGCAACCATTCCAGCACCGGAAACTGCGCACCAAAGGGAAAGCCGGCGGTGCCGTCAGCAGTGTACCAGCGGGCCACACCCCGATAGACCAGCAGGCCACAAAGGGTTACGACAAAGGGCTGAAGTCGCATCCGGGTGATCAACAGCCCGTGCGCCAATCCCAGGAGCGCAGCCAGAAACAGCACAATCACCGCCGCGACCGGCCACGGCACGCCCAGCCGTCCGATCAGGTCGATGAAGATGACCCCCAGCAACGCGATCACAGAACCGATGGAGAGCTCTATCCCCGCCGTAACGATGACAAAGGCCTGAGCGATTGAGAACAGACCGAAAAGTCCGATCAGATTGGCGGTGTTCGACAGGTTCACGGCGGACAGAAAGCGCGGGTTTATTGCCGCCACCACTGCCCCCACGGTCAGGACCAGAACCGCCAGCCCGATGTCTTTTTTCTGCATTCAACCCCCGCGTTGCCCTAGCCCACGGCAAGCCGCAGGATCGCTTCCTCGTTCAACGCCTCGCGGGTCAGGATGCCCGCCAGTCGTCCCTGACACATCACGCCGACCCGGTCGGACACGCCGATGACCTCCTCCATATCCGAAGAGATCATGACGACGGCCGCGCCGGACTCCGCCACATCGCGCATCAGCCGGTAGACCTCGGCACGAGCGCCCACATCGATACCGCGTGTCGGCTCATCGAACAGGACAACGCGCGGCCCCATCGCCAGCCACTTCGCGAGAACCACCTTCTGCTGATTGCCGCCCGACAGCTCGGCGACTCCGCGACGCATGTCTTGGGCCTTGATCCCCAGCCGGCTGCGCGAGCGATCGGCCAGTTCTGCCTCCGCCCGCAGGTTGACGAACGGACCGCGACGATTGCGCTCCAGCCCGGGCAGCGAGATGTTCGCATCGCAACCAAAATCCATAAACAGCCCCTGACCCTTGCGGTCCTCAGGCACCAGACAGATGCCTGCGGCGATGGCGGCGCCAACCGATCCGGGGGCCAGCGGCTCTCCGCCAACGCGGATTTCGCCCCCCGCTGGACTGTCAATGCCAAAGATCGCCCGCGCCAACTCGGTGCGCCCGGCCCCCACCAAACCCGCGAGCCCAAGGATCTCGCGGCCGTGGATGTCCAGCGTGACAGGACTGTCGGGCCATGCGTGGCTGCGCAACCCGTCAAGCTCCATCACGACCGGTCCGGCGATTGGCGCCTGCTGCTCATAAGCCAGCGACATGTCACGGCCGACCATCATCGCCACCATGCGGTCGCGGGTTATCTCGTCATGATCCAGTCCGCCGGCATTTCGTCCGTCCCGCAGGGCCACCACCCGGTCGGCGACCTCGATGATCTCCGCCAGCCGATGCGTAATGAACAAAACGGCGACACCCCGGTCGCGCAACTGGCGGATGACCGAAAGCAGGCGACGGGTCTCGGCAAGCGTGAGGCTGGATGTCGGCTCGTCAAGGATCAGCAGGCGCGCATCAGCAGACAGCGCGCGCGCGATCTCCAGCAATTGCCGGTCCGCCAGTGACAGGTCAGCGACCATGTCGTCCGGGCCGAACCGGGTGCCCAATACGTCCAGGATCGGCGCCACCCGCTCACGCATGGCGGCGAGATCCAGCAGCCGCAGCGGCCCGCGCCGCAACTCGCGGCCCAACATCACATTCGCCGCCACATCAAGATTGTCGAAAGGCGTGAGCTCCTGATGAACGAAGGCAATGCCATGCATGGCCGCCCTCACGGGGGTCAGCCGCTCCTGCCGCTGCCCGTCGATAGTGATGATGCCCCGATCAGGCTGGACGGCCCCGCCCAGCACCTTCATCAGCGTGGATTTCCCCGCGCCGTTCTCTCCGATCAGCCCCACGACCTCACCCGCGCGGATCGACAGGTCCACATCACATAGGGCGACAACCCCGGAATAGACCTTGGTTATCCCGACCAGAGACAGGGTGATGGATTGCAGTTCGGGCATTGGCGCCCCGCTGGTGAAAGGGGCCCCGCGCAACACCTGCGCGCGGGGCAGGGATCGCCGGGGATCAGCCGCCCAGCCGCTCGCGCAGCTCGGCTTCGAAAGCGTCGACATTGCCCTGATCAATGACCTTGGTTGGCACGATGATCAGGCCGCCTTCAGGGATGCCGGACCGGTTGCCAGACAGGACATCCGCCATCAGATGCATGCCCTGATAGCCCCATTGATAGGGGTCCTGCACCACCGTGCCCGCGAAATGGCCAGCCCTCACGGCGCCCAGCGTGATCGGATCCTCGTCAAATCCGATGACGGTGATCTCGCCTACCCGGCCCGCAGCCTCCAGCGCCTGATAGATCAGCGGAGGATTGTAGGAATAGAACCCGACCATGCAATTGATATCGGGATTGGCGGCCAGCACATCATCGACATTCGACCGAGCCCGGGCAAAATCGACGTCATCACCGCGGACATCGACCAGCTCGATACCTGACCCCTCGATGGCAGCCCGGAAACCGGCAATCCGCTCGACCGCATTGTCCGCACCAAGGAAACCGACAAAGCCCATGCACTGGCCGCCATCCGGCAGTGCCGCAACGGCGATCTCGCCCGCCTGCTCACCGGCCAGCGTGTTGGACGAGCCCAGATAAGCGATCCGATCGGATTCCGGCGCATCGCTGTCAGTGGTGAACAGTGGCACCTGCGCCGCAATCCGGTTGAAAGCGTCGATCGAGTTCTTCGGATCTGCGGAAGAGATCATGATCGCGTCAACACCGGCGGCAACCAGATCGTCCATCAGCGCATTCTGGAGCGCGGCGGTGCCCTGCGCCGGATACCGGAACTGCAGGTCATATTCCGGCAGCTCGGCTTGTGCGGCCGCAACGCCGGCCTCGGCCAGCTTCCAGAAATCCGATGCTGCATTGACGACAAAGGCCATGGACTGCCTGTCCTGAGCCTGCGCGGTGCCCAAAAGGACCAAGCCAAGCGCAGCCGTTCCCAGAATTGGGGCAAGTTTCATTGTTCGTCCTCCCTGGGCCGTTGATCGGCCTGTGTTGCCGCCTGTGCGATGCACGCGACATCTATTTATCAATATTACTGATTCTATCAAATATATCAACTGCCCGGTTGCATGATCGCTATACTCACTACAGAATCGTTTGATTCCATGCTGGTGGGCGCGCTCGTTTCCCTCGAAAAGGCGTAAGTCGATGTCATTGAATCAGTTCCGGCCCTGCCGGGCATCTGGACGGCACAGGAAGGACACCCCCTGATGGAGCAGAAAACCCGGCCCACGATGATGGATGTCGGCGCGCGGGCGGGCGTGTCCCAGGCCACTGTGTCACTGATCCTCAACGGCAGCCCGGGCGCCAAATTCAGTGCCACCACCGTGCGCAAGGTTCTCAAGGCGGCAGAAGAGTTGGGTTATCAGCTCGCGCGGCGGCCGGATCATTCCGCCGGCAGCGTGCAGCGAATGGTGCTGTTCCTCACCGATGAGAATGCCACGGATCCATGGATGCCCCTTGCGTTTGAGGGCATCCGCCACAAGGCGGCCGAGAGGGGCTTCGCCGCACTGATGACGGTAGGCGATATCGGCGAATTCTCCCGCTTCGCGCAAAATCCCACAGAGGGAGAGATCGCCGGCCTGATCTATGGCACGGTGCTAACTCGCAAACTGCCATTGGCAGAGCCGATGCCGCAACAGCCGCTGGTGTTGCTAAACTGCTATGATGAGGAACGGCAGATCGCCTCGGTACTGCCCGGCGACGTGACCGGCGGCAGGCAGGCAACAGAGCGGCTCATCCTCGGCGGTCGCCGCCGGATCGCCATTATCAACGGCCAGACCGGACTGGATGCCACGCGAGACCGTCTGCGCGGCTACCGGCAGGCATTGTCCAGTCATGACCTCGATTTCGACGCAGACCTTGTCAGGCCCGGCAACTGGGAACCGTCCTCCGGCTACGAACAGACCAATGTGCTGATGTCACTGCCGCATCCGCCGGATGCCATATTCTGCGCCAACGACATGATCGCGCTCGGCTGCTATGATGCCCTTAGAGAACGCAGCCTCCGGGTGCCCGACGATGTGGCGGTGATCGGTTTCGACAACCGCGAGATTGCCCGCTACATGCGGCCGCCGCTGACAACCTTCGAGCTGCCGCAATACGAGATGGGCAGCATTGCCGCCGAGCTTTTGCTCGACCGCATCAGCGGCGTTGGCGAAGGACGTGAGCAGATAAAGGTGGAATGCCCGCTCATTACACGAACTTCCTGCTAGGGTCAGGATCCATTGATTGCGCCCGGTCGCCGTGATTCAGCAAGATGCTGGAATACCTCCCTGTCCGAAAAATCATGGCCGTCCGTGCATTGATGACCAGCGGATTCTGAGGCGCATAACTTCCAAAAGTCGCAATTACTTGCGCCAGAACGGTGCACCACGGCAGGGCGACCCACTCAAGGCCCCCTATAATCGCTGGAGCCAGATGTTCATGCGCATCCGCACCAGCTGCAACTCGCGCACGAAAACCATATGCTCCTGTTTCAGCGCATGTGCGCAGGCGTTGCGGATCAGGGCGGCACGCTCGGGATGCACACGCGAATAACGGGGAGCAGGCGAATGCCCCCTCCGCCAATACGGCCTGGAGAAAGCTATAATATTCGATTACTTGCGGAAGCTCTCAGGCTTCCCCGGGTGATTGCGTGACGTTGCTGGCCACCAATACCGCAGACTGTCCCGAAGATCATGTGCCGGGGTAAAGCCGAGCTCGGCCTCCGCCGCCGAAATGTCCGATGGTGCCGGGCGTCTGTGGGGAAAGCCGGCAAAGCCGCTCCTGCAGGTCCGGTCATATTCGACCTGCAGGGGACCATGGACCTCGGCCACCGCCGCGATCACATCGTTCAGCCGCCATTGCCGGGGGTGGGTGACATTATAGACACCGAGACCCGGTAGCGCCGCATCCAATGCCGCCACGGCGGCTGCCGCGCAATCCCTCACGTCGATGAACTCCTCCGGTCCCGCCCAGACCAGCAGCGGGTCGTCGAGTTTCAGCACCTGGCCCGACCCGGCGGCCGCCACCAGCGTCGCGAACAGGCGTCCAGGCACCGAGCTCGGCACATCCGTGCGCCCGCCCAGCACGGCACCATAGCGGAGCGATACGGTCGAGACCCCGTACAGATCGCGGTAGAGCAGAGCCAGTTGCTCGCCGGTCAGCTTGCTGATGGCGTAGAGGCTGCCGGGCCGCTGACTGACAAGACCCAGCGCCGCATCCTCGGGAATCGGGTCCGGGCCGAGGGTGGCAAAGCCTGAGTAGAGCACGGTGGTGGAGCTGATACAGACCACCCGGTGCAGCCCCTGCCGCCGCGCGGCCTCGAGCAGCGCCAGGGTACCGAGCAGATTCACCGCCATGCCACGCAACGGATCGGCCCGCATTCCGGTCGATAGCATCGCAGCCGTATGCACCACGGACCCGATGCCGCGCTCGGCGATCAGTGCATCGAGCGCCGCCGCATCCGTGATGTCACCCGCGACAAAATCGACCCCGGCCGGCAAATCCGCCGGGGTCCGAATGTCAAACAGCACAACCGCATCGCCCCGCGCCGTCAGCAATCGCGCGGTTTCCGAACCAATCAATCCTGCCCCGGTAACAAGGACAGTCACGAACGATCCTCCAGCACCGTGCTCACCACATGTGTTACCCGGCCGGAAAATGACCCCATGCCAGCTTTGATGCGCTGCTGCACCGCCTGACGCACGGGGCTTCCCAGCGCAGCCTCCATCGCGGCCAGACTGTCAAAATGCAGGTCGAACTGCATATAGGCCGCCGCCACACCGGCATCGGCCTGGGCCAGCTTGCGCAGCGTGACACGGCGGATGCCGGGATAGGACAGAATCTCAGCCACCACGGTATCGCGCATATAGGCGTCGAAAGCGGGCTGGTCGGCCGGAGCGACACTGCCTTCGAGAAAGGCGCTGCGGATGATCATTTCTCGTCTCCCATATTGGTTTTCTGGTCTGCCATTGCCCTCAGCATGCCGGTGACAACATCTCCGGTGCGGGCCAGATGGGCGTCCATCAGCGCCAGCGCGGCATCCACCTCGCGATTGATGACCGCGGCGGCAATGGCTTCATGCTCGGCCTGAATGTCGCGCGGGCTGGCGCGGTGCGGCAGATCTGCGACCAAGCGCAACTTGCGGTAACGCTCGGAATGGTCGGCCAGGGTGTTCCAGAAGCTCAGCCGCCATTGCGAGCCGCAGGCCGAAACCAGCGTATGGTGGAACTGACGATGCAGCGCCTCCCAACTGGCCGCGGCCTCACGATCCTCGATCCGATCGGGCACCGGAGCGCGGTTCAGGAGATGCAGCGTGCGGAGGATCTCAGCCTCCCATTCCGGACCACCACTGACCATCGCCAGCCGCAGGCAGTTCGCCTCGAGCTCGCGGCGGGTGGCAACCAGATCGGTCAGCTCCTCGATCGAGGTGCTGCGCACCCTTGCACCACGGTTGCTCTCGTTCAGCACCAGCCCCTCTGACGCCAGCCGCATCAGCGCCTCGCGGATCGGAGTCAGGCCGATGCTGTAGCGCGTGTTCAGTTCGGCCACCCGCAGGCGCTCTCCGGGCATCAGGTCGCCGTGCAGGATCTCGGCGCGCAGCAGGTCATAGGCTGCGACAGTGGGTGTGGCTATATCTGGCATGGCACATTTTATGTTGACACCAATATTTTATAAAATATCGTTCAGTTCATGTCAAGTTTGGAATCGTGGGGAGCCGAGATGCACAACGATCTTGCCGAAGGGGCCAACTGGGCGGTGGCGACAGTGCAGGGACCTGCCGGTCCGGTGGCCTGTCTGGAAACGCCGCGGGGTCTTTTTGATCTGGGCAAGTTACTGGCCGCTACTGGCTCGGACATTCGCGATGTCGCGGGCCTCTTTGCCGATTGGGAGGGCAATGCGGCGACGCTGGCGCAACTGGCGGCTGATCCGGATCCTGCTGCGCAGGTGGCAGAAGGCACGCGGCTGGCCCCCTTCCTCTACCCCGGCAAGGTACTCTGCGCCGGGGCGAACTATTACCGCCATCTGGCGGAGATGGGCGTGCAGGACCTGCGCAAGGAGGCGCAGCGGCTGTTCTTCTTCTTCAAGCCGGCGCGCAATTCCGTGGTGGGCGAGGGTGCAACGGTCCATATGCCGCTGGACACCCAGGCGATGGATTGGGAAATCGAGCTGGCGGTGGTGATCGGCAAAGCGGCACGGGCCGTCACACCCGAAACTGCGATGGATCATGTCGCGGGCTATATGGTTGCCATCGACGCCTGCGCTCGCGATCTGAACCGGGCGCCGGACACCTTCTACAAACTCGACTGGGTGGCGGGCAAGGCGCAGGAGGCCTGCTGTCCGCTTGGACCGCGGTTCGTCCCGGCCAGCGCCGTGCCCGATCCGCAATCCCTGCGCCTCTCACTCTCGGTCAATGGAGTAGTGAAGCAGGACGACACTGCCGCCGACATGATCTTTACGGTCGCCGAACAGATCGCCACCGCCTCGCGGATCATGCAGCTCGACCCCGGTGATGTGCTGCTGACCGGCACCCCTGCCGGCGTCGGCCAGCCCCGCGCTGAATTCCTCAAGGTCGGTGACCGCCTGTCTGCCGAAATCTCGGGCATCGGCACTCTCAATGTCGAGATCCAGCCCCCCAGCACTGCAATCCGGGTGCCGCTGGCCTGACCCTCGGCCCCACATAACAACGAAACACGGAGGTTCCCATGACGTTTCTATCCCGCATCACCGGCGTAGCACTTGCCGCCGGCCTGGCGCTCTCTGCCCCAGCCGCCTTTGCCGAGATCGAGCTGCGCATCTCCTCGGCTTCGCCGCCCGCCTCGGCCCTGGTCACGGCCTTCGAACTGATCAAGGAACGGGTCGAAGCCGCGCATCCCGGAGAGGTCCGCGTCTCGATCCACCATTCCAGCAGTCTGTTCAAACAGGGCACCGAACTGCCGGCCATGCAGCGCGGCAATCTGGAAATGGCCACCCCGGTCACCTTCGAGATCGAACAACAACTGCCGGAATACGGTGTGCTGGGCAAACCCTACCTGTTCCGCGATGCCGATCACATGATCGCGGTGTTCCGCGGCGAGATCGGCGACCAATTCCGCAAGGACGTGCAGGAAAAGATGGGCGTCGTGATCCTCGACACCGGTTATCTCGGCACCCGCACGGTGGGGCTGTCACAGGCGCGCAACGTACAATCGCCGGCTGACCTTGCCGGGGTCAAGATGCGCATGCCGCCGGGCCCGGCTTTTCAGAACCTTGCAACCGCGCTTGGGGCGAGCCCGGTGTCGATGCCGGCGACCGAAGTCTACCTGGCGCTCAAGACCGGCGCGATCGACGCTCAGGAAAACCCGCTGAACATGGCACGCGACTGGAAGTTCGACGAGCAGACCGAAGAGTTTGTGCTGACCGCCCATCTGGTGCAGCCGGTGTTCTTTGCCATCGGCAGCCGGGCCTGGGACAGGCTGACGCCGGAGCAGCAGGCGACGCTGCAATCCGCCGCGCGCGAGGCGGCCGATCTGCAGATCGCGATCACCAAGGCGGAGGAGGCTGAGGCCCGCGAGCAGTTCGCCGCTGCTGGGACCAGGATCTCGGAACCCGATCTGGACGCCTTTGTCGCGGCGGTGGACCGGATCTACGCCGATCCGGATGCCACCAGGGGCTGGATGGAAGGTTTGGCCGAGCGCATCGCCGCCGTCGAGTAAGCCCCGGTGCGGCCCGCCCCACCGGCGGGCCGCCATCCCGCTCAGGAGCCAGCCATGCCCTCTGCTGCCACCAGCACCCCCCAAAGCCTGCTGTCGCGTCTCGCCTATGGCATCGCAGCAGTCGGAATGTTCGCAGTCTTTGCCATCTTCATTTACGGAGTGCTGATGCGCCATCTGGGCCACCCGCAGTCCTGGGTGGATGAATCCGTCACGATCCTCAGCGCCTGGCTAGTGTTCTGGACTTCGGCCTTCGTGCTGCGCTGGTCCGAGTTCATTGCCTTCGACATGCTGTTCCGCGCCCTGTCCCCCCTGGGCCAGCGCATCAGCGTTATGTCCATCAGCCTGGCCTTCGTCGCCGTGATCGGCTGGTGCTTTTACGGCATCGTCGACTACGTGATGTTCATGCGGCTTTCGGTCACCGACATGCTGGTGATCCGCATGGACTATGTCTACTCGATTTTCGTGATCTTTCTGGCCGGCATTTCTCTGCGCCTGCTGATCCTGTGCTGGCGGCTGGCCTTTGGCGACTGGCGCGCTGCATTGGCGGACCTGGCCGGCACCCCCATCGACACCGCAGCGGAGCCCCTGAAATGACCCCCGGTCTTTATGCGCTGGTCAGCGTTTTCGTCGTCGGTGCCCTGCTGCGCCTGCCTATCGCGCTGTCGATGTTCATGGCGGGGGCGGTCTATTTCCTGACGACCGGGCAGGATGTCGGGCTGCTGGCCGGTCAGGTCATGGGGCAGATGACCGGCATGTATGTGCTGGTTGCGATCCCGATGTTCATCCTCGCCGCCAATGCAATGAACGACAGCGGGATCAGCGAGCGGCTGTGGAATGCCGCCAATGTGCTGGTCGGCCGGTTGCGCGGCGGTACCGGTCATGTGACGGTACTGGTCAGCCTGATCTTTTCCTCGATGAGCGGCAGCGCGGTGACCGAGGCCGCCGGCCCCGGCGTCATCGCCGTGCGAATGATGAAGCGCATCGGCGGCTACCCGCTGGAACTCGCGGTTGCCGTGGCGGGGGCCGCATCGGTCATCGCGCCGGTGATCCCGCCGTCGATCCCGCTGGTCATCTACGCCATGCTCTCCGGCGCCTCGGTTGGCACGCTGTTTTTGGCCGGTATCGTGCCGGGGTTGCTGATGGCCGCCACGATCATGATTGTGGTGGCGCTGATCGCGCGGCGCTACGATCTGCCGCCGGGCGAGCGCGTGTCCTTTGCCGAAGCCCTGCCCATCATGGGCCGGGCCGCCATCCCGATGACGCTCCCGGTTGTCTTGCTGGGCGGGATCTGGAGCGGTTTTTTCAGCCCGACGGAGTCCGCCGCCGTTGCCGCGCTCTGGGCGATGATCATTGGCGTCGTCATCCTCGGGACCATGGGGCTGGCCGAGCTTTCGGGCTCGTTCAACACCTCGGTCCGGCAGATGGCGGCGACGATGCTGCTTATCTCCTCGGCCTTCGTGGTTAACTATGCCATCGCCAACGAAGGGCTGGGGGCCGCGCTGGTCGAACTGATCGCGGGAATGGATCTCTCACCTCTGCAGTTCATGCTGATGGTCAACCTGCTGCTGCTGGTGATCGGCTGTTTCCTTGACGGCTCGGTCATCCTGCTGGTGGTGATCCCGCTGCTGCTGCCGACCGCCAAGGCGCTGGGGATCGACCTGAACTACTTCGGCGTCGTCGTCATCATCAACTTCATGATCGGGCTGATCACCCCGCCCTATGGGTTGGTATTGTTCGTGCTGTCGGGATTGACCGGCGCGCCGTTGCAAAAGGTGTTCCGCGCTGTGGTCCCCTTTGTCGCGGCCCTGGTCCTTCTCCTGCTGCTGATGATCTTGTTCCCGCAGATCATCCTCTTCCTGCCGCATATGTTCGGCTACTACTGAGGGATGGCCATGATCAGGAAAACCGTCTTCGTCACCGGGGCCGCGCAGGGCATCGGGCAGGCCATCGCGGCGCGGTTGGCGCGTGACGACTGGCGCGTGGTGTTGATCGACCGCAATGCGGCGGCTATCATCGTTGCAGCCGATACGCTGGCGGCGCAGGGGCTGGATGTGCGTGCGGCCATCGTCGATGTCTGTGACAGTGCCGCCGTGACCGCCTGCCTAGCCGAGGAAGAGCGGGTCGATGCCGTCGTCACGGCCGCCGGGGTCTACTCCGACCGCGATATCTTCGATCTGACAGCCGATGACTTCCGCACCATGACCGAGGTCAATCTGATTGGGACCTTCCTGATCGCGCAGGCTGGTGCGCGGCGCATGCAACCGGGTGGGCGGATCGTGACCATCTCCTCGCGCGGGGCACTGGGGGGACCGCGTTTTGCGCATTATGCCGCCTCCAAGGCGGCAGTGATTGGCCTGACCCGAGCCATGGCGCTGGAATTGCGGGACCGGCGCATCACGGTGAATTCGGTGGCACCGGGCTTTACCGACACACCGATGACCCGTTCGGCCCCGCCGGAAATGTTCGCGAAATGGTCGGCGCTCGAGCCCGGTGGTGCCGCCGCACAGCCCTCCGAGATTGCGGCCGCCGTCGCCTTCCTGCTCGGCGAGGATGCCCGTTTCGTCACCGGCCAGTGCCTGTTTGTCGATGGCGGGAAATCGCTTGGAGGGCTCGGGGTTTAGGCCAAGGGATTCCCGCGTTCCGCGACCTGAGATTCAGGCTCATCTTTACGCAAGAGGTGAGCCTGGGGCACAACTCGCCATCAGAAGATGGGTAGTGTTCTTCTAGGACTTAATTCGTGTTGTCCGGAAACCGAATGGGCGCAAACCTGTAGATCATCGCAGGCTTGCGCCCACTCAGGAGCCGGACTGCCCGGCTGAAGCCATCAAAGAAGGCTCACTAATCAGCTCGCGCGCCAAGCCCATCCTCCACGTGGAGATGAGCTTGGATGACAGTGAGCAGGTCAACGGATCCCTTTTGCCAACCTGGCCTAGAACGCCTGCAACCCGGTGATTGCACGGCCGAGGATCAGTGCATGGATATCATGCGTGCCCTCATAAGTATTGACCGTTTCCAGGTTGACCATATGGCGCATGACCTGGAACTCTTCCGAAATGCCATTGCCTCCGTGCATATCACGGGACCACCGAGCGATTTCCAGGGCCTTGCCACAATTGTTACGCTTCACGATGGAAATCATTTCCGGCGCGGCCTGCGCCTCATCCAACAAGCGGCCGACGCGCAGACTGGCTTGCAGGCCAAGGCCGATCTCGGTCAGCATATTGGCCAGTTTCAGCTGATGAAGCTGCGCCTGAGCCAGAGGCCTACCGAACTGGCTGCGGTCCAGCCCGTATTGCCGCGCAGCATGCAGGCAGAACTCGGCCGCGCCCAGCACGCCCCAGGAAATTCCATAACGGGCGCGGTTCAGACAGCCGAACGGTCCTTTCAGCCCCTCGACATGCGGCAGCAGCGCGTCGTCGGCGACCTCGACATCCTGCATCACGATTTCACCGGTGACCGAGGCGCGCAGGCTCAGCTTTCCGCCGATCTTGGGCGCGCTCAGTCCGGGTGTGCCCTTGTCCAGCACAAAGCCGCGCATCCTGCCGCCATGCGCCTCTGATTTGGCCCAGACCACGAAGACATCGGCGATCGGGCTGTTCGAGATCCACATCTTGGATCCGTTCAGCAGATAGCCATTCGCGGTCTTTTTCGCCGTGGTCTTCATCCCGGAAGGGTCCGAACCGGCGTCGGGCTCGGTCAGGCCAAAGCAGCCGATCCATTCGCCCGAGGCCAGCTTCGGCAGGTATTTCCGCCGCTGCGCTTCGCTGCCGTAGGCGTAGATCGGATACATCACCAGGCTGGACTGCACGGACATCATGCTGCGATAGCCGCTGTCGACGCGCTCGACCTCCCGCGCGATCAGGCCATAGGCGACGTAGGACGCGCCGATGCCGCCGTATTCCTCTGGGATGGTGACACCCAACAGCCCCATTTCCCCCATTTCCCGAAAGATTGCCGGGTCCGTGACCTCGTCGCGGTAGGCGTCGATGACGCGGGATTGCAGCCGATCCTGTGCATAGGCGCGGGCCGCATCGCGCAGCATCCGTTCCTCTTCGCTCAGCTGATCGTCAAGCCGAAACGGATCTTGCCAATCGAACCGGCCCAGATCGGGCGCATCCTTTGCTTTTAGCGCGAGGCGTTCAGTCATTGCGGATCTCCTGTCGTTACGGGGCGGGGCAAAGCATCTTTTGCCGCAAGCAATTCGGCCGTCAGGGGCGAGGACGGATCCTTTAGTCCGTCGATCACGGAAAAATGGTTGTGTCCGGGATCCTCGACCAAAGAGGTCCGGGCCGGTCCATCCCAGATCAACGCCATCAGCCGCGACTGGCGCAGGAATTCGGGGCGCTCATCCCCACCGACCCAACAGGTCAGCCACGCATCGGGAACCGGCAGGTGCAGGGCCGAGCTTTCGGCCGCGGCAACCTCGGGCGTTAGGGACAGCGTGTCGTTCATGCGCGTATGGGGCAGCAGGCGCAGATCGTGCAACCCGCTGACCGTTACCACCTTTTCTATCCGCGCAAGGATATCTGGCGGCAAGGGGGTGTCATCGCACAACATTCGCGTGACCAGATGCCCGCCCGCCGAATGGCCGGTCAGCCGGATCGGCCCCTCGACCAGCGCCGCGGCCTTGGTTATGGCTGCGCCGATTTCGTCGGTCATCTGGGGAAGCCCAGCCTGGGGCGCAATGGTATATTCCGGCAGCGCCACCGCCCAGCCTTGCGCGCGCGCGCCTTCAGCAAGGTCGGTCCAGTCGGATTTGCCATAGCTCAGCCAGTACCCACCGTGGACCAGCACCACCAGACCGAGGCATGGGCCGTCAGGCCGGATCAGGTCCAGCCTTTGCCGCGGCCCATCGCCGTAGGCGATATCCGGTTCGATCCGCACGCCGCTTTGGCGATAGGCTAGGGCGCGGGTGGCCCAGAGTTCGGGCAAAAGGTCCGAGCCTTCGACATAGGCCGAGTTCGCGTATTCGTCGTCCCAATCCATGCTTATGCGGTCCCTGCCGCCGAGATCTGACGCAGCTGAAAACGTTGGATCTTGCCGGTCTGGGTCTTGGGCAACGCATCGGTAAAGACGACGCTGCGCGGATACTTGAAGGGCGCGATAACCCGTTTGACGTGATCCTGCAATTCGCGCGTCATCAGCGCATCGCCGTCGAAACCGGAAGCCAGAACGACATGGGCCTGAACGATATGGCCACGCTCTTCGTCGGGCGCGCCGATGACGGCACATTCACGCACCGCGGGGTGGGACAGCAGCGCGGCTTCGACCTCGGGGCCGGCAATATTGTAGCCAGCCGACAGGATGATGTCATCGGTGCGGGCCGAGAAGTGGAAATAGCCGTCTTCGTCCTGCCAGAACGCATCGCCGGTTAGGTTCCAGCCGTCCTTGACGTAGACGCCCTGGCGCTTGTCATCCAGATAGCGGCAGCCGGTCGGGCCACGAACCGCCAGACGCCCGACCTCGCCACGGGGCAGGTCGTTCATGTCGTCATCGACGATCTTGGCCTGATATCCGGTGACGGGTTTTCCAGTGCAGCCGGGGCGATGATCCTCGAAACGGTTGGTGATGAAGATATGCAGCATTTCGGTGGCGCCGATGCCGTCCAGCATCGGCTTTCCGGTCTTTTCGCGCCATTCCTCATAGATCGGAGCAGGCAGGGTTTCGCCGGCGCTGACGGCGGCGCGCAGGCTGGACAGGTCTGCACCTTCGTCCATCGCCTTCAGCATCACCCGATAGGCCGTTGGCGCGGTAAAGCACACGGTCGCCTTATGCTCCTGGATCATCTCGATCATGTTTGGGGGGCTGGCCTGTTCCAGCAGCGCGGCTGTCGCGCCAAAGCGCAGCGGAAAGACCGCGAGCCCGCCAAGGCCAAAGGTAAAGGCGAGCGGCGGGCTACCGATGAACACATCCTCGGGGGTGACATGCAGAACCTCGCGCGCGTAGCCGTCGGCGATGATCAAAAGATCGCGGTGAAAATGCATCGTCGCCTTGGCGTCGCCCGTCGTGCCCGAGGTAAAACCCAGCAGCGCAACATCGTCGCGGCCCGTCTGGACTGCGTCGAAGCGTACCGGCTTTTTCAACGCATCGCGGTCCAGTTCGGCGTCGTGATTGGCGGTGCCGTCAAAACCCACCACCGTCCGCAAAAAGGCGTTGTCGCGTTGGCACAGTACCAGCTCTTCCATCAGGCGCGTATCGCACAGCGCGTGGGAGATTTCCGCCTTGTCCACGATCTTGGCCAGTTCACCCGCGCGCAGCATCGGCATCGTGTTCACCACGACCGCCCCCACCTTGGTTGCAGCCAGCCAACAGGCCACCATCGCGGGATTGTTGGCCGAGCGTATCAGCACACGGTTGCCGGGCTTTACGCCATAGTCCTGGACGAGCGCATGGGCGATACGATTGGTCCAGTCGGTCAGTTCCTTATAGGTGCGCGAACGACCATTGCCGATCAGCGCAACGTGGTCGCCAAATCCCTTTTCGACCATTCGGTCGGTCAGTTCGACCGCCGCGTTCAGCCATTCGGGATAGTCGAAGCCCGAAAGGTCAAGCGCCGGCCACGCGTCGAAAGGCGGCAGCCGGTCGCGGGTGAACGTGTCCTCGTGGCCCGTTGGTCCAAGCATCTTCATGCTCCCTGTTGATATCTGCCGACGTCTTGCCGCGCCGATAGAGGGGTGCCGGAACTACTCTGGTATGACGGCCGTCGCTTCGATTTCGACCTTGGCGCGGTCCTCGATCAGGGCAAGGACCTGTGTCACCGCCATGGCGGGGTAGTGGCGGCCGATGATGTCCTTGTATATCCGACCTAACCCCTTGAGATCGTCCAGATATTCCTGTTTGCTGGTGATATACCAGGTCAGGCGGACCAGATGCTCCGGCCCTGCCCCGGCTTCAGCCAGAACGGCGACGATATTTTTTAGCGTCTGTTCGACCTGTCCGAGAAAATCGTCGGTTTCAAATTCGTAATCGGCGTTCCACCCGACAAGACCGCCGGTAAAGACCATGCGGCCTGTTGCGGCCATGCCGTTGGCATAGCCTTTTGCCGGTTTCCAACCTGCGGGTTGCAATCTCTGGATGGTCATTGCGTGGCCTCCATGAAAGCTGTGATCTTGGTGCGGACATCTGCCGTCCAGGGATGTGCGCGCCCGTCGCCGGCGATGTGAACAATCGTCAGGTTAGCCGTCAGCCTGTCGCTGTTCGCACCATGCACCGTGATCTGCAGATCCAGTGCCGAATTGCCAAGGCGCAGAACCTCAAGCCGCCATTCCAGCACCTCGCCCAAACGTGACGGCGCATGGAAATCGACGGTGATCCGCGCGGTTGGCACGCCTTCGCCACGGGCGATGATAGTTTCATAGGGCAGCCCCACGACATCGCGGAAAAAGTTTTCGGCGACCGAATTGGTCATCTCGAAATAGCGGGGATAGAAGACGATCCCCGCCGGGTCGCAATGATTGAATTCAATGCGGATCGAGCGGCGATAGATCACGACAGCAGCCCCCGCGCGATGACGATCTTCTGCACGTCGCTGGCACCCTCATAAATGCGCAGCGCCCTGATTTCGCGATACAGGCTTTCAACCGCGAAGCCCTTGCGCACGCCATCGCCGCCGTGAAGCTGCAAAGCGGTGTCGATGACGCGTTGCGCGGCTTCGGTCGCGTAAAGCTTGGCCATGGCCGCCTCGCGGGTGATCCGGGCCGCGCCCATGTCCTTGGCCCATGCTGCGCGATAGACCAGCAGAGCCGCCGCATCCACATCCAGTGCCATATCGGCCAGATGCCCCTGGACCATCTGCAGCTCATGCAGCGGCGCGCCGAAAAGCTGGCGCTGGCTTGCGCGAGCCAAGGCCTCGTCCAGCGCCCGGCGAGCAAAGCCCAGGGCCGCCGCGCCAACGGTCGGGCGGAACACGTCCAGCACCGACATCGCCAGCTTGAACCCCGTGCCGGCGTGCCCGATCAGCGCCTCGGACGGCAGGCGGATATCGTTGAAGCGCAGATGCGCCAGGGGATGGGGGGCGATGACCTCGATCCGCTCGATCACCTCGAGGCCGGGCGTATCGGCAGGCAGCAGAAAGGCCGACAGACCGCGCGCGCCCGCAGCCTCGCCGGTACGGGCAAAGACGACATACAGATCGGCGATGGCGCCGTTCGAGATGTAGATCTTTTCGCCATTCAGCACATAGCCATCGCCATCGCGCGTGGCCGTGGTCGCGGTATTGGCCACATCCGAGCCCGAGCCCGGTTCGGTCAGCGCAAAGGCTGCGATCGCCTGCCCGGCACGAGTCCGCTGCAACCATTCGCGCTGTGCGGGCGTGCCAAACAGGCTGATCGCCCCCATTCCCAGCCCTTGCATCGCAAAGGCGAAATCCGCCAGCCCGTCATGGCGGGCCAGTGTTTCGCGGATGATGCACAGCGCGCGCACGTCCAGAACCTCGCCATGATCGGCGCCGCTGTGGCGCAGCAGCCCGGCCCGGCCCAACGCCGCGACCAAGCCTTTGCAGGCGGCATCCACATCGGAATGATCGACCGGCAGATGCGCTCCGGCCCAGTCATCGACAGCCGCTGCTAGCGCGCGGTGGCGGTCTTCGAAAAAGGGCCAGTCAAGAAACGTCTGGTCGCTCATCTTCTTGTCCTGTTGGTCACGTGTCATGGCGCAGCGCGTCGGCGCATCGGCCTAGTCGCCCTGAAACACCGGCCGTTCCTTGGCGACAAAGGCGCGATAGGCGCGTTCGAAATCGCGGGTCTGCATGCAGATCGCCTGTGCCTGCGCTTCGGCCTCGATCGCCTGTTCCAGCCCCATGCTCCATTCCTGATTGAGCTGGGTCTTGGTGATGCCATGCGCAAAGACTGGGCCCGAGGCGATGCGTTGCGCCAGCTTCAGCGCCGCGGCCTCCAACGCATCCGGCGCATGCACCCCGTTCCAGAACCCCCATGCCGCACCTTCGTCGGCGCTCATGACGCGACCGGTGTAAAGCAGTTCGGCGGCACGTCCCTGCCCGATGATGCGCGGCAGCATGGCGCAGGCGCCCATATCACAGCCCGCCAGCCCGACGCGCGTGAACAGGAAGGCACATTTCGCATCCGGCGTCGCCAGCCGCAGATCCGAGGCCATGGCAATGATCGCCCCCGCCCCGACACAGATCCCATCCACCGCCGAGACGATGGGCTTTCCGCAACCGATCATCGCCTTGACCAGATCGCCGGTCATGCGGGTAAAGGCCAGCAGGTCTTTCATGTCCATGCCGACCAGCGGCCCGATGATGTCATGCACATCCCCGCCCGAGCAGAAATTGCCGCCATTCGAGGCAAAGACCACCACATCGACATCCGTCGCATAGACGAGCGCGCGGAACGTATCACGCAGTTCGGCATAGCTTTCAAAGGTCAGCGGATTCTTGCGGTCCGGACGGTTCAGACGCACGGTGGCGATGCGATCCTTGACCTCCCACAGAAAGTGCTGGGGTTTCAGCCCGGCCATTTCAGTTTTCGTCAGCAAAGTCATGGCCTGCCCGCCTTTTTCA
The DNA here is from genome assembly GCA_964514775.1 of uncultured Rhodovulum sp. Classification (GTDB taxonomy): domain Bacteria; phylum Pseudomonadota; class Alphaproteobacteria; order Rhodobacterales; family Rhodobacteraceae; genus Amaricoccus. Next base: position 35,936 of record CAZESN010000003.1, read on the forward strand.
GAATGTCCGTCATCTGGTCGATATCCGCATCGCTGAGATGGGCAAAAATCTGCGCCAATTCGGCCTCGTGATCCGTAGCCAGTTCCTCGAACCGGGCGACACCCGCCGGGGTCAGGCCCACATGAATTGTGCGGCGGTCGCTGTCCGAGGGCCGGCGCGCGACCAGTCCCTCTTTTTCCAGCCGGTCCACCAGGACGGTGACGTTGCCGTTCGAGACCAGCAGCATCCGGCTGAGATCAGTCATGGTGCAATCCTCGCGCCGCCGGTACAAAGCCGCCATCACGTCGAAACGCGGTAAGGTCGTGTAATGGGTCACGCGCAGATACTCACGCAGCCGCGATTCCGACGCCCGCGTCAAAGCTAGCATCCGGATCCACATCTTGAGGCGACGCTTCGAGCCCTCGCTCATATCTCGCCCCCTGCAATGGGCAGCGCCTGACCGTTGATCCCCTCAGACCCCGGCGCGCAAAGCCACAGAGCTGCCGATGTCACCTCTTCCGGGCGGATCAGCCGTCTTTGCGGATTGGTGGCGGCCAGCGCCTCGCGCGCGGCCTCACAAGTCATGCCGGTCTTTGAAGTGATATTGTCCACCGAACGGTTGGTCATCTCCGTATCCAGAAACCCGGGGCACAGCGCATTCACCGTGACCGGCGTCCTGGCCACCTCTTGCGCAAGACTGCGGACCATTCCGACAACGCCATGTTTCGCCGCCGCATAGGGCGCGACATAGGCATAGCCCTTGAGCCCCGCCGTCGAGGCCACTGCGATCAGACGTCCCCAGCCCGGAAACTGGACCAGCGCGGCACGGAAGGTCAGGAAGACGCCGGTCAGATTGACGGAAAGCATCGCGTTCCAGTCGGCCAGCGTTGTCTTGCCCATCGGACCGGAGACCGACGCCCCGGCATTGGCAATCACCACGTCGCAGGGGCCTGCCTCGGCAAAGAGCCGCGTCACATCCGCTTCCGAGGTCACATCGGCGGTGATGACGCGTGCGCCAAGCGGCTCGGCGACCTCGGTCAGCGGGCCTTGGCGGCGACCGCAGATCACCACCTCGGCCCCTGCGTCCGCAAAGCCGCGCGCAAGGTCGGCCCCGACCCCGGTGCCTCCGCCGGTGACAAGAACCCGTTTGCCGCTCAGCGCGCCTGTCCTCATGCCCGCAGCACCTCTTGCTGGCGCTGCCGCAGCCGGGTCAGCAGATCCTGACCGCCTTTATAGGGGGCGGGCCACTGAGCATGTGCCTCGCCCTGCTCGACGGCGGCATGCAACGTCCAATAGGGATCGGCCAGATGCATCCGGGCCAGCATCACCAGATCGGCACGGCCCGCCATCAGGATGCCGTTCACCTGATCCCAGTCGGTGATGTTGCCGACAGTCATCGTGGCAAGCCCGGCCTCATTGCGGATCCGGTCGGAAAACGGCGTCTGGAACATGCGACCATAGACCGGGCGTTCGGCCGGGTCCGTCTGCCCAGAGGACACGTCGATGATATCGGCCCCGGCGGCGGCAAAAGCCTTGCCGATCTCGACCGCCTCTTCGGGGGTCACGCCACCGTCGATCCAGTCATTGGCGGAAATCCTCACGGACATGGGCTTTTCCTCGGGCCAGACCGCCCGCATGGTGCGGAACACCTCAAGCGGATAGCGCATGCGGTTTGCCAGGCTACCGCCGTATTCGTCCTCGCGCCGGTTGGTGACCGGGCTGATGAAGCTGGCCAGCAGATAGCCATGTGCCGCATGCATCTCGATCATGTCGGCACCGATGCGGTCGGCCATTTCGGCTGCCGCGATGAACTGGGCCTTGACCTCGTCAAGCTCTGCTTTGCCCATGGCTTTGGGCACTTGGCCCCCCGGCTTATAGGCAATCGCCGAGGCCGAAAGGATCGGCCAGTTGCCATCGGGCAGCGGCGCGTCGATGCCGCCGTCCCAGGGCACGCAGGTCGAGCCCTTGCGCCCGGCGTGGCCGATTTGGATACAGAATTTCGCCGATGTCTCGGCATGGATGAAATCCGCCAGCCGCTTCCATGCCGCCTCGTGTTCGGGGGCGTAAAGGCCGGGGCAGCCGGGCGTGATGCGACCGATATCGCTGACGCAGGCCATTTCGGTATAGACCAGCGCCGCCCCGCCCTTGGCGCGTTCGGCGTAATGGATCAGGTGCCAGTCTGTAGGGCAACCGTCCACGGCCTTGTATTGCGCCATCGGCGACATGACGATGCGGTTCTTCAGCTCCATCCCACGCAGGCGCAAGGGTGCGAACATCGGGCGGCTGCCCGCGCGGCCACCGGCCTGCTGCTGGAACCAGTCCTCAGCGCTTTCCAGCCACTCCGGGTCACGCAGGCGCAGGTTCTCATGGCTGATGCGCTGCGAACGCGTCAGCAGCGAATAGGCGAACTGCACCGGCGGCACGTCAAGGTAACGCTCGACCTGCTCGAACCATTCCAGACTGTTGCGTGCCGCCGATTGCAGGCGCAGCACCTCGACGCGGCGTTCTTCCTGATAGCGCTCAAAGGCAGCCTGTATATCCGGCTCGGAATGCAGATACTCCGCAAGTGCGATGGCGCTGTCGAAGGCCAGCCGCGTTCCCGACCCGATCGAGAAATGCCCGGTCGCTGCTGCATCCCCCATCAACACGACATTCTCGTGATACCATTTCTCGCAGATCACGCGGGGAAACTGCATCCAGACGGCCGAGCCGCGCAGATGCGCGGCATTCGACATCAGGTCATAGCCGCCAAGATGGCGCTCAAAGATCTCGCGGCAGGTTTCGACGATCTCTTCCTTGGACATGTCGGCAAAGCCGAACCTGTCCCATGTCTCGGGCAGGGTCTCTACGATGAAGGTCGCGGTGTTGTCGTCGAACTGATAGACATGCGCCCAGACCCAGCCGTGCGGGGTCTTTTCAAAGATGAAGGTAAAGGCATCATCGAACTTCTGATGCGTGCCAAGCCAGACGAACTTGCAGCGTCGGGTGTCGATATCTGGCTTGAAGACGTTCCCGTATTCGTTCCGTACCAGACTGTTGATGCCGTCGCATCCCACGACCAGATCGTATTCTCTGCGGTATTCCTCGGCGGATCTGAAAGCGGTCTCGAACCGCATGTCCACGCCCAGATCGCGGGCGCGGGCCTGCAACAGAACCAGCATCGCCTTGCGGCCGATGCCGGCGAAGCCATGCCCGCCCGACACCGTGCGCACGCCGTCATGGACGACGGCGATATCGTCCCAATAGGCGAACTGGCTGCGAATCGCCTCGGAGCTGACCGGATCGTTCTTCTGCATCCGCTCCAGCGCATCATCAGACAGGACGACTCCCCAGCCGAACGTGTCATTGGCCCCGTTGCGTTCCAGCACGGTGACCTCATGCGACGGGTCGCGCAGCTTCATCGAGATAGCGAAATACAAACCGGCGGGGCCACCGCCTAGGCAAAGGATCCTCATGTCCCGCTGCTCCCTGTTTCGCCCCCTACAGTGACTACGGGAAAAGGAATTTCAAGATTAAAATATTTGTGCTTGAAATTTTTCCGCGCGAGCTGATTCATATGACCCATGACGCATCTGATCGAAACCGACGAAGGCGGCTGGACCCGGCTGGTGCTGAACCGGCCCGGGGCGAAGAACGCGCTGAACACGCAGTTGCTCGCCGATCTTGCCGCGACGCTGCGCCGGCTGGCGGTCCACCCCACGTGCCGGGCGGTGATGCTGAGCGGGGCGAATGGCGATTTCGCCGCAGGGGCCGACATTTCCGAAATCGAGGGCAAGGGCCGGGCCGAGGGCGCAGCTGATCCGCGAAAGGCCCATTGGGCCGTGATCCGCGCCTTTCCAAAGCCATTGGTCGCAGCGGTCGAAGGCTTCGCTCTAGGCGGTGGCTTGGAGCTTGCGCTGATGGCCGATCTGCTGATCGCTGCTGAGGGCGCAAGGTTTGGCCTGCCCGAAAGCAATCTGGGCCTGATCCCCGGCGCGGGCGGCGGCCAGCGCCTGATGGCCCGCATCGGCCCGACCCGCGCGGCCCGCATGGTGCTGACCGGCGAAATCATCGACGCGAAGACCGCCTTTGACTGGGGCCTTGCCTCGCATCTGGCCGAGCATGCCGAGACCGAGGGTGCGGCCATCACCGCCCGCCTGTCGCAGCGCGCCCCGCTGGCGCTTATGGCCGCGAAGGCCGCGCTGGTTCAGGGCGCCGAGACCGCGCTGGCACTGACCGCCGAGCGCGAGGGCTTCGAGGCACTGCTCGACAGCGCCGACAAGCGCGAAGGCATCACAGCCTTTCGCGAAAAACGAAAACCCGTCTTTCAGGGGAAATGACCATGACCACGATTGCCGTGATCGGCCTTGGCACGATGGGCCTGGGGATCGTGCAAACCTTTGCGGCGGCAGGAATCGACGTGCTGGCGACCGACGCTTACGAACCTGCCCGCGCCAATGCACCCGAACGGCTGGCCACCGCACTCGGTACGCGGGTCGAGGCGGGCAGGCTGGCACCCCCGGCGCGCGACGCCATTCTTGCGCGGCTGCGGATCGTGGACCGGCCTTCGGACATGGCCGAGGCGGCGCTGGCCATCGAAGCCGTGGTCGAGGAGCTCAACGCGAAACAGGCAATCTTTGCCGAACTGGAGGCCGTGCTGGCCCCTGATGCCGTGCTGGCCACCAACACCTCGTCCCTGTCGGTCGCAGCCATGGCACAGGGGCTTGCCCATCCCGAACGGCTGCTGGGCCTTCATTTCTTCAACCCCGCCCCGGTGATGAAGTTGGTCGAGTTGGTCGCGCATCCCGGCACGTCAAAGGCCGCGATGGAAAGCGCGCGCCGGCTTACCGAGACGGCGGGCAAGACCGTCATCCAATGCCCGGACCGCCCCGGCTTTATCGTCAACCGCTGCGCCCGCCCCTTCTATGGCGAGGCGCTGGCGCTGCTGGAAGAGGGGCGCAGCCCTAGCGAAATCGACGCGGCGATGATCTCCGCTGGCTATCGGCTTGGCCCCTTTGGCCTGATCGATCTGGTGGGCGCCGATATCAACCTGGCGGCCACCGAGAGCCTGGCCGCCGCCATGGGCGGCAATCCGCGCTATCACGTCTTCGATGCGCTGAAACAGCAGGTGGCGACCGGGCATCTGGGGCGCAAGAGCGGCAGGGGTTTTCTGTTCCCCGACAGCCCCGCCCTTCCGCCCGCCGACGCCGATGCCATTGTGCTGCGCATCGAAGCGACCCTGGCCAATGAGGCAGCATGGCTCTTCGCCGAAGGTGGCACCACGCGCGAGGGCATCGATACTGCGCTGCGCCTAGGGCTGAACTTTCCGCGCGGGCCTTTTGCAATCATCGCCGCGCATGGCGAAGCCGTGATCGCTGCCGAGCTTGCCCGGCTTGAGGCCGCCGCCCCCCCACATCTGAAAACCCGCTATATGCCGCCCTCTTCCTGATCCGCGCCCCGGAGACTGCGATGAACGACGTTTTCCTTTGCACCATGCGCCGCACCCCCATTGGCCGCTATGGCGGCGCGCTGGCATCGGTGCGGCCCGACGACATGGCGGCGCTGGTGATCGACGCGCTGCTGGACGTCGCGCCGGGGCTGATCGTCGATGAGGTGATCTTCGGCTGTGCCAACCAGGCCGGCGAGGACAACCGAAATGTCGCGCGGATGGCGGTGCTGCTGTCGCGGCTCGATGACAGCGTGCCTGCACTGACAGTGAACCGGCTCTGTGCCTCAGGGATGGATGCGGTGATTGCCGGGGCGCGCGCGATCCGCGATGGCGCGGATGTGGTGATCGCGGGTGGCGTCGAATCTATGAGCCGCGCCCCCTTCGTGATGCCCAAGGCCGGGACGGCCTTTGCGCGCCAGACCGAGATCCATGACACGACCATCGGCTGGCGGTTCGTCAACACGCGGATCGCACAGGCCTACGGGATCGACTCGATGCCCGAGACGGCGGAAAACGTTGCTGCCGATCACGGCATCTCCCGTGCGGATCAGGATGCCTTCGCGCTGGCCTCGCAGAAGCGCTATGATGCCGGTTGGCATGCAGCGGATATCCTGCCGGTCGCCGTCACCTCGCGCAAAGGCGATACGGTGGTGGATCGCGACGAACATCCGCGCGCCACCTCGCTGGAAAAGCTTGCGGCCCTGCCCGCCCCGTTCCGCAAGGGCGGCACGGTGACGGCGGGCAATGCAGCAGGCGTCAATGATGGGGCAGCGGCGGTGCTGCTGGCCTCGCGCGCTGCGATCAGGACATACGGCCTGACGCCGCTGGCGCGGATCGGACATGCGGCATCGGCAGGCGTGGCACCGCGGATCATGGGAATCGGCCCCGTTGCTGCTGTCGAACGCCTGGTCGCGCGGGGCGGGCGGCCTCCGGCGCAACAGGATGTGATCGAGCTGAATGAGGCTTTCGCGGCTCAGGTCCTCGCCTGCACGCGGACCTGGGGGCTGGCGGATGACGATCCGCGCCTGAATGCCAAGGGCGGCGGGATCAGCATGGGCCATCCGCTTGGCATGTCCGGCGCACGCATCATTGCGACGGCGGCGCGCAGGCTGGCCGAGGGTGGCGGCACATCCGCTCTGGCCACGCTTTGCGTCGGTGTTGGACAAGGTGTCGCGATAGAGCTACTCGCGGTTTGAGCTCCCGGTGCCTAGCGTCAGGCTCGTTCCCGGATCATATCCAGAAGATGACAGTTGCAGCGAGAGCTATGGCGGACAGGAAGGCCTTGGAGTAGGCGCCGCGCGGCCTGATTCTTGCCCTGCGTCGATCGGCGAGGTTGGAGCATGACACACCGAGCACCTCGGCGACCCGCTTCACCGCAGACCTCCCTGTCGAAAGCATGCGCGGCCGCTGCCCCTTGTGGAACTCCTGCAGCTTCCGCAAGCTCTTCTGTTGTGCCTTCGTGCGGTCTCAAAGCGCCTGCTCGACTATCCTCAGCGCCGGCACATCCTTCACGATCCAGTCAGCTTCCGGGTTCAGCCGGGAGACGCGGCACCCTGTGTCGGGGTTATTGATATAGGTGAGCCGGTTCCATACCAGCTTGCCCAGATACAGCTCGTTGTTGAGAATGCCGGTTCCGCGACGCCAGTTGCCGTTGATGGCCGAAGGCCCCCATCCCTTGCCAGACGGGCCAGGCACATTGGCCTTGTTCAGTGCCAAAGCGACCGCCTTCGATGACTTGCCCGAAGCATACTCGCTGAAGATATGCCGCACGGTCCGGCCTCGGCCTCGTTGATCCGGCGCTCCCGCCGGGGTGCCGCGTCTGACATTCGGTTCGACCGATATGCTGGCCGGCATCGACTTCATCCCGGTCATGATCGGTATTTTTGCAATCTCCGAAGTGCTGCGCACCGTGATTTCTGGGGGAAGCGGCTGGAAGCAGGCACCGACAGCGGTGGGCAATATTTTCCGCCATTGGGGCTTCATGCTCAAAACCTATTGGCGTCAACTTATTAGGGGCAATGTCACCGGAACCGCCATCGGCATCTTGCCGGGGGCAGGCGCGGACGTTGCCGCCTATGTCAGCTATGCAGTCAGCCGACGTTTTTCCAAAACGCCGGAGAAGTACGGCAAAGGCCATATCGAAGGCGTGGTCGAGGCATCCGCAGCGAACAATGCCTCCCTGTCCTCCGCCTGGGTGCCCGCGCTTGTTTTCGGCGTTCCCGGCGACACAATCACGGCCATCATCATCGGCGTTCTCTACGTCAAGGGCATGAATCCCGGCCCGACCCTGTTCCTGTTCAATCCGCAGACGATTTACGCCGTTTTCCTGATCTTCATCCTCGCCAATCTGATCATGGTTCCACTGGGCTGGGCGCTCATCAAATTCTCGAAGAATATCCTGCTTATCTCTAAATCGGTCCTGATGCCGCTGATCCTGATCTTCTGCATTGTCGGGGCCTTCGCCTCCAATAACGCGGTTTACGGCGTCACGATCATGCTGGTGTTCGGAGTGGTCGGCTATCTGATGGAAGAAAACGGATTTCCGATCGCGCCATGCGTGCTCGGGATCGTCATCGGTCCGCTTCTGGAGAAAAACCTGATTTCGACACTGATCAAATCGCAGGGGAACCTTATCGATTTCGTCAATCGTCCCGTTGCGTTCGCGCTTTTCGCGTTCTTCTGTCTGATCTGGCTCTCGATCATCTACTCCTGGGTAAAGCCTCATAAGGATGACGATGCCCCAGACCGCGCATGAGTGCTGCCAATAACTCTCGCCAGGTAAAACGGCCTGTTTTCAGAGCGTGCAGCACGCGTGGATGCCGAGGCCAAGGAAGCTCAGGGCGCTTTCGAGCAACAGGACTTCACAGAAGGTCAAAGTGGCGTTGACCAGCAGCACCCCCGCGATGTTGGGGAGGATGTGCCGCACATAGATGCGTGACGGTCTGACCCCCGAGCTGCGCAATGCCTCGGCATAGCCCCACTCATTGGCGGAGGGCGCCATGCCTCTCGCTACCCTAAGCATAACGCTCCCAGCCATAGGTCCCGAGTAGCAGGATGAACAGCCAGAGACCGGGGCCGGACAGTGCGAAGGCGACCAGCGCAGTGATGAAGAACGGCAGGGCCGCCTGCACGTCGATGGCGACCATCACCGCCTCTTCGACAAGCCCGCGGAAATGTGCGGCAGGCAGGCCCAATGCCGGCAACCAAGGCCGCAGTCACTGTGGTAGAAGATCGACCACGGCACGACTCCGAAGAAGGCGACGGCATGGACGTGGCCGCCCATCCAGGCCTCGGACACCGCCGCCGGATAGGCCCGCACGTAGGAGCCGTCGCCGTGCGGAAGGTCGAGCACGAAGAAGTGCGCTTTGCATTTTCGCCGCCAATCACCACCGGAGCGTTTCCGAAATCAGCCTGCGTGTGACCGGGTGGATACGCCAGAGGCACAAATAGCTCCTGGCGACGCTGCTCCCCCTCGCGCATGTAATCCATAGTGATCGTGTAGCCGCCGGTGAACCCGCCTTCGTCGCGTAGCCGATCAAACACCCGCCTGATCGTATGGCGCTGCTTGCGCGGCACCTTCAAATCCTCACCGAGCCAATGATCGATGGTCGCGACGAACGCATCCAGCTTCGGCCGCCGGATCGGTGACTACCGCCGATGGCCGGGGGGCGTCGAATACGACAGCGTCTTGGCCACGCGGTCGCGCGATATGTTGAAATGCTTTGCGGCCCGACGGCGGCTCATCCCTTCCGAAACAGCCAACCGAACCTTCAGATATAATTCAACGGCGTGAATCCCCGAACCCTCCTGCGCTCACTGCAACAGGGAAATAGGGGCAGATCGGTGCCATTGTCCGAACCGTCCGAATTTCGGACAACCATTGCCGCGAGCACCTTGCGAACATGGCCTTTGGGACATAGTCAACCGAAGATGGATTCTTGGCTGACCGGCCTACATCCCACATACAAGAGTTTCCCCGCACTGCGAGAGGAAGCCGGATTTGGCGGAGAGGGAGGATGCCAAACAGTGTTTCGAAGAAGGACTGGGAGAACTTTCGCGCCATCGGCCGGGTTTCGGACGCCGCCCGGGCCGAGATCGTCGAATCCTGGCGGCTCAGTTCGGAAGCATTACAGCTACCGCTGACGCGGGCGCCGCAGGCAGATGACGCGCAATTGCTCCGCGCGCAGGCGCGGGCCAGCCGATTCTTGCTCGCGGCGCGCCCTGCGGTGCGGAACACCGGCTATCTGCTGAACCGGTCGGGCAACATGATCCTGCTCTGCGATCCTCAGGGGATCGTGATCGATCAGGCCGGTGATCCCGCCACCCTGGAGATGGGCCGCGAGAACCACCTTCATACGGGCGGACGCTGGCTGGAAGACGATATCGGGACGAATGCGATCGGCATGGCGCTACGGACCGGCTTGCCGGTACAGGTGTTCCAGGCAGAGCATTTTCTTGAAGAAATCCAACGCTGGTCATGTTCAGCAATGCCCGTCCGCGATCCGGTCACGCAGCGCATCGTCGGTGTGATCGATGTGTCCTGGCCAGCGAACAAGTCGCATTCGGACACTGGCGCCCTGCCGGCAATGCTGGGGGTACAGGCCGAAACGATGCTGCGTCAACTGCATCTGATCGAACGCGAGAAGCTGACGGAGTTCGTCGATCTGCGCCGCCTGCGGCGCGGAAATGCGCCGATGGCTGTGCTGGATCGTTACGGCCTCGACGTGTTGTCCAGCGAAAACGTCCAGCAAATGAGCGATCACGAAGGCGCGCTGCAACAGTTGCGTAAGGTCCTGCCCGATCTGCTGAACCAGCCCGAGGAGGATCTGGCGAATTCCATTAACACCCTTCTGCCCGGCGTGGACCTCGAGGTCATGCGCGACGGGGATGAGGGGATCGGCATCCTGCTCAGCAAGCGCCAGAACCGTGGGCACCCCCTCCCCCGCCCACTGGACCTCGAGACGATGGCGCAAGTGGGCCAAGTGATGGCACAGGCCTGTTCGCAAGCGTCACGGCTTGCGCCCCTGCAACTGCCTGTGCTGATCCAGGGCGAAACCGGAGTGGGAAAGGCGACCCTCGCCCAAGCGATCCATCGTGGGGGGCCGTTTCCCAACCGGCCGTGTGTCATGCTCGACTGTTCGCAACTGACCGCGGATGGTCTGCGGCGTGATCTGGCCGACGGGCTGATCGGACAGCTGTCCCGGTCCGGCGGAACGCTGTATCTCAAAAGCCCAGCCAGTTGCCCGTTTGATGCGCAAAAGCTGCTGCTGAGCCTTGTCGAGCAGGTGGTGCAGGCGGGGATGCGACTGATCAGCACCTCGGCCCGGGATCTGTCGGATGAGATGCGGGCGGGCCGGTTTCGCAGCGATCTCTATTACCGTATTGCGGTCGCCCGGATTGACCTGGTGCCGCTGCGCGATCGGCGTGACGAGATTCAGCCGCATCTGCGCGCCATTGCCCAGCAAAAAGCGGTGCCGGGGCGCAGCCTCAGCTTCACCAAATCCGCACTGGCGGCGATCACCGCCTATGACTGGCCGGGCAATCTTCGCGAGATGAACAATCTTATGGAGCTGCTGCAAGCCGTTGCGCCGAACAGCCTAATCGACCATCGAGGCCTGCCACCAGAGTTTCACCGCCGTCCCGACAGGCCCGGTGACACCCTGCGCGACAGTGAACGCGCACAGATCCTCGAGGCGATCGACCAGTCGCAGGGCAATATGACCAAGGTCGCGAGGCGCCTGGGGATTGCGCGTTCGACCCTTTATCTGAAGCTGGACACCCATCGGATTGAACGCCCGCAGCGTGGCTGAGTTCGCGTCCGCAGCATGTCTGTCAACCTGTTCGAACGTCGGACAACCCATGCGGCACATCTGATTCCATCCTGACATCCTGCCCGCACCGCTTGCGGGGGGACTGGTCAACGGGAGGAGTTTGACGTGCCACTTGACAACAAGAACGGACGATCCGTCCAGGTGCTTGGCATTGATGCCGGCGGGACGATGACGGATACATTCTTCGTCGATTCCGATGGGGAATTTGTCGTCGGCAAGGCGCAATCGACGCCGGATGACGAGGCGATCGGCCTCATCGAGTCCTCAAAAGAGGGGCTTCAGTACTGGGGGCTGAGCATCGAGGATGCGCTCTCGTCGATTCAGACGGGAGTCTATTCTGGCACGGCGATGCTCAACCGCGTGGTCCAGCGCAAGGGTCTGCGCACGGGGCTGATCGTCAATGCGGGGATGGAGGACTTCCACCGCATGGGCCGCGCCATTCAGGCCTATCTGGGGTTCGCCTATGAAGACCGGATCCATCTGAACACGCATTACTACGACGATCCGCTGGTGCCGCGTCATCTGACCCGCGGCGTGATGGAGCGGGTCGACATGTTCGGCACGGTCGTCATTCCCCTCCGTGAGGACACCGCTCGCCAGTCGGCGAGGGAGCTGATCGCGCAGGATGTCGAAGGTATCGTGATCTCGTTTCTACACAGCTACAAGAACCCGACCCACGAGCGCCGCGTCCGCGACATCGTGATCGAGGAAATCAAGGCTGCCGGCAAGGAAATCCCGGTCTTTGCCTCTGTCGACTACTATCCGGTGCGCAAGGAAACCCATCGCACAAACACCACGATCCTCGAGGCCTTCGCGGCCGAGCCGTCACGAGAGACGCTGAAGAAGATCTCGACCGCGTTCAAGGACAACGGCTCGAAGTTCGACATGCGGGTGATGGCGACCCATGGTGGCACCATCAGCTGGAAGGCCAAGGAACTGGCCCGCACCATCGTCTCCGGCCCGATTGGCGGGGTGATCGGCGCCAAATACCTCGGCGAGGTGCTGGGCTACAAGAACATCGCATGTTCGGACATTGGCGGCACCTCTTTCGACGTGGCGCTGATCACCCAGAATGAGCTGACGATCCGCAACGACCCCGACATGGCGCGGCTGGTGCTGTCGCTGCCACTGGTCGCGATGGACTCGGTTGGCTCGGGCGCCGGCTCCTTCATCCGACTCGACCCCTATACCAAGGCGATCAAGCTTGGCCCGGATTCGGCCGGCTATCGCGTCGGCGTCTGCTGGGAGAAGTCGGGGATCGAGACGGTGACGATCTCGGACTGCCACGTCATTCTGGGGTACCTGAACCCCGACAACTTCCTGGGCGGTCAGGTCAAGCTCGACCGTGAGCGCGCCTGGAATGCGATGAAGGAACAGGTCGCCGATCCGCTTGGCCTATCGGTCGAAGAGGCGGCCGCCGGCGTGATTGAACTGCTCGATTCCGAATTGCGCGACTATCTGCGGGCGATGATCTCGGGCAAGGGCTACAGCCCCAGCTCGTTCACCTGCTTTAGCTACGGCGGTGCCGGTCCGGTCCACACCTATGGTTATACCGAAGGTCTAGGCTTTGAGGACGTCATCGTTCCGGCCTGGGCCGCGGGCTTCAGCGCCTTCGGCTGTGCTGCAGCGGATTTCGAGTACCGCTACGACAAGTCGCTGGACATCAACATCAACGAAGATGCTGCCGATGAGGAGAAAGCATCCGAGGCGAAGCTCCTCGACGATGCCTGGCGCGAACTGTCGCAGCGTGTGCTCGAAGAGTTCGCGCTGAACGGCTATTCGGCCGATCAGGTCACCCTCACGCCGGGGTACCGGATGCAGTATCGCGGACAGCTCAACGATCTGGAGATCGAAAGCCCGATCAGCACCGCTGGCCAGCCCGACGACTGGGACAAGCTTGTCGAGGCGTTCAACGACACCTACGGCCGCGTCTACGCCGCCTCGGCCCGTTCGCCGGAACTCGGCTATTCGGTCACCGGCGCGATCATGCGCGGTACCGTGCCGATCCCCAAGCCGAAGATCCCGAAAGAAGAGCTTGGCCCGGAAGCCCCACCGGAAGCGGCAAAGCTGGGCATGCGCAAGTTCTACCGCCACGGCAAGTGGGTCGATGCGCAGCTCTACCAGATGGAGATGCTGCATCCCGGCAACCGGATTACCGGCCCCGCGATCATCGAATCCGACGCGACCACCTTTGTCGTGCCCGGCGGGTTCGCGACATTTCTGGACGGCCACCGGCTGTTCCACCTGAAAGAACTCTGAAGGGAGGAAGAACAGATGAACATGCAGTCAAAGGTTGAAGGCATCGTCCGAGGGGGCGAGACTCTGAAACAACATCGCGACCGGCTGATGGAGGCCACCAAGACGACCGGCCACTACGCCGGCATCAAGAAAATGGAGCTGCGCGACAACCACCCGATCCTCTACAACAAGCTTTTCTCCCGGCTGCGCGCGGGGGTGGTGGACGCCCGCGAAACCGCCAAGAAGATCGCTGCAAGTCCAATCGTGGAGCAGGAAGGCGAGCTGTGCTTCACTCTGTATAACGCAGCGGGCGATGCGATCCTGACCTCGACCGGAATCATCATCCACGTCGGCACGATGGGCGCCGCGATCAAGTACATGATCGAGAACGACTGGGAATCGAACCCCGGCATCAATGACAAGGATATCTTCTGCAACAACGACAGCCTGATCGGCAACGTCCACCCCTGCGACATCCATACGATCGTGCCGCTTTTTCATGAGGAAAAGCTGATCGGCTGGGTTGGCGGCGTGACCCACGTGATCGACACCGGCTCGGTCGGTCCCGGCTCGATGTCGACCGGGCAGGTCCAGCGGTTCGGCGACGGCTATTCGATCACCTGCCGCAAGATCGGCGTGAACGACACGCTCCTGCGCGACTGGCTGCATGAAAGCCAGCGGATGGTGCGGACCACACGCTACTGGATGCTGGACGAGCGCACCCGCGTCGCCGGCTGCCACATGATCCGCAGCTTGGTCGAGCAGGTGATCGCCGAAGAAGGCATCGAGAACTACCTGAAATTCGCCTACGAATCCATCGAACACGGGCGGGTGGGCCTCCAGGCCCGCATCAAGGCGATGACCATTCCCGGCACCTATCGCCAGGTCGGTTTCGTCGATGTGCCCTACGACCACGAAGACGTGCGCGTACCGTCCGACTTTGCCAAGGTCGACACGATCATGCACACGCCCTCCGAGATCACCATTCGCCCCGATGCGACATGGCGGCTCGATTTCGAGGGCTCGTCGCGCTGGGGCTGGCACACTTACAATGCCCATGCGGTCAGCTTCACCAGCGGCATCTGGGTAATGATGACCCAGAGCCTGATCCCAACGGAGATGATCAACGACGGCGCCGCCTACGGCACCGAATTCCGCCTGCCCAAGGGGACCTGGATGAACCCCGACGACCGGCGGGTGGCGTTCAGCTACAGCTGGCATTTCCTGGTCAGTTCCTGGACGGCGCTGTGGCGTGGCTTGTCACGGTCCTATTTCGGGCGCGGCTATCTGGAGGAGGTGAACGCGGGTAACGCCAATACCTCGAACTGGCTGCAGGGCGGTGGGTTCAACCAGTATGACGAGATCCATGCGGTGAACTCGTTCGAATGCGCCGCCAACGGTGTCGGCGCCTCGGCGATCAATGACGGGATCAGCCATGCCGCCGCCATCTGGAACCCCGAAGGCGATATGGGCGACATGGAGATCTGGGAGCTCGCCGAGCCGCTGATCTACCTCGGTCGCGAGATCAAGGCCTCCTCGGGAGGCGCGGGCAAGTACCGGGGCGGCTGCGGGTTCCAGTCGCTGCGCATGGTCTGGAACGCCAAGGACTGGACGATGTTCTTCATGGGCAACGGCCATATCAGCTCGGACTGGGGGCTGATGGGGGGATATCCGGCGGCCTCTGGTTACCGGTTCGAGGCCCATGACACCAACCTCAAGGAGATCATCGCCAGTGGCGGCGAAATCCCGCATGGCGGTGACAAGGACCCCGAGAACCCGGTCTGGGACAGCCTTCTGCCCGATGCGCTGATCAAGCGTGACAAGCAGGCCATCACCACCGAGGCGATGTTCAAGGATTACGATCTCTACCTGAACTACATGCGCGGCGGTCCGGGCTTTGGTGATCCCCTGGATCGCGATCCCCAGAGCGTGGCCGACGACGTGAACGGCGGCTATCTTATCGAGCGCTTCGCGGGCTCGGTTTACGGCGTCAAGCTGGTCGAGGGAGCGGACGGGCTCTTCGGCATTGATCAGGCGGCTACTCAGGCACGACGTGCGGAGATCCGCAAGG
Organism: uncultured Rhodovulum sp.; assembly: GCA_964514775.1. Lineage (GTDB taxonomy): Bacteria > Pseudomonadota > Alphaproteobacteria > Rhodobacterales > Rhodobacteraceae > Amaricoccus. Next base: position 51,483 of record CAZESN010000003.1, read on the forward strand.
AGCGTCTGGCAGGCGCGGTTCCCACCCGCGACTGGATGGCCAAGGAACGCGAGAAGGTCTTGGCCAAGGACGCCGGTCTCCATGTCCAGCAGATGTTCGCCGCCAGCTTCAAGCTCGGTCCGAAATTCGAGCAGGATTTCCGCAAGTTCTGGGATCTGCCCGACGATTGGAAACTGATGGAAGCCGATCTGCCGATCCCGTCCTATGGCCGCGAATATTCCATGGACATCTCGGAACTGCCCGACGTCAAGACGGTCAAGTTCGTCGACGAATAAGCACAGCGGGCCGCCCCCTCGGTGGCGGCCCCTCTTTGATCAGGAGAGAAACCAATGGCTTACACGAAAGCGAAGATCAGGGACCTGGTCGACGGCACGATTGACCGCGACACGCTGCACACCATGCTTTCGACCCCCAAGGACAAGGAACGCTTCCAGATCTATCTGGAAATCCTCCAGGAGGGCGTGCCGTGGGATGACAGGATCATCCTGCCGCTTGGCCCCAAGCTCTTCATTGTCCAGCGCAAGTCGGACAAGAAATGGGTGGTCAAGAGCATCGCCGGGCATGAGTTCTGCGACTGGAAGGAAAACTGGAAGCTGCATGCTGTGATGCGGGTGCGCGAAACCCAGGAAGACATGGAGGAGCTTTACCCCCGTCTGATGGCGCCGACCACAAGCTGGCAGGTAATCCGCGAATACTACTGCCCCCTGTCGGGTGATCTGCTGGACGTCGAGGCACCCACCCCCTGGTATCCGGTGCTTCACGATTTCGAGCCCGATATCGACACCTTCTATCAGGACTGGCTCGGTCTGGAGCTGCCCGAACGCGCAGCCTGATGCACTGAGGATCTGGCGGCAGGGTCACCCCTCCCGCCAGATCTGCGCCAATCTGAGGACGTTGCTCATGCCCCCGCCCCGTCCTTCAGCTCGCTATATCCCCTTCAGTTCGCTATACTCGTCGGAGGTGATTGCCTCCAACCCATGTCGCTCACTTCCTACGCTCCCTCATAAATCGTCGCCAGCGTCAGCAGGCGTCACACGCTGGGACTCGGCGCGCTTTACCAGGATTGCCTGACGCTAGTGTTCGGGCGGCGCGCGTGCCGTATGCTTGGGCAGCATAGATCGTCGCAGCGCAAGACGCCGCGCGGGGCAGATGACGAAGCGGCTCTGGCCGAGGACATCATCGCTCTGGCTGGGCAATACCGTCGCTACGGTTACCGCCGGGTTATACTTGGCAGAGATGTCGTTTCGACGCTCTAACGGATCTGCAGCACCCTCAGACCCGGGGCAAGATCGCGCGATGGCACCGGACGCTGAAGAACCGCATCCTGCTCGAAAGCTACTTCCTGCCGGGTGATCTCGGGCGGCATGCCGCCGCGTTCGTTAATCACTACAACCACCACTGCTGCCACGAAGGCCCCGACACGACATCTCCGTTGGGCGTGGCACATCATCATGCTGGAAAGGGAAGGGATCAAACGCGAAACCATCAAACAGCGTCGTTTGCTTCATCGGGAAGCAGCCGCCCAATATGACAACCCTGATGGGCCAGAGCCTCCGTTAGCTCACGCAGCCACGTGTCGCAAAAACCCCTGACGACGGACACTCGCCCCGACGGCCACGATCCAATCCTGCACGCGACCTTGGCGATGAGCTCCGGGCCGTTGTCGGAACGAACATGGCCCGGCACACCTCTCAGGATGAACAGGCCCGACAGGACGTCAATGACGGCCTTGCGATAGCGGAACATCGACCTGCCCCCGAAAACCCTCTCTTGACGCACAGCCTCAGGACGCGCAGAATTATCTTATAAGATATCATATACCATAATAAGGGAGCCCTACATGCCGTCGCTCAAATTGCGCCTTGCCGGTGCGCTGCTGCTCGGAACCGCGCTGGCCGGCCCGGCGCTTGCCCAGTCCACCATCGAGGTCGCGATCATCGGCGAGCCGCAGTCGCTCGACCCGATGGTCTCCACCC
>CAZESN010000004.1:0-46062 GCA_964514775.1 uncultured Rhodovulum sp.
CAGCAAACGTCAGATCGTAGCTTCCGTCACTGTCCGATTTCCGGGGAGTAGCTCACTTATCCGGTTCGGAAGCACTCTATTCTGTAACTTCGACCAAGAATCCGCGGGGCTTCGACATAGATGGAATAGCCGTGATGATGCTTCGGAGGCGTCATGGTTTCCTCTTTCTCAATGCTGCGGCACGGCGCCTCTGTTGACGACCCTTCTAAGATCGAACCGCGCACTGAACTCCACCGAATCTTCCGGGTTGTGGACTACGTCGTGGTTAGTCTGACCGGTCATCACGCCGTGAGCGACGGCTATAATCGCAAAGCTGTCGGTGTCGATCTTCGTTACGCTTTCGATCTCAAGCGCACCCTCCGTCATGGCATAGAACCCATTGCCATCGTCTGGATGGAAGGTGATTGAAGGCGCGGGTCTGGTCTTGAGGTCGAGCGTCTCGGGTTCCAGGGAGACCTCGACCCTGAGCGTGGCTTTTCCAGGATCAGGCTCAATGCTGCCGCGCGTAGTGATCGTGACGAACACATCGTCGGGAGTGATGTTCATGCCACCCAGAAGACGTGGCTCGAGCACGATCCAACTTGCCGTATGCACTTCCGACCCAGGTTGGCCGGGAACCGAGTTCCCCGTCGTATAGTGGATCATCTGCTCGTCGCCGAAGCTGATAGCGACTGTTCCCGTCTCTTCGTAGACGGGGAATTCCTGCGACCACCCAGGTGCCGCAAGGCATGTAGCGAGCGCAAGCGCTAGCGAGAGCTTTCTCATTACTTCGACCTCATATCTTTGCTAGAGATTGCAATCGATCCTCAGGTTGGCATTGGCATCAACCTGATCGCCCTGCTCATTGACGAGAACCAGACCTGTTACCGAAATGACCTCATCTGCAACATCAACAGTGAAAGTATCCGACGAATACTGACCCGCCCTAAGCTGACGGTCGGACGTTTTGAAGGGCCCATCGACACCGAGTTCGACGATAATCTGGTTCGCGATAGAGGACAGTGTGAAATAGAATTCTTCTCCGCCGTGAGTTTTGCCGGGGCCGCCAATTTCAATGTCGAGGACGCCGTCTTCGAAATGGACACCGCAACCCATTGGCGTGAATTCGAATGTACCCAGCGATGTCTCGAGCACTCCCGATGCCTGCATCGCCGCTGCCGTGGACTGCGAATCTTCTGCTTCCGCTGAGCGCCCGGCCAAAAGCAATAGTGACAGGCTGGCAACCAGGCCGGTTCTGAACGTAATAGGCTGCATTCTCGCTATGGATTTCACGGGGCTTCGTCTCGGATTCATGGATACGACCAGCCATCATGCTCCACTCTGAATATGCGCAAGGGGGCACCCGGCCTTGTCGTATCGGCGCGCAGATAAAACACTGCGCGTTGCCGTTGACCGAAATTGGTGAAGTCGACATTGATGGTGATCATTCCCCGGAGCATGGGTTGATCGGGATCCGGTGTCGGCTCTCCTATCGCTCCATCGAAATCCTGGGCGCCATAGAGCGGGTGGGCGCCGAGATTGCCTGAGGCAAGCCAGGCGACGATATCGTTGGTGAAGTAGTTGTTCGCCACCGATGGATCAAATGGGCCAGGGATGCGGCCGCTCTCGGACAAGAACTCGCGTTCATAGATTTCGCGCACGAGATCCTGCGCTTGGGCAATCGGATCGATATTCGCGGCCGCCGCATAAGGTTCGCTTTCCGATTGCGCCGACGAGGGCGTTGAGACCACTGCGGTATCTTCTGCCTCTGGCGTAATGAACCGTTGCGCAACCCAGCCGGCCTTTGTCATCGAAACATTGCGCATCAAGCACCAGCGCGCCGGTAGCGCCGCGATCTGCGCTGGGGTCATCGCCTGGTAATGACCGGCTGTATAGAACGGCACGCAGGTGATTTGCTGCATATGACGCTCATTATGGGGAAAGGTTTCGATCACCGGAAAGGTGGTGCCCGGACCCATGCGTGCGTTGAGCACATCGTTGGCCGAAACCCCTGTCACCCGCCAGGCATCGGGGCCATGTCCGTCGATCTCGGCTCGGACCGGTGCGGCTGCAATTGACATGGTCAGGGCCACGATTGCCGCCAGCATGGCGCTCAGGGGGGCAATCCGCCTCATGGCTGCACCTCCACGATTGAACGGCCAAGCACCGAGCGGCCAGCCACGTCGAGGAACCGCACTTCATATGTGCCGGGAGCATCAGGGAGAGTCATCTCAAGGCTGTTGCGGCCAATGGCGTTTTCCGCATTGATCCAGCTGAAATCTGCCTGATCGGCGCGAGCAAGGGTGACCCGCTGATCGGCACTGCCGGCGCCGCCAGTCCAGGTCACGGTAATCGTCGCACCCGCTTTCCCGGCAGGAGGCACCACCAGTCCTGCTCCGTCATCCATCGGCGCATCGGCGGCCAGGACCTCCACAGGGTGACGAGCCATGACCCGGCTCTCACGCTCCAGATGATAGCGAATCTCATAGAGCCCGGGTTGGACAGGAGCGGTCATCTTGCCTTCGGACGTGCTGCCGACGCGAATGTAATCGGCATATTGGCCATCCCCGGTCCCGGCGGGCACGATCGTGACATAGTCGCGCGAATAGATGGCCCCGGTCCAGGCAAGCGCTATTTCCGTTCCGGCCCGCACCTGGTTTGGCCCACTGACGGTGACGTTGCCTTCCTCTACCTCGATCGGTGTTGTCGCCAACACGCGGCCGCTTCGCTCCATCTGGAGCCGAACCTCGTAGAAGCCCGGTTCGGCCGGCGCGCGCAGACTGCCCTCGGCTTTGCCTTCCATTCGGTAATAGTCGGTGTAAGCGCCTTCTTCGGCTCTGGCGGGAACAATGGTGACATAGTCGCGCGGATGCAGACCTTCGGCGGCCCAGGTTACCGCAAACTGGGAACCAACCAGAACCTCGGCGGGAGCAGACACGGTGACTTCCGCATCCACGACCTCGATTGGTGTCGTTGCCAGAACACGGCCGCTTCGCTCCATCTGGAGCCGCACCTCGTAGAGGCCCGGCTCGGCCGGGGCGCGCAGTTGGGCCTCAATCTTGCCCTCGGCGAGTCGGTCGTAATCGGTGTAAGTACCGGCGTCGGCCCCTGCGGGCACAATGGTGACGTAGTCGCGCGGGTCTAGCCCCTCGGCTTGCCAGGTGACAGCGAAGGCCGACCCGACCACGACCTGCGCCGGCGCGCTGACCATGGCATCGGGGAGTTCCGGTTGCGGGATGTCGAAGACCATTACATGGGTCTGCGGCTCTCCCTCCACGATGATGATCTGCGTGGATTGCTCCCGCTCCAGCGCGACGTGATAGCCAGTCACGTTCCAGGAACCGGCGCGCAGTTCGACCACTCCGGGGTTGCCGTCGAGCTCAAAGCCGTCGCCTTCGATCTCGAAAGTCCACGTCACGGGGGATTCGATCCGTGGGCCGTCCGCGCCGCCCGTCACTGCGAACATGCTGACCTCGACGGGTTTAGGCAGTGCGGGTGGAAAGATCGCATGAACGTTGCGGATACTGTCGGCGTAAAATGCATTCTCGATTTGCGAGAATGAGTCATGGGCCTCGGAATGTACCGTCACCACATATTCGCCGAAGGGCAGATCGACGGTGAAGGGATTACCTGTCCCCTTTTGCACGAAACTGTATTCATTGTCGGAGATTTCCCAGAGCACTTCGCCCGGAACCAGCGGCAGGGTGAGTGGCACCTGCTGCCAATCCCAGACCGGCTCGATTCCAACCTCTGATCCGCCAGTATTGGCGGCGAAGGTGAAAGTGCCGCTCATCGGCGCGGCGACGACCTGCGCGAGAGCCTCGGAGAGTTCCTGGGCGTTGTCGGCGGTGAGAAAGCGCCCGCCGGTCTCCTCGGCGATGCATTGCATCTGCATCAGGGCCTCGGACTCGCCTCTTACGTCGAAGCCGATAACGTGCGCTGTGAAGTCGATGCCTGCCTGCTCCAAGGCGCGAGCGGCGGCGCACGGGTCTGGATTACAGGTCTCGATGCCGTCCGAGACCAGAATGACCGTGGCGGGCTGTTCGGTGTGCCGCAGTGCCTGGGCCGCGGCAATGACGGCGTCGGTCATCGGCGTCATGCCGCGCGGGTTCAACTCGTTGACGATCCTGACGATCTCGGCCGCTGTGCCGGGAGCGGGCTGGATGACGGTCTGGATGTCGGAGCACTGGCCGCGCTCGCGATGACCATAGGTGACAAAGCCGAGATTCTGATCCGCGGGGAAGTCGGCCAGAATGTCGGCGACCACCTCGCGGGCTATGACGATCTTGTTGACGCCATCGACCTGGCCCCACATCGAACCTGAGGCGTCAAGCACAAGGATGGTGCTCGGATTTTCCTGCGCGAGCACGGGCAGGGTCGTTGCGCCAAGGACGAGCGCAGCGATGGTCGCTTTCAGAGGGGAATTCATGCCGGCGCTCCATCGCGAACGGGTTGGGAAGCCGCGCCACCGACGACGCGTGCCTTGAGTTTGCGGAAATGAGACGACATCTGTTCCAGCCGCGCCTCCCATTCGGGATCGGGTTGCTGGCCTTCGATGGTTTTGAAATAGACCTGCATCAGGCAGGCGATGGCGAAGGGCTCCAAAAGCGCGGCCTTGACGCTCCACGCAAACAGCAGCGCGAAGACGAAACCGCCAGCCGCCCATGCGCCGGGCATCAGATAGACGATGAGGGCTGCGGGAGCCAACATGACGAGAAAGACAAGAAAACTCACCAGATAGACGATGATCGCCAGCCAGGCGGCATTCTTGAGCATCACTTTGTAGTTCTGGCCGTATAGGACCAATGCGTCCTTGGCCGAAGCCCAGGGGTTCGTGGAACGGGTGCGGATGGCGTGCGCGAGGATGACCTCGTCAATGAAGCCAACCGCAATGCGCAGAAAAGCATGCAGGATGCCGGAGATCTGGCGCGCGCCGGGTAGCGGCAGGATCGACAGAATGCCGCGCACCAGCCCGGTGATCGCTCCGATCACGCCCTTGATGAGCTGGTCGACGGCAAACAGCACGCTGGCCTGCGCAAAGCGCTCCTTCACCACTGCTGTCGCATGGGTGATCTGCGACCTGCCGTCCGGCAAGGGCTTGCCATCGATCAGTTCGACCAGAACGGCGATATGCCCGGCCTTGACGATATAGAGGATATATTCGCGAACCCAGTACATCACCGCCCCGAAGACGCCGAAGCCGATCACCCCGCCCCAGAGGGTCGAGTTCGCCTGAAAGCCCTCATCACCGAAACCGCCAACACCATAGCCGATGCCGGCCCCCGTTCCCGTCACAAGAACGTAGCCGACGGCAATGCCGAAATAGATTGCCATGCGCAGCACGATGAAAGGCATGGTGCGTCCCATCATCCCCAGCGCGCTACCGATGTTGAAATCCCACATGCTTCCTTCGCCCGTCGCTCCGGTTTGGCGAAGCCTAGCAAGGGGTGGGCGCGCGCGCCCCGTTCGTTTGAATGGGGACATGCGGGAAATCCGCGCTATAAATAGTTGAATGCGTATCGCGAGAAGAAAACCAAAATAGCTGGCTGGCGATGCGACATGGGCAGACAGCTTTTGGGGAGCAGCGAGTCGATTTGCAGGGAGTTTTCTTAACCACGCTGGCGGCCATATCGCTTTGCGTTTCCACTGCGGCGTATGGGCTTGATCTGACAGGATTGCCGTCTCCGACAGGTGCCACCGTACTTGAGGTGCGCGGTGCTCTTTCGAGGTCCAATTCAGATAACGCAGCGTACTTCGATATGGAGATGCTGATGGCATTGCCCGCCGTTCAGCTGGAAACGGCAACGGCCGTTACCGACGGGGTACGCCGGTTCGATGGCTTCTTGATGCGGGACCTGCTTGAGTTCATCGGCGCGCATGGCTCTACCGTGACCGCCAGCGCATTCAACGACTATGTCATCGACATCGCGATCGACGAATTCGACACGTTCGACGTGCTCGTCGCCTACACGATGGACGGTGAGCCGCTTCTGCCGAGCGACAAGGGCCCGCTGTGGATCGTCTACCCACGCGATCAGCATGCCGAGCTTCAGGACATAAGATACGACTATCGCTGGGTCTGGCAGTTGATGCGGCTCGACATCAAATGAGCGGTCGGACGCGTGCATTGCTGGGCGTTGCCCTGCCGATATTGACGATCGTCATCTTCCTTACTCTTCTAGCATTCTCCCTGATCCGGCTCTCGGAAGTCGAGCGGGATATGCGTATCGAAGCAACGCAGAACATGTTGTGGGTGATCTCGCGCGCGCATGTATCCAGTCTGCAATTAGGCGAATCTGTCTCAAAACACGCTCTGGGCGAGATAGATCGACCCCAACTTGAACTGCGCTACAACGTTTTTCTGAGTCGCCTTGCGTTGCTGCACGATGGCCCGCAACGCCGCCATATGGACGCGCTTGGTTTTGGCGTCGTACTGGATGATCTCCGGCAGGAACTGCCCGAACTCAACTCTGTGATTGCCGGTCTTGAGCCAAACGACCGGCAGCGGGTGCGGGTGCTTCTCGAACCATATAGCGCAATGCTCGGTCAGGCCGCCAACAAGGCCATGGTGGCTGAGTGGGACGAACTCGGCGACAAGCTCGACACTTCGCGCGATCAACTTCGCCAGATCATCGTCTCGCTGATCGGGATTTCATTGGCAGGAGCCGTCCTTTCCTTCCACTTCCTCATGGCGATACGTCACGCCAGGCGGCGCACGCGGCTTCTCGACAAGGAGAAGGCGTTCTCCGAGCTCCTCATCGGCTCCAGCGGCGAAGGTATCGTAGCCGTCGATCTCCAGCGTCACTGCACAGTGTGGAACGAAGCCGCCGAGCGTCTCTTCGGACTGCCTGCGACCAATGCGATCGGGAGCGCATTGGACGATCTCTCCGGCTTTTTCCAGATCGACAGGATCGCAAAGGCAGTCGGTGATGCCTTCGATGGTCGACCCGCTGCATTGTTCGATCAACCTTTCTTTCCTCGCGGTCAGGCTGAACCGCTTTATGTCGATCTGCGCTGCTTCTCGTTGCGCGATGGCGACCGTATCGTCGGCTCGATTTTTCTGGTATCCGACGTTACGGAGAGGCGCGAAGCGCAACGGGAGATTGCCGACCATCGTGATCATCTCGAACAACTGGTGCAGGCCCGCACGCAGGAACTCGACGCCGCCCTGATGCGGGAGCGCGCAACGGCCGAACTCTATCGCAATTTCGGCACGATGATCTCACATCAGTTCCGCACGCCACTCGCCATCGTCGATTCCGCTCTGCAACGTCTAATGCGGCGTAGCAACCGGCTATCGCCGACAGAAGTGCTTGAACGAGGCGGCAATGCCAGACAGGCCATTGGCCGCCTGACCGGACTGGTTGAAAGCACGCTCGATGCCGCCCGTCTCGATGCTGGCCAGATCGAAATCCGCAGCCAACCTTGCGATCTTGGCCAACTCGCTGCCGACATCTGTGTGCGACAGACCGAACAGACGCCGGAGCGGGAGATCACGGTCGATATCTCGAGTGGGGATGCGGATATGGCAATTTGCGACCCTGTCCACGCCGAGAATATTCTCGTCAACCTACTGTCTAATGCCGTGAAGTATTCATGGCCGGGAACTGCAATCTCCGTAGCGGTCACCACGCAAGACGAGCGGACAGAATGCAAGATCACCAATCGCGGCGACGTTGCCTGCCAAGCCGAACGCGATGCCGTGTTCGAACGCTATTTCCGCGGGAGCAACGCCGAAGGACAACCGGGTATTGGCATCGGGCTCTACATGGCCCGGACATTGGCGCGGATGCAAGGTGGCGATGTGTGGCTAGACGCCGGCACCGACGACCGAGTCACCTTTACCCTCGGCCTCCCATCGGCAAAGGCCCCGATGCTAGAAAGAGAAGCCTTTTCCCTGGTGTCGGCGTCCGTATGACGGACGTCATCAACCGTAGGCACGCGCGTCCCCTCGTTCTTTGCATCGAAGATGAAGAGACTCTGCGCCGCGATATTGCGGACGAGCTTGCCGAAGCCGACTATATTGTGGTTGAAGCAAGCAACGGCAGGGAGGCGCTTGATCTATTGAGCGACACCCGCCCGGATCTCATCCTCTGTGACATCTCCATGCCTGGCATCAACGGCTATGAGATGTTGAAGGCGGTTCAGGCCAGAGGGTCCAACTATATCGATATACCGTTCGTGTTCCTCTCGGCGCTTGGCGATCCGCGTGAAATTGTCCAAGGCAAACGGCTTGGTGCTGACGATTATCTGGTCAAGCCGGTCGACTACGATTTGCTCTTGGCCACTGTTCATGCGCGATTGCGCCAGGTCGCACGCATTCGTTCGGCACATCCAGTGGACGGTACAGGCACCGACATGGCGACCCTGTCCGCTTCCTACGGCCTGACTCCGGCCGAAGCCCGCATCGCCTTGGAGCTCGTAGAAGGCAAGAAACTGGCGCAGATAGCTATCTTCTTTGAGATATCGCGGACCACCGTGGCGTTCCACATGCGCAATATTTTCCAGAAGACTGGAACCAGCCGCCAGGCGGAATTGGTTGCATTGTTGCTGCGGCGTTAGGTGACAGGTATTGATCAGAATTGATCACGTAGTTTGAAATATTCTGCATAGACGTGGTTTATCGAACGCTTTTGGACAGCTGACAACTCGAGTAGCTGACGCTGGAAACGGGAAATCATGTCGCGCAAAATCGCTGACACGTTCGTAACGGCAAGGCTATGCAGAGCGGGTCGGGAAGTCGTTCCCGATCACGGGAGCGGATGAGTCGGCGGCCGTCGCGGCAGCTGAGGCTGCGGCTCGCCGTGGCGCGGCATGGCTCGACGGCACCTATCGCCGGCGGTTTCCGGGGCGGCCGACGAATGTTGATCAGGCGCTCGAATGGCCCCGCTCAGGGGCGTTGTTCCGCGGCAACGCGCTCCCGGATGACCTGATCCCGGCGCAGATCGGACGAGCTGCGGCAGAGGCCGCGATCCGCGAGCTTGCGTCGCCGGGCGGCATGCCGGCCGACCAGAAACGGGGCGGGCGGATCAAGGCCGTTGGTGCTGGCTCGGCCCGCGTGGAATTCATGGATGGGGCTCCGGCGGGCGCGACCGTTGCTGTTCTGAGGGCCTGATGCTCAACGGCGAGATCGCGGCCATGGTGCTCGATGGCCTGGAGGGCGCGGGTCTGCCCTACGACGTGACCGTGACCCGCTCAGCCCCGGGCAGCACGACGGCGCCATACACGCCATGGAACCCTGGCCCGCCGACGACGGTTGCGCACCCGTGCAGGGGCTTCGTGGACGATTACACCGCTCGTGAGAGGGATGGCACGGTCATTCAGGCCAACGACCGCAAGGTGGTGGTCCTCGCGCCGAGCCGGGCGACAAGGTTACGGCGCGGGGTGAGACGTTCCGCGTAATCAGCGTGCAGGCCGATCCGGCGCTCGCCACGTACACCTTGCAGGCGCGCCACTGACGACAACCCGGGGCCGCCGCGCTACGGTGCGGCGATGACCTCCGACGAGATCCTTGCCAGAGCGGCAGAGAGAATCGGCCCGGCCCTGCACGCGCTCGTGGCCGGGCACCTGCAAGCCGGGCGGGTAGAGATGGCCGAGGCGGCGCTGCATCTGTCTCCGGAGAGCTTGGCGCGGCTGGACGCGTGGTTCGCCCCGTCGATGGAAGCGGCTCGTGACGCGGGCGCAGCGGCGGCTCTGGCGGCGATGACAGGTTCAGGCGGTCAAGTGGTACGGAGCGACAAGGCTGTAGGCTGGGATGCCCCACTCGACATGCAGCCGGTGGATCATGTCGACGGTCAGCGCGCGCTTCCGGTTGAGGATCTCTGACGCGCGCGGCCGGGAGCCGAGCAGCCGCGCCAGATCAGCCTGGGTCCGTCCGGTCATCTCCATATGGGAGACGAGAAGGTCGATCGGCTCCGGCGCTTCGATAGGGAAGCGCCGGTCCTCGTAGGCCGCGATCAGGTCCGCGAGCACGTCAAAGCGGTCGGCCTCGGGCGTGCCGAGAGCGGGCGGATCGTCGAAGTAAGGGCTGATCTCCGCCAGAGCCCATGCGTGGTCCTTGGGCGTTCTGATCGGTCGAATGTCCATCACACGGTCTCCGCGTTGATCTTGTCGTATTCCTTGTGGGTGCCGACGAACTTGATCAGCCCCCGATTGTAGGCGTAGGCGAAATGCACGATCAGGCGGTGCTTGTTGCCGCCGAGGTCGAAGACGACGCGGTTGTCACCGACAAAGTCGACCGTGGTTCCGAACACGGCCTTCACATCCGCCGGTCCGGTCCAAAGTCGCCTTGCTGGCCACCGCATACCACGTCTTGAGCGGAGCTTCGGCACGCGGGTGGCGCTCCCAGAAGGCCTTCAGCGTGGATCGGGCGATGATCTGCATGGCCCAACAGATATTCCCGATGCGGGAACATGCCAAAAGAAATGTTCCCGCATCGGGAACGGAAAGGTGACCCGGCACGATGGCCCGACGCTCCCGCCAGCTTGCCGAACTGGCGGAGCTGCTGAAGTACCATGAGCCGAGGCTAGCCCGTGCATTCGAGGCCGCCATCCTCGACGCCCGCCGGGGCATCGACATTCAGGAGGTCATCAACGCCCTCGCTCGAGGCGACATTGGGGGCGCGCTGCGATGGTGAGATCGGCAGGGGGGTCATCGCCCCGCTCGATCAGGCCCAAACGGCAATGTACCTGGAGAGCGGCCGACTAGCTTCGCAGACGGTGCAGCGGCTTGCGCAGAGGGCGGGGATCACCCGCGCCGAGATCCGCTTCGATGGGCGCAACCTGCGGGCCGAGGCGTGGCTGCGAGAGACATCCTCCGGCATGATCACGGCAATCAACGAGGACATTCGCGAGGGCATCCGCTCCGACAATGGCTCGGAGTTCATCGCCCTGGTCGTTCGGGACTGGATCGGCGCCGTCGGCGCAAAAACGGCTTACATCGAACCGGGGTCGCCTTGGGAAATTGGATGCGGCGAAAGATTCAACGCCCGTTTCCACGATGAAATACTGAATATAAAAGTCTCATAAATCCTCAGATATGGAAATAGTGATTGAGAAAACGTGGAGGCGCTGAAGCAGAAAGTGACGAAGAGAATTACTGTGATTCAGTCAATAATCCTTGCAATTATTTGTTATAATGCCAAAGATTCGATGTCGCGCTGCTTTTTAGAGTGGATCACTCGGGTGGGGCTGATCAGTCATCGGCGACGCTCTGCACCTGGAGATCCGGATCGCCCATCAGGGTGCCTCTTCGGTATCAGGCTTCTATACTCCGACGGAAATGGCGCTAAGGATGGCGGCAAACGCAAGAGAGGAGATCGCGCTTGAAACGGTACTGGTCGCATTACAGCAGTGAAGAGTTTTCCAGGCTGGATCGCGAGCAGCTCGTCGCCGTCCTGCCGGTCGGCGCGATCGAGCAGCACGGGCCGCATCTGCCCCTGGTGGTCGACGCCGCCATCGTGGACGGCATGATCGAAGCGGTCATCGAGCGACTGCCTGAGACGAGCACGGCGCTTTTTCTTCCGACCCAGCAGGTCGGCAAGAGCAATGAACATGCACGCTATGCCGGAACTCTAACGCTCTCAGTCGAGACGCTGACCTCGGCGTGGTGTGAGCTCGGCGCCTGCGTCGCCAAGGCCGGGGTGCGCAAGCTCGTCCTGCTCAACAGCCATGGCGGCAACGTCAGCGTGATGGATGTCGTCGCGCGCGAATTGCGCGTTCGCCATAACATGCTTGTTTTTTCAGCTAACTGGTTTGGCTTCGGTATGCCGGACGGTGTCTACACCGACCACGAGATGAAGCATGGCATTCACGCAGGCGATATGGAGACATCCGTCATGCTTGAGCTTCATCCTGATCTTGTCGACATGACCATGGCCCGGAAGTTTACGTCGCTTACAGAGGTATTCGAGCAGGACTTCCGTCATATCGCTCTGTCAGGAGCCAAGCCTAGCTGGCAGATGCATGACATCAACGCTCACGGCGCAGCAGGTGACGCCTCGCTCGCCACCGCAGCGAAGGGCCGGATGACGATCGATTTTGCCGCCGACAGGCTGGTCGAGGTGCTTGATGAAGTGCAGCGCGCGCCGCTGTCCTGGCTTGATAACGCGCCGGCATGGTGAGAGTTGGCTGAATGCCTTAGGCGAAGGCAGTTGAAAGCCATCCCGGCAGGGTTCTGCGATCATGCCCTGCTGCTCCCGCTTCAGGAGGCGAACCATGTTCTCACACCTGAATCCTAGCATCGACATCAAGTTGCTCCGCACGCTGCATCTGCTGCTGACAGAAAGGAATGTGTCGCGTGTTGCGGTGATCGTCGGGCACAGCCAGCCGGCTGTCAGCCAGTATCTCAAGCGGGCGCGGGACATATTTGGCGACAGGCTGTTGGTGCGAAATGGCAACGCCCTGGTCACGACCGAACGGGGCGAAGAGATCCGTCGCTCCCTTGAGACTATGCTGGGCAGCTTGTCAGACGCGCTTTCTCCGGCAGGAGAGTTTGATCCCAAGGCGCTTGAGACACGGATAAGCGTCACCGCGGTCAACTGCTTCGGCATCTTTCTCATCCCGACGATCGGCGAGATGATACGTCAGGAAGCGCCGCGCGTTGCCGTGGATTTCTTTTCTCCCTCGCAACACATCGATCTGACTCAGGAGCTCGGGGTTGGCCGGGTAGACATCGTCATCGGCAACTGGCCCTCACCCACACCGTCGCTCAGGCAAACGGCACTGTTACACTGCGATATCGGTTGCGTGGCACGTGCGGATCACTCTCATTCGGACCCCGGTCCCATTCCGCTGGAGAACTATCTCGATCTCGACCACATATCGCCGACACCGGGCAGCAGCGCCGCTTTCAGCCCGATCGATGGACAGCTTTACAGGCTAGGCGTGCAGCGCCGGATTGCCATGTCGGTGCCGGAGTATTCGTTGATCCCGGCCATTCTTGCGGAAACCGATCTCCTGTTCACCACTGCACTGCCATACGCGCAGCGAATAGTCGCTGCCTCGCGGCCCGGGCAGCTGCGGCTGATCAAGGCACCGCCGCAGTTGGGAAAGATGCATCTCTACATGCTGTGGCACGAGCGCGCACATTTCAGCCCGCACAATCGCTGGCTGAGAAATCTGGTCAAGCGTGCGGCTAAAGGCTTCGGCCGTGCACTGCAAAGCGCGGAGATGTCCGGCGGCCTGAAGGATGGTGATACGCCCCTCACCGATCCAGACGCGGCATAAGCGTCGTCTAATATCGGGTATGGGATTTTTACCGCTACGTCATCCCGGTGCCCGCAGATACGGTCAGCCTCCAATATAGCCAGCCGCACTCAGTGGTGGCGTTCATCGCCTCAGAACAGAGGCTCAGAGGGGGGGTAGGCCATGCTGATGCACACGCTCTTGCTGGCCGGCGCGAGCCGCACACCGGAGAGCCCGTGCTTCTTCTGGGCCGACAAGGCACGTGGGCTCACCTATGCGGCGGCAGTCGAGCAAATGGAGCGTATGGCCGGCGCCCTTCATCATCACGGAGTGCGCAGAGGAGATCGTGTAACCATCTTCGCGCACAATGGGCTTGACTATCTCACCGCAATGCTTGGTTGCTGGCGCATCGGCGCGATCGCAGCGCTGGTGAATGTTCGGCTGGCCGACGATCTGGAATACTATCTGGCTGACCACCAACCCGTCGCTGTCATCTATACCCATGACATGATCGAGCCCCTTCGCAGGGCCCGGGCCACGGTGCGCTCGATCCGTACGCTGATCTGCATGGACGGCCCTCAGGACGGCGCGGAAAGCCTGCCGGAGCTCATGGCGGCCTCCCTTCCCCCGCCACCCGATCCGGGGGACGAGACAGCCATCGCGCATCTTTCCTATACCTCGGGCACCACGGGCAAACCGAAGGGAGCATGCCTCGCCCACGAACCCACCGTGCGCGCCTCGCGCTGCATTGCCGAACGTTTGCGTATCGGCAGCGACGATGTATCGTTCGGGCCGTCCGCGCTGTCGAGCTCCTACCAGTTGGTGGCGAACCTGCTCCCGCAACTGTCGCGCGGCGCAGCCATAAACGTGATGTCACGATGGACCGCGGACACAGGCTATGACGCGATCGATATGCGGGGGGCCACAATGCTCGTGGCCAACCCTCCGATCCTGCAGGACCTGGTCACGGCGTCGGTCAGGCGCGGCAGGTTGCCTGGGCGCCTGCGGCTGGGACTGTCCGGGGGTGGTCCCGTCTCGCCGCAGCTCAAGGCATCCTTCCAAGGCGAGTTGAATATCCCGCTGGTTGAAAGCTTCGGTCAGTCGGAACTGGGTGGTTTTGTCGCCCTCGGCCTACCGGAAATCCGCACCGACGATCTTGAAACCCGGCGCGTCGGCATGCCGCTCCCCGACAAGGAGGTTCGCATTCTCGACGCCAGCGGCCGGGAGGTCCCGACACATGCGGTCGGCGAGATCGCCATTCGCGGCGGCTACATGTCCGGATATTGGAACAGGCCCGAGCAGACCGAGCGCGCGCTTCGCGACGGATGGCTGTGGACCGGTGATATTGGAATGATGGATGAAGACGGCTACGTGACGGTGCGGGGGCGGCGCTCCGAGCTCATCACCGTCGGCGCGGAGGAGTGGTACCCGCGAGATGTCGAGGAGGCCCTTTGCGCCCACGACGGCATCCGCGGAGCGGCGGTGGTCGGGGTTCCACATCCGGAGCTGGTCAATCGTCCCGTCGCTTTCGTCGAAGCCGTAGGCACTATCGATCCCGATGCCCTCAAGGCCTCGCTGGCCCGCAAGGTTTTGCATGATCTGAGCCATCTCGAGATACGCGCCATAGACGTTATGCCGATGACGCCCACGGGCAAGATCGCCAAGGCCGAGCTGGCTGCGGTGGCGCGGTCTGGTACATAGGTTGGGGAGTAGCTCCATGGCACTGAAATCGCACTGGTGGTGGGACCACACGGTCAAGGATTTCGCCGAGATGGACTTGTCCGGGGTCGTGGCGGTCCTTCCGGTCGCTGCCGTGGAGCAGCATGGCCCTCATCTGCCAGTGTGCGTTGATTCCGCAATCAGCGCAGGGATCCTCGACCGGTCTGCGCAGTTGATGCCCCTCGACATGCCGGTCCTGATCCTGCCCATGCAGTCAGTCGGTCGGTCGGTCGAGCATGCAGCGTTTCCCGGCACGCTCACACTCAGCCATGAAACCCTCTACCGTGTCTGGTACGAGATCGCCGAGAGCGTCCACGGCGCGGGCTGCCGCAAGATCGTCTTCGTGAACTCCCATGGCGGGCAGCCGCAGGTCATGGAAATCCTGTGCCGCGAGCTTAGGATCAAGCTCGACATGTTTGCCGTCAGCAGCTGGGTCTACAGCGGAACCGACCTCTCCGATCTGTTCAGCGACCATGAGATGAAGCATGGGATACACGGCGGGGAGATGGAAACCAGCGTGATGCTGCACCTGCACGGCGATCGGGTCGACATGCAGTATGCCCAGGATTTCGTCCCGGTTTCCGTGGAGATGGAGCGCGAAGGCCTCCTGCTGATGCCCGAGGGGGCAGGTGTCGGTTATGGCTGGCAAACTCAGGACTTGCAGCACTGGGGCGCGTGCGGAAACGCTGCCCTCGCTGACGCGGGTCGGGGCAAAGCGGTGGTGGAGCGATGCGCGGAGGGGCTGGTCAGGCTCTTCCGTGAGGTCATAGATTTCCCTATGGAGCGGCTGACAGGCAGGACGGCCTACAACAGCGAGGCTCAGGCCCCGGCCACCGCGGTTGGTACTCGGTGAGTCTGGTGGTTGCAGACCGCCTCACCAATCTACGGCTGACCCGGTCGGTTTCATATCAGGACGTTGTGCATGTCGCATAAATCCTACCTCCGCCTCGACAACGTAACGGCCATGTATGGGGATACGCGGGCGGTCAGCGGCATCGACATTTCCGTTGAGAAGGGCGAGCTCGTCTCGCTTCTGGGACCCTCGGGATGCGGCAAGACCACCACGCTGCGCATGATCGCAGGCTTCGTGCGCCCCAGTTCTGGCAGCATTATCCTGAGCGGCGAGGACATCACGGCCAAGCCTGTGCACAAGCGCAATATCGGCATCGTCTTCCAGTCCTACGCTCTGTTTCCCCATCTGACGGTGCTCGACAATGTCGGATTCGGTCTTCGCATGCGGAATACCCCGACAGCGATAACCCGAGAGCGCGCGCGCGCCGCGCTCAAGACGGTTGGTCTCGACGAGCTCCATGCCCGATATCCTGGCCAGCTCTCCGGCGGTCAGCAGCAGCGCGTGGCACTCGCCCGCGCCTTGGTCATCGAACCCGAGGTGCTTCTGCTGGACGAGCCGCTCTCCAATCTCGACGCCAACCTGCGCGCCGATATGCGGACCGAGATACGCAGTCTCCAGCAGCGCCTTGGGATCACTACAATCTTCGTGACCCATGACCAGCAGGAGGCGCTGGCCATGTCCGACCGGATCGTGGTGATGAACAAGGGCACGATCGCGGAAACCGGCAAGCCGGAGCAGCTTTGCGACAACCCCGCGTCGCCGTTCACTGCGGCGTTCCTGGGGGCGCGCACGGTCATCAGCGGCTCAAGCAGCAATGGCGTGTTCCATGCGCCCGGCCTTGAATGCCAGGGGGCTCCCGAGGGGGCCGACCGGCTGGTGCTTCGCGCATCGCGGCTGCGAATATCCGATGACGAGGGGCCGCTGTCGGCCTTCGGTACCATCGAAACGATAGGTTATCTCGGCGATACATTCGAAGTCGATGTGGCGACCGACGCGGGCGTGATCAGACTCGTCGTGCCGTCGGAACTGTCGCCGCCTCCCGTCGGGACGGCATGCAGGATTCAGACCCTTCCCGGCGGAACAAGCTTCATCAGGTTCGCATAAGGAGCCAATGCCGTGTCCGTTTCGCGTCGCACGTTCAACAAGCTGATCCTCGGAGCCGCCGGACTGGCCGCTCCCTACCATTTCGTTCGACCGGCGATTGCACAGCCCAAGCCCGGTGACGAGCTGGTTGTCGGGGTGTGGGGCGGCGCCCAGGAGCGCCTCGTCAAGGAATATGTCGAAAAGCCCCTGGTCGAGAAGTACGGCTGCAAGATCAACTATGTGCTCGGCGGTACCGTTGAGCGGCGCGCGCGGGCCTATGCCGAACGCGGACGCCCGAGCTTCGATGTCGTCTACCTCAATATCTTCGAAAGCCGCCAGGCGATGCAGGCCGGCGTGACCCAGGCGCCAACCCCGGCGGTCGAGAACTTCGAGAATCTCTATCCGATCGCGCGTCTCGGCGGCTACGGTGTCGCTTTCAATCCCTGCACGATCGTCTACGACAAGCGGAAGGCCTCCGCTCCGGTGACCTCGTGGAAGGACATGTGGAACCCCGAGTGGAAGGGGCGCATCGCCTGGCCGGTCCTGAGCGGCACCGAAGGGATCGCGGCCCTGACCATGACCGCGCGCACCTGGGGCGGCGACGAGAACAACATCGACATCGCATTCGAGAAGATGAAGGAGCTGACCCCCTTCCCGGCGATCCAGGCGAGTCAGGCTCAACTCTTCGAGATGTTCGATCAGGGTATCTGCGACATGTCGGTGGAGTTCGGCAGCTTCACCCGCACTTATGCCGAGACGCGCAACCCCAACATCGAGATCGCCGATCCCGTCGAAGGTCAGGCGGTTGCGATGAACGTCGCCTGCATCACCGAGGGCACCCGGAACCAGAAGCTTGCCGAGGAGTGGGTCAACCTCCATCTCAGCCCCGAGTGCATGCTCGCCTATGCGCGTGAGCTTTATTATTCTCCCACGGTCAGAAACCTGGACGTTCCGGCCGACCTCGCGCCCAAGCTGGTGCTGAACGAGCAGGTCGACCGGCTGGTCGACTTCGACTGGGATGTCATCAACGCGAATCTCAACCGCTGGCAGGCGCGCTTCGATCGCGAGATCATGTGATGAACCGATGGATCGGGCCGGCGCTTGCAGCGCCGGCCACCCTGTGGCTGCTGCTCGCCTTCGCTGCCCCGATGTTCGTCGTTGGCGTGCTTTCGCTCAACGCCGATACCGATCCGTTCGCGCCGCTGTTCCAGGCACCTTCGCTCGTGCAGTTCACGACGATCGTGACGGACACCTTCTACCTGAACATTATCGCGGAGACGGTGCTGCTCGGCCTTGCGGTCACGGGTATCACCATTCTGCTCTCCTATCCGCTCGCCTGCTGGTTGGCTCGCATGCCGACCAGGTGGCGGCCGCTTGCATTCTCGGTCATCCTGATCCCGCTCCTCACCAACGTCGTGATCCGTTCGCTGGGCATCATTCTGCTGCTGGCTCCCGAAGGTGTGCTCAACATGGTCGGCGGCCTGGTCGGGCTGCCGCCTGCCCGCAGCATGCTCTTTACCCATGGCGCTGTTGCCGTGGCGCTCACGCAGGTCTTCATGCCGTTCATGGTGCTCGCGCTCTATGACAGCCTGCAGAACACCTCGCCGCGCGTCCATGAGGCGGCGCAAAGCCTCGGCGCCTCTCCCGCGGTGCGTTTCCTGACCGTCGATCTGCCGCTCTCCCTCCCCGGGTTGAGGGCCGGGATCGTCATGGTCTTCCTGATGTCGACCACGGCCTATGTGTCCGCGACCTTGCTCGGCGGCAAGAAGGTGTGGACGACGGGGATGCTCGTCGTCCAGGAAGCGATGATCTACCTGAACGCTCCGATGGCCTCTGCGCTGGCGCTGGTGATGACGGTAATCGGCCTCGGATTCACTGTTCTGATTGCCTACCTGATCGGTCGCCTGATGCCCTGGGACGGGAGGCGGGTGACAACCCCCGTCACGCTGCCACGCAGCATCGTGGCAATCATCGAGCTCGTCGGCCGCCCGATATCCTGGCTCCTGCTGCTCTGCGCACTCGGATTGCTGTTGCTGCCCCTCCTCCTCGTGTGCATCCAGAGCTTCAACGACGTCCCCCAGGCCACGGCATCGGGCTTCCGGGGCTTCACTTGGCGCTGGTATGAGGCGGTACTCTGGGGCGGGCTCTATGCGGAATCGTTCTGGGTGTCCGTGAAGCTTGCCCTGGCGTCGATGACGGCTGCTCTGCTGATCGCATTGCCGGCGGCCTTCGCGGTCGCCCGCTATCCGTTCCGTGGCAGATCTGCACTGATGGTGTTCTGGCTCCTGCCACTCTCGCTGCCGGGCGTGGCAATCGCCGTGGGCATGTTGCGCCTGCTTCAGATCTACTTCGCGATCCCACCCTTCATCGGCCTGATGGGGATCCATGTCGTCGTGATCCTGCCGTTTGCGATCACTTTGCTGACAGCGTCGGTCATGACGCTCGACCGCAGCCAGGAAGAAGCCGCAGCGAGCCTCGGCGCGGGGGCGGTGCGTAGGTTCATGCTCGTCAGCCTGCCTGCCCTCGCGCCGGGTCTGTTCGCTGCCGGCATGGTAGGCTTCCTGCTCAGCTTTGGCGAAGTGACCGTCACCGCATTTCTGACGACCCCGCGCCTCACGACGCTCCCGGTCAGGATCTACGCGGATTCGAGCTTCAGCCTGGAGCCGACCGCCCATGCGATCTCTGCCCTGCTCATCTTGTTCACGGTGATTGCGCTGCTCTTGATCGGGCGTGCCATCAGGCTTGACCGGCTGTATGCCCGGTAGGTGGCTGTGTACCTTCGGGAAAAACTACACGGATCGAGGAGCGCGGTGATGAAGAGAGGGCCTTCCGCTTTGGGGCACCTCGCCCCCGAGAACATGCCGCCGCCATTTGCGGCCTATAGCCACGGTGTGGTGGTGCGCAGTGGTGCGGACATCGTGTTCTGCTCTGGTCAACTCGGCGTCAGCCCGGACGCGCAGGTTCCCGAAGACGCCGGCGCACAGGCTGCGCTTTGCTTCGATAACATAGAGAAGGTCCTGCAGGCTGCCGGCATGAGCCTTGCCGATGTCGTACGTATCAATGCCTATGTGACCGACAGGGTCCATATGCGGCCCTATATGGACGTGCGCGACCGGCGGTTCTCGCCGCCGTTCCCCGCATCCACGCTGATGATCGTCTCGGGCTTCACCCGCGAGGAGTTCAGCGTCGAGGTCGAGGTGATCGCCGCGCGTCATCGGTGACGTGGGTACGGTCACCCTGCGGGTTCTCCACCGAGCGGGCCTCCGGGCGCCACTATCGGCTCACCCTGAGCGCTTGGGGCGGCTGGGTGATCGAAAACCGTGCAACCGGCGGTGCTCGGTGTGGCGCAGGTCGCAGCGCATGGCGATCATCGTCGCCCTCATGGGGATGCCTGCCGCCCTGCCGATCGCCCTCGATTTCGGATGGACCCGATCCAGTCCTGCTTCACAACCGCCCTGAATCACCCGATCACGACAGTGAGGATGCCCTACGGGACCTGCCTTTTCGCGCCTCAAGCATCATCAACCGGACCGCGCTCCAGACCGGCCAAAGAGACCCTCCTGCCAGACTTCGCCCCTATAACCATCCTCGTGATCGCTACCTTTGCCCCGGCGCTCGGTCGTTCCCTCTCACATGGGCGGGCATGTTCAACTGACCCAGGCCGGCAGGCATCCCGAGGGGTCCGCGCTCTTCCGTACACAACCGCTTGAAATGAGGGCGGTAACGTATAACGTATTCTACAGACTATACTATTCAGCGACATTTCCGACCTGCACAGAAAATGCTCCCCATTTTAATGGGGCGAAGAATTAGAATTCAAGCACCCATATTCAGTTTTTTAGCGGGTGGGGCGCTGTTTATGCCAATGTTGGGCCGCTCATTGTTGTAAGTGCATAGCCAGTCCGTTGTGCTCTCCTGAGCTTCCTCGATGGTTTCAAAGATGTAGAGGTCCAGCCGTTCATGCCGGGCCGCCCTGTTGTAACGCTTGACGCAAGCGTTCTGCTGTTGCTTCCCGGGCTGGATGTGGTTCAGGGCTATGCCCTGCTTCTCGGCCCAGATGATCAGCGTGGATGGTCGCCCAGCATTATGGGCGGTTCGCCCCAGCAAACCATCCTCCTCACCTTGGTGATCGGGGGATTGGAAACCGTACCACACGGCCCCTTGGCCTTTAGGCTGGTAGTCCTGGACATGCGCGAAGGGCTCACCGACCACAAGGTCAGGGAGTGTGGTGCCGGTCTGGCTGGCACCCGCCACTGGTAGGGAAACGGTACATGCAGCATGTCGCCGTGAAGCTGAAGACAAACCCCTTCATCAGGCGGAAGGGCTTGAACTCGTCCTCGCTGTGCTCTCCCGACAAGCGTCCGTTGACTCGGCTGCGGAACTGTTCGACGCGGTCGCGCAGGAACAGCCGATCATACTCGATAGCGATAGATCCCGGCAAATGGAGAGGTGAAGGTGGCTGAAGGCGGTTCCGGCAAGGATCCTGAGGCCCACCGTTCGTTCGAGGGTGCCGCGGCGAGATCGGTCGTAGTCTCGGGCCCACGCGGCGAAGACGCTCGCGCTGGGCCTTCGGAACCGGCCTGTCGTCGACGACATGGACGGGGACGGCTCGAGTAGAGACCGCGACATTGGCATCGCGCTGCTGGAGGGGTTCGATAGCAGCCGGCACAGTGGCCTCGTCGGGGGCGACGCTTCATAACGCTGCTCCGCCCAGCCTTGCGAGGCACCGAGCCCCACGACGACGCCGTCGGTGAGGCGATTGGCGGTCAGAACACTCCGGGGCACCAGGATCTCCAGAGTCAAAGGGATATCAGGCGGCTCGTCTTGAGGCGGCCCAGCCCAGGTCGCTGCCGACTTCCAAAAGCGCTTCGACAAGCGACCGCATATGGGCGTCTGTCTGGAAGAGCGTCGGGGTGATGCGCAGACGCTCCTGAGGTTCTGACGGCGGTATGCCTGGAAGCCGGCTCTCTTGGCGTGATGTTATTCGGCTGGAACAGGGTCGGAGCCGGTCTGCACTTCTTCCCGGCCGTCATGGTGGCGATTGGCCCACTGATTTCAGCACAATGGACTCTGGCGCCGAACAGCTGGATGCAGACGCCGCAGGGCCGCGACAACATCAACGGAGTCGTCGTACCTGTCGACTGGTTCAATGTGATATTCAACCAGTCCTTCTCGTCAGCGTCTCGCCCCCGCGCGGCGAGTCGTTGCATCTAAGCGTCGGAATCAATCACGGCGCGCGTCCCGTGAAGGTGGAGGATGCAGTCGAGCGGCGGACGGCCTGATGGCGTCATCCCTGAGGATCAAGCTGGGTCGCTGCAATGGTCGGGCTTAATGGCCCTCACGATGAGGTCGACGATATGCGCGCGCCAGGCGTCCTGACGGGCCGCGTCCTCCATGTCGAGGTCGAGCGCGGCCTGCAGCGTGTAGAGGTTCGAGAAGTAGAAGAACGATAGCGCGCTGATTGAGACGTAGAGCTGTTTCGGGTCGACACCGGGGCGAAACAGGCCCTCGGCCGCGCCGCGGTCGAGCACCTCCTGTATGCGCCCGATCAGCGGCGCATAGATGGCGCGAAGCTGGGGCAGCTGGCGGATGTGCCTCCCCTTGTTGTTGTTCTCGTCCGAGAGCAGCCGGACGAAGGCACGCTGACTGCGCACGTGGTCGAACGAAGCCTCTACGAGATGCCTGATTGCTTCTACGGGCGTGAGCCGGTCGAGGTCGATCTCGGGGTCATGCGCCCGCGAGGCCTCGTAGGCCTTTTCCAAGACCGCAAGGTAGATCCGCTCCTTGGAGCCGAAATGATGGAACAGCATCTGTTTGCTCACGCCCGCGCGCCGGCAGATCGCATCGATGCTCGCGCCGTGGAAGCCCGAGGACGAGAATTCGCGGTAGGCGGCGTCGAGCAGGTTGCGGCGAGTGCGCTCCGCGTCACGCTGTCCGCCCGCCCGCGATGCACTGCGCGTTGCGGAGATCGTATGGCCGGCTCTAGTTCGGCGCGGCGGGCGCGGCTTTCCTCTGTCTGTCACGTCGCCCCTTCCGGTCCCGATGTCGTCTTGCTGCCGCTCGAATCATCAAATGGCAAGCTGTACTGATACAGTATCGCACAGGAGAGTGTGAACCCAAGCCACACTGCGACAGGGATATCTTCATTGCATACAGTCGGTTGCAGGATTGCGCGCTCCCGCGCCAGCGAAGAATCTCTCGTCACCCTTCGTTCACAATCAACCAATCGGTTGGTTGACTAGTGCCCGAATCAGCCGCTAAGCTCCGCCAGTGATACCGTTCCGGACCAAGCTCGCGACCAAGCGAGACAGCGACGCAAACATCCACCAGGGAGCCTCACATGGGCAAAACAGACTTCGATCGGAGAACCCTCCTCGCGGGCATGGGTACCAGCGCGGCTGCGGTTCTGCTCGGCTCGGCGGGCCAGCGCGCCCTTGCCCAGCCGAACATCACGCTGGGGTATGCCGCCTGGTCCGCCGCCGTTGATCAGACCATGGCCCATATCGAGGCCTTCGAGGAGGCCACGGGCATCGGGATCGCCTATGAGAACTTCCCTGGAGCGCAGTTCCGCTCGTCGCTGGTCACGAAGTTCGTGTCGGGCGAGGACATGGATCTGATCTGGATGAACGATGCATGGACGCCCGAATTCGCCGATGCAGGCTGGATTGTCCCGATCGACGATCAGCCGCAGCTGATGGGTTATAACGACGATCTGAAGCCCTACTGCATCGACGCCATGACCTACGCGGGCCGTCAGTACGGCATGGTCTACTACACGGACCATATGGCCTTCTTCTACAACCGCGACATGCTCGCACAGGCCGGTTTCGACGCGCCACCCACGACTTGGGCCGAGGTGATCGAGCAGGCAAAGGCGATCAAAGAGAAGGGGCTCTCGGACTATCCGCTGATGGTTCCGCTGACAGCGGATGCCTGGCTGATCGAAGTGCTTGGCGCCTTCGTTTATTCCTTCGGCGGCACCTACACAGATTCTGACGGCAATTCGACGTTGCGCGACCCTGCAAACGGCACGCTCTCCGCCGCGCGGTTCCTGACAGATGCGATCCACGAGCACGGGGTCGTCTCGCCGGGCGCCGTGACAACGCAGGAGATCGACGTCCTCAAGGCTTTCGGGTCGGGCGCTGCCGCATTTGCCATCCTGCCTTCCTATCGCATCCGGGTGCTGAACGATCCGGCGCAGTCCTCGGCGGCTGGTCCCTTCCGCATGGCCCTCATGCCGGCGGGCGAGGGCGAGGGCGCAGGCAACAAGACCTGTGGCTGGGTCCGCTACTACGGGCTCACCCCGCGCGCGCGCTCGACGCCCGAGCGCGAAGCGGCCGTCATGAAGTTGATGGAATGGTTCGGCGGCAAGGTGGACGACACGTACGTGTTCCAGAAGGCGCTGATCCTCGACGTAGGCGTACCGTTCTGCACCAACTCCCTCATGCTCGACCCTGAGGTTGCCGCTTTCTACGAGGAATGGGCGGGCGGGAGCGACGTCGTGCTGGCTCAGCGCGAGCTGGCGGTGAAGAAGGACGTCATCTCCCCCTGGTTTGGCGAGTGGAATGACGTGAACAACCGCTCCTGGCAGTCGATCTTCCTGCGGCAGGTCACGCCAGAGGACGGGCTCGCCGCAAGCGGCGATTCCTGGGACGACCTCAAGGCACAGTATAGCTGATGCGCGCGTGCCGCCGCGGGTTCATCCCCGCGGCGGCCGGCCGGAAACCCATGACCATGACCGATCCCTCCCGC
Organism: uncultured Rhodovulum sp.; assembly: GCA_964514775.1. GTDB lineage: Bacteria > Pseudomonadota > Alphaproteobacteria > Rhodobacterales > Rhodobacteraceae > Amaricoccus. The sequence goes on from CAZESN010000004.1 coordinate 24,571, forward strand.
CCCACTGAAACACCCGGCGCGCGTCAGGCGCGGCACATGCGTTCGTCAGACACGATGACTGCCTGGCTGATGATCGCGCCACTCGCCGCCGTGCTCCTTGCCGTCGCGATCTATCCGATCCTCTATTCGCTGGTGACGAGTTTCTACCAGGTGAACCTGGCGCGGCCGGCGGTCAGGCCCTTCGTGGGGCTGCAGAACTACATCAACCTCCTCGGTGATCCGGCCATCCATCACGCGCTGAAGCAGACCGCGATATACGGGGTTGTCACTGTTGTGGGGACGCTGCTCGCGGGTCTCGCAGCGGCGCTCCTCCTCAACGAGGTGTTCCGAGGGCGGCGTATCCTCGCGATCCTTCTCCTTGTGCCCTGGGCGACGCCGAGCGTCGTCAACGGGCTGATGTGGAAGTGGATCTATGATCCGAACTATGGGGTGCTGAACAGCCTGCTGAAGTCCGTGGGGCTCATCGACACCTATCAGATCTGGCTTGCGGATCCGAACAAGACCCTGCTCCTGATCGCCAATGCCTCGATCTGGAAGCAGATGCCGCTCGCCGCGATCCTGCTTCTCGTGACAATGAAGAGCATCTCCGCGGAGCTCTACAAGGCCGCGAAGATCGACGGCGCGAACGCGCTCCAGCGGTTCTGGCACATCACGCTGCCCGCGCTTCGTCCCGGCATCATCCTTGTGCTCCTCTATGACGCCATGATCGCGATCCGGCATTTCGACCTTTTCATGCTGCTGACTCAGGGCGGGCCCGGCAATGCCTCGACCGTCCTCTCCTGGGAAATCTATATGCGCACCTTCCGCAGCCTCCGTTTCGGTGAGGGATCGGCGCTCGCCTACATCATGGCGCTCATCACGATCATAGTCGGCACGATTATCCTTCTGGCCGGGCGTGACCGGGGGGACCGGGCATGAGCGGCGAACCGGCCCCGCGCCGGAGCCTGATGTCGAGCGTGCTCATCGCGCTCTGCAGCGCGGTCTTCCTCTTCTACGTGGTGGGTCCGGTCTACTGGCTGGCCAAGACCTCGCTTGAGCCGGAGGCGCATGTGACCGCCGTGCCGGCCACGCTCCTTCCGCAGGAACCATCGCTCGTCAACTACCGGGCGATCGCGAACGCGGGCAACGTGAGCGCGCAGGTTCGCACGGGCGCCGATCCGGCGACCTCAGGCAATTTCGTGCCCTCGACTGCGCAGAACCTCATTCCGTCAATGGTCAACAGCATGGTCGTGGGCGGCTGGGTCGCCGTTCTGAATGTGCTGCTCGCAGCCACCGCGGGGTATGCGATCGCGCAGATCCGGTTCCGCGGGCGCAATACCGCATTCTACTCCATCCTGATGACTCGGGTGATCCCGGACATCGCGCTCATCGTGCCCCTGTTCCTGCTGATGCGGCAGTTCGGGATGCTAAATACGAAGTCGGGGCTCATCCTCACCTATCTCGTGATCACCGTTCCCTTCACCACGTTCATCCTGATGAGCTATTTCGAATCGTTGCCGCGCGAACTTTACAAGGCGGCGCGAATCGACGGCTGCACGCATCTGGGCGTTCTCTGGCACGTCTTCCTGCCGCTCTCGATGCCGGCGGTTGTGGCTTCGCTGATGTTCGCCCTGCTGACGAGCTGGAACGAGTTCCTGTTCGCGCTCCTCCTTACCCGCGACATCGCCTCGCAAACCTTGCCGATCGTGATCTCGGGTTTCATCCTCGATTTCACCGTCAACTTCTCCTTCGTGAATGCCGCGGGCGTGATGGCGATCGTTCCGCCCGTCATCGTGGCGGTGCTTTTCGAACGCTACATCGTATCCGGCCTGACGGCTGGTGCCGTGAAAGGCTGATCATGACGCGCATTTCCTGCCGGAAACTCGTTAAGCGCTTCGGCGAAACGACGGTGGTCGACGGTCTAGACCTCGATATCGAGAGCAACGAATTCCTCACGCTGCTAGGGCCCTCGGGCTGCGGCAAGACCACCACGCTCAACATGATTGCCGGGCTCGAGGAGATCTCGGGCGGCGAGCTCTATTTCGGCGACCGACTGATGAACGCGGTGCCGCCGCACAAGCGCGAAATCGCGATGGTGTTCCAGAGCTACGCGCTCTACCCGCAAAAGACTATCTTCGAGAACATCGCCTTCAGCCTGCGACTGCGGCGGATGGCGGATGCCGAGATCCGCCGCCGCGTTGGCGAGGTCGCCGAGCAACTCGAGATCGCGCATCTGCTGCAGCGCCGCCCGGCCGCACTCAGCGGCGGTCAGCGCCAGCGGGTGGCGCTCGGCCGAGCCATTGTCCGCGAGCCGAGCGTCTTTCTGATGGACGAGCCCCTGTCGAACCTCGACGCCGCGCTCCGCGTGACCATGCGCTCGCTGATCAAGCGGCTGCACCAGACGATGAAGGCCACCTTCGTCTACGTGACGCACGATCAGGAGGAGGCCATGACTATGGCCGACCGGATCGTCGTCATGCGCGACGGCCGGATCCAGGACATGGGCAGCCCGAACGACATCTACCACCGGCCGCGAAACCTCTATGTCGCGTCCTTCCTTGGGCGGCCGCAGATCAACACGATCGAGGGCCAGATTGAGCGCGGTGCGCACGGCCTCGTCTTCGTGCGTGGTGACTTGCGGGTCGCGCTGCCGCCCAAGGTGCGCGAGGCCGATGCGGGGCGCGCGGTGGTGCTGGGCATCCGTCCCGAGGATCTGGCGCTGTCGTCTACCGGCGAGATCGCGGCACGGGTCGAGCTCCTCTCTCCCCTTGGCTCGGAGCAGCAGGTCGGCGTCCGGGTGGGAGACAGCGAACTCGTCCTTCGGGCCGCGAACGACCAGACGGTGGTCGTGGGCGAGCAGGTGCGGCTCCAGCCCGGCACGGCACGGCTGCAGGTTTTCGATCGTGAAACGGGCACCTCTCTCTCCACGGCAGATCGGTAGGTGCCCGCCATGTCCGACGCATTCGAGGACGACGATCTGTGCTTCCGGAGCGCCTCCGAACTCGCGCCCCTCATCGCGCACCGCGCCCTGTCGCCTGTCGAGCTGATGGAAGCGGTGATCCGCCGCGCCGAACGCCTGGATCCCGTGCTGAATCTCTTCGTCACGCCATTCTTCGACAAGGCGATGTCGGATGCGCGCGCGGCGGAGGCGGCGGTCATGCGGGGCGAGCCGCTCGGGCCGCTCCACGGAATCCCCGCGACGATTAAGGACAATGTGGCGCTCGCGGGCGTGCCCATGTTCAACGGCTCGATCGCTTCCCTCCCGGCCCATTCGGCGGCCGATGCCGCCGTGACCGCGCGGCTGCGGCAGGCTGGCGCGATCCCGATTGGGACGACGACCTTGCCCGAGTTTGCGCACAAGGTCCTGACCGACTCGCCACACACCGGCGTCACGCGCAACCCCTGGGACCTCGCGCTCACACCAGGTGGCTCGAGCGGTGGCGCGAGCGCTGCGCTTGCGGCGGGTGTCGCCCCCATCGCCCTCGGAACGGATGGCGGCGGGTCGATCCGCTGCCCCGCCGCCTGCACGGGCGTCTCGGGGCTGAAGGCCGGGCTGGGGCGCATTCCGTTCGAGCAGTACCCGGATTCCTTCTCGAACCACGCCTTTGTCGGGCCGATGACCCGGTCGGCCCGTGACCTCGCGCCAATGTTGGCGGCGCTCGCTGGGCCGCATACGGCGGATCCCTATTCGAGCGCGACGGGCCCCTTCTTGCCGCGTCCCACGCCCGATCGGTTCGACGGGCTCCGGATCGGGTGGATCGGCCGGTTCGGATCAGTCGAGGCAGAGGTCGAGACTGCGGCGCTGACGCGTGGCGCGCTCGACCTGCTGGCCGAACGGGGCGCCGTGGTGACGGAGCTCCTCACGGACATCTTCGATGATGTCTTCGATTACTACGTGGTGATCGCGACCACTGCACATGCGGCTCGACTTTCCGTCCTCGCGGATGCGCCGGAGACGAAGATGACGCCTTCGCTCGTGACGAGCGTCCATCGCGGGCAGGGCTACAGCGCCGCCGACTGGCAGCGTGCCTCGGACCGCCGGACCCGGCTGTACCGCGATGTCGAGCGCCTTTTCGAGAGCGTCGACGTCATCGCCACGCCGACGATGACCGGACCCGCCGTTGGCCTCGATGCCGGCGGATCGATCGAGACCGGTTTCTACGCCCACTGGGCGGGCTTCCTCTATCCCTTCAATCTCACGGGCCACCCCGCGCTTTCGGCCCCCGCGGGCTTCACGGCGAAAGGGATGCCGGTCGGGGTTCAGCTGGTGGGTCGGTACATGGACGAACAGCGCCTCATCGATCTCGCCGTCGCACTCGAGGCGGACGGCGGATGGATCGCGCGCAAGCCGGAGATCGGGTGAAAAGCCCGCGACGGCACATTCCCTGCAAGGAGACGACCAGATGACTTCGCCCGCCCCTGTGCCTGCGCCGGTTGACGGTGCGCGGCCGGCACCCGCGGCTCTTGCGGCCCTGCGGGACCAGATTGCGCGCGAGATGGCCTTACTCGAGCTGCCGCAGACGCCATGGCTGCCGCCACATGCGGGTCCGGACGGCAAGCCGATGGAGAATGTCGTAATCGTCGGCGGCGGCTACGGCGGGATCTGTACGGCGATCGGGCTGAAGCTCCGCGGGGTGGACCGGGTCAGGGTTATTGACGCGGCACCCGAAGGGATGGAGGGGCCCTGGCTCACCTATGCCCGGATGCGCACGCTGCGATCGCCCAAGCAACTTGCCGGTCCCGAATTCGGGCTGCCGAGCCTCACTTACCGCGCCTGGCACGAGGCCTCGTTCGGCACCGAGAGCTGGAACGCGCTCGACCGGATCGAGCGGAGGGCCTGGATGGACTATGTCGGGTGGCTGCGTTCAGTAATGGAAATTCCGGTCGAGAACGAGACCCGGCTCGTGCACGTCTCGGAAGCTCCGAACGGCGTCCAGCTCGACCTCGAGACTCGGGAGGGCCCGGGGCGGATCACCACCAGCCGCCTCGTGCTCGCGACCGGGATATCGGGAGGGGGTGGCTTCGCCGTGCCTGAGATTATCGCGCGTCTGCCCCGGGAGCGCTGGACCCACAGTGGAGAGGTCCTCGACCTCTCGATGCTCGCCGGCAAGCGCGTCGGGGTTATCGGGGGCGCCTCGTCGAGCTTCGACTGGGCGGTCAGTGTGCTGCGCGAGGGACCTGCCTCGGTCGACATGCTCGTGCGACAGTCCGAACTGGCGCGCAAGGAGATCCTGTTCTGGGCAAACTTTCCGGGTTACATGCGGAACTTCGCCGAGCTTCCGTCTCTCGACCGTTATCGCTTCACCCGCGAGATGCTGCGTCACCGCGGGCTGCCGACGCAGGAAACCTATGACCATGTGCATCGACACCCGAACTTCGCGCTGCACTATGATGCCGCCATTGCGCGCGCCGAAGTCGCGGGGGATGCGATCCAGGTAGAACTTAAGGACGGACGAAACTGGCAGTTCGACCACCTGCTGCTCGGCACCGGCTACCGCACCGACATCAGCCTGCGCCCGGAACTCGCCGGCGTCTGGCGCGAGGTGGCGCTCTGGCGTGACCGATTCACACCCCCCGAGGGCGAGGAAGACACCGGACTCCTGTCGGCCCCCTATACCGGCCCGTCCTTCGAGTTGCAGGAGAAGACCCCCGGCGCCTGCCCGGTACTTGGGCGCATCCATCTCTTCACCATCTCGACCATGTTGAGCGTAGGTCCGCTGTGCAATGGAGTCATGGGAATGCGCTACGGCATCCCGCGGCTCGTCAGCGGCCTCTGCCGTGCGTTGTTCGAGGCGGACGTGCCCGCCTTCATGCAGAGCCTGCGTGACTATCCGGACGAGCATCTCGTGACCCGGCCCGCGGGCAGCCAGATGGCGGTGCCGGGTCTTTCGTGACGCATACGAACAGCAACAGATCGGAGGGGATCCCGTGGAGCATTTCGAGATCATCGAGAAGGAATTCGCCAGGTTCGTCCTGTTCAATGCGCCGGTGAAGCAGATCGCCAGCGGCTTCGACTGGGTCGAGGGGCCGGTCTGGTTCGGGGATGCGGGTTGCCTGCTTTTCTCTGACATCCCGAACAACCGTATCCTGCGCTGGACGCCCGGGGTCGGGATCTCGACCTACCGGCAGCCCTCGAACTACGCGAACGGGCATACGCGCGACCGTGAGGGGCGGCTCCTCTCCTGCGAGCACGGCGCGCGGCGTGTGACGCGCACCGAGCATGATGGGTCGATCACCGTGGTCGCCGACAGTTTCGAGGGGCGGCCCCTCAATTCCCCGAACGATGTGGTCGTGGCGGCGGACGGAACGATCTGGTTCAGTGATCCTCATTACGGGATCCTGACCGATTATGAGGGCTACCGCGGCGAGCAGGAAAACCCTTGCGTCGTCTACCGGGTCGATCCCGCCACGCGCGAGATTCGGGTTGCCGTCGACGACATGAACTGCCCGAACGGGCTCGTCTTCTCTCCCGACGAGCAGCTCCTTTATGTCGCGGATACCGGGCGCATGTTCTCGGACGATCCCCAGCATATTCGGGTCTACGACATGGTGGACGGCATGCCGCGGAACGGCCGCGTCTTCCACCGGATCGAGCCGGGCTGCGCCGACGGGATGCGGGTGGACACAGACGGCAACCTCTGGTCGTCGGCTAAGGACGGCGTCCACTGCATCGCGCCGGACGGTCGGCTCCTTGGAAAGGTGCTTGTGCCGGAGCTCGTCTCCAACATCTGCTTCGGCGGGCGGGCGAAACACGAGATGTACATCACGGCGACGACGAGCATCTATCGCGTCACCCTCGTACGGACAGGTGTCCAGCGGCCTTAGGCCTCCACATCTGCGGACGGAGGATGTGGTGGGCGCCGGCCGACGACGTTGGTCAGTTCGTTCGCGAAGCAGGGCACGGTCCGCCCCAGGGCGGCCGTGCCCGCCGGCGCAGTCGTACAGCCCGTGAGGAGATCAAGCCCCCGCTCGGAGACGCGGTCCTATACGACACCCGCGACGCGGCGCATTTCGCGGGTGAATTCCTCGTTGTCGAAGGCTATAAGCCGCGCTCGCGGATGAGGCAGATCTCCTTGAGCGCAACCTCCGGGGTGCGCAGGCTCTGGCTGGTCGTAGGCTCGAGTCCCGTCGCGGGGGACGACGGCGCTGATCGAGGCGGTGGCCGCCGAAGGACCGCGATTACTTTGCCCATGCCCGAGTTCATTGCCGGTGGACGACCCTGCGTGCCACTTGGTGATGTCCGCGATCGGAGTTGCGAAGGGGTTGTCACTAGGCGGCTGTAGTGTGATCGGCACCACGAAGACCTCCAGTTCGCCACCGCGGTCAGGGCCAGCAAGCCCGTCCCGATCGGACGTGACTTGCGTCTTTCAGTTTCGCTTTTCGCGGCCTCCCGGCTCCAAAGGAGGTACAATGCCACACGTCTCCGACAGCACGGCCGGTGGCGTCGCCCATTGTGGATGCTGCTCTGGAGGTCGGAGATCAGCCATCCCGTCTCATCCCGCCGCGGTCCGGCGGTTTACGGAGCAGATGTCTCGGCCGCGGGACGCACTCGGAACTACGGCCTCAAGTGGGGAAGGTTCGGCAGTCGTAACCCTTCGGCGGGTGGTGAAGACGCTCAGTGTTCATTGTGATCCGTGCGGATTGGGGGAGCGCGGGTTGGTGTCGAGGGAATTCTGAACGCCTTGCTGCGCTTCCCTGAGTTGCCCGATCAGTCGCCTTTGCGGGAGAAAGTAGTGGCGGGAGACAGCGTCAGCCAACGTCATAACCGCAGGGGCCAGAAAGCGGGGAAAGTGGTAGCGGAGGAGGGACTTGAACCCCCGACACGCGGATTATGATTCCGCTGCTCTAACCAGCTGAGCTACTCCGCCACGCAGTGCGCGGTTTATGCGGGGGACCCGAGGGCGTCAAGGGTTTGTGCTCTCCTCACTGCGTCATGCGTGTGGACCGGAACCTAGCTGGGTGAAGCCTCGGGGCTCCAATGAGGGCGAGTTTCTGATTCAACGTCCCTGCTAGGAGGGACGCCTGCGGGCAGTGACAAGCGCCCTCTGTCGGCCGTCGCGCTCCTCCCGCTCCAGCCGGGCAGTCAGTCGGTTCTCGCCGCTGATCGACGTGGCGGACCTTGGCAGTGTCGTGTCGTATGACAGCAAACCCCATGTGCCCATCGATGAGCAAGGTCCGGGACCGCGGTACGCTCGAGTGGTCAATTGGGCCACAAGTGTGCCTCTTGAGCCGCTCGGGCGGTGTCCAGGTCCTGAGGCTATCGAGACCCCGTGGGCCATTTGGGGCGACGCCGAAACAGCGCCGGCGGAGGCGGTCAACGGCAAGGCTGTTGTGGATGGGGAATGGGCAAGCATATTCTCCCCAGGGGAGGCGATGAGCCATCGTGGGAGTGCCCTACGGTGCGGCGCTAAAGGCAGGGAAAGGTCAAGTCCCTGCGTTCCCGCATGTCTGGTCTCCTCTTTCCCGAGAACAGCAAACGGCAGCCAATAGCTTGCGTCACTGTCCGATACCCGGGGATCAGCGAAGTCGGGCGGCCACTTCTGGTTAGGGCGCTCGGGTCCGAGGTGCGGTCTAGCAGATTTCCCGCGATCTGAGAGCGGCTCACGACGCGCTTCGGCTTGCTCCCCCGGGTCTAGCGGGCGTGCCTTAAGAGCGTCGTTCCTCCACCTGTCGCAGCGCATCGAGGCGGGACCGTCCCGACAACGCGGATTCAATCAGCATTCTCGTGTAGGAGTGTTTTGGTCTCTCGACGACTTCCTCTGCGCTACCGTACTCGACGATAGAGCCTTCGTGCATCACCGCAACGGAATTGGCGAACGCCCGAGCCACGGCGATGTCGTGGGTAATAAACAGATAAGCGACCCCTGCCTGGTCTTGGATTTCTTGAAGGAGATTTAGAATCTTACCGCGGATTGAGACGTCCGCTCCCGATAGAGGCTCGTCGGCCACGATGACGCTGGGATTGACGCAGATGGCTCGCGCGATGTTCAGCCGCTGCCTCTGCCCACCGCTAAGTTCGTGCGGAAATCGTTTGAGGATCTCGCGCGCAGGCTGCAAGCTCATCCGCTCAAGGATTGCCACGGAAGTGGCCTCGACCTCGCTGTGATCGGCGCTTCGTGTCGAGCGTATGGACTGTGCCAGGATCTGCTGCACCGTCCTGCGGGGATTAAAGGTAGCGCTGGAATCCTGAAAAACCGGCTGGATCTTCGACCGTAGAGGCTTCAACTTACGAGCACTCATCTCTGAGGTTCGATGGCCTGCGAGCTCTACCCAACCGGCATCCGGTTTGACGAGGTTCAGCGCCACCCGCGCCAGCGTTGACTTTCCTGATCCGCTCTCTCCAACCAAGGCCACCGTCTCACCGGCCCGCACCTCGAGCGATACGTTCTTCAGGGCATAGAAGGTCCCCCCACCCCGAGTGAGATATTTCTTGGAGACATTCCGCAACCTCAGAAGCGGAGCCGTCTCGGCTGCGGCGGCCGGCGCCGTTTCCCCTACCATGCCTGATCGCCCTCGAAGATCTTGAAGCGCCCGTTCTCGTCACGCGAAAGTCGATCCGCCTCCAGCAACGATTTTGTATATGCACTCTGCGGGTTGCCAAAAACGCGATCAATGCCCCCGGATTCCAAGAACTCGCCATGACGCATCACATAAACCTTCTCGCAAAGCGAGCCGATTACCCCGAGGTCGTGCGATATCAGAAGCAGCGACGTGTTGAACGCCTCCCGGATGTCGCGGAGCAGCTGCAGGATCTTGGTCTGAGTCGTGACGTCGAGCGCAGTAGTGGGCTCATCAGCAATGAGAAGCAGGGGTCTGCATGCGAGAGCGATCGCGATCAGTACGCGTTGCCGCATACCGCCAGACAATTCATGTGGGTAGGAGCTCTTGCGGGATACCGGCAATCGCACGAGATCGAGCAACTCTACAACCCGTCGGCCGACATTCTCATCCTTGCCGTGAAGCCGGACTGCCTCGGCGATCTGCTTGTCGATGCGCATGATCGGATTCAGATAGCTTAGAGGATCCTGGAAAATCATCGCAATCTTCCTCCCCCGCAAGGAGGGGATCGCTGCGGGGGAGATGGATTTCCCTTCCACCTGATACTCCGAGAATCCGACGTTGGCTGCACCCTCCGGCAGTAGGCCGACAATGGCACGCGCGATCGTGGACTTCCCTGAGCCCGTTTCGCCGATAACTCCAACGGCCTCGCCGTTGCCGACCGCTAACGTCACATCCTTGACGGCGAGACGTCCGCCGAACGATACGCGCAGGTCGTGCAAGTGAAGAAACGGCGGGCCCCCCACTATGCTTCTCCAGACCGCGGATTGAACGTATGGTTCAATGCGTCACCGACGAGATTGAAAACCAGAACTGTGATGACGATCGCGAGGCCCGGGAACAGCGTAAGCCACCAAGCGATATAGTAGTACTGCTGCCCGGACGTCAGCAGGCGACCCCAACTCGCGACGTCGGGCGGCGTCAGGCCGAAGAAGGCGAGTGCGGATTCGAGAAGTATTGCCTGTCCGATCACCAGGGTACCCACCGGAATCACCGGGGGGATCGCGTTCGGCAGAGTCTCGGTCCAGAGAATTCTCCACTCCGGTACGCCGAGGCAGCGGAGCGCGTCCACGAACTCCATGGATTTCATTTTCAACACCTGCGCGCGCATCACGCGTGCGGATTGCGGCCACGCCAGGATCGCGATGATGAAGATCACGTTAAGCGTTCCGGTGCCCGCCATGGCTACCACGATGGCGGCCAGTACGAAGACCGGCATGACCTGAAATGTCTCGGTGATGCGCGAGATGACGGCGTCCGCCCGGCCGACGAAGTAGCCGCTCACGGCGCCCATCACGACACCGAGGGTCGCGGCCGTCATTGCGGCAGCCAGCCCCACGACGAGCGATGTCCTCACGCCATAGACGATCTGCGTTAGCACGCTGCGCCCGAGTTCGTCCGTGCCGAACAGGAACTCCGCGGATGGCGGCTGCAGGATCGATCGCGATATGACGTTCGGGCCGGAGTCGACCAGCAGGGATGGGCCGAATACTCCCGCGAACAGCAGGACGCAGACCAGCGCGAAGCCGAGCTGCAGGATCCTGCGGGTCTTGAGGGCCTGCACCAGCCGGGGCGAGGAGCTAGCGTGCATACTCGATCCTCGGGTCCATCACAGCGCAGAGTATGTCGGTAAGCAGGTTCGACAGGACCACGAGGGTCGCTGTAAGCAGGAAGATCCCCTGCAGAACCGGGTAGTCGCGTGACGAAACCGACCTTAGGAACAGCTCGCCCATGCCAGGCCAGCCAAAGACCGCCTCGATCATGAACGAGCTAGTCAGTGCCTGACCGAAACTGTAGCCGATGACCGCGATCACCGGGACCATCGCGTTCGGCAGGATGTGGCGGGCAAAGACGCTCCACTTGCTCAGACCCTTCGCACTGGCGGTGGTGATATAGTCGAGGCGGGATATCTCGATCATGCTCACGCGCGCGACCCGGGCGATGGCGACGAGAGCGAAGGCGCTCACGATCAGCCCGGGCAGAGTCCAGTGCCAAAGGAAGTCCAGGAAAGCATTCTGGCCGCTTGATCGAAAGTCGAACATCCCCTGCACCGGGAACAAGCCGAGCTGGACCGCGAAAACGATGATGAAGACCTGCCCAACCCAGAAGATCGGAATTGAGTCGACGAACAGGATGAACGCATTCAGCGCGGTGTCGACGGCCCCGCCCGGGCGGCGGATCGTCAACGATGCAAGCAGCACTGCGACGATCGACGCCAGGACCAGGCTCGGCAGGACCAGTGCCAGGGTATTTAGGGCGCGCCGCAGGATCAGATCCATGACCGGCAGCTGGTTCAGATACGAGTATCCGAAGTTCCCAACTAACAGGTTCTTGAAGTAGATGAGGGCCTGGATATACATCGGCTGATCGAGGCCGAACGCCCGGCGCCGCTCTTCTATATATTCGGGGGGCGCAGGGTAATCGCCTACGAGGGCGACGATCGGGTCGCCGGGGACCATGCGGGTGAGTATGAAACTCACCATGACGATTGCCAGAATGACTGGAATGGACGTGAAAAGTCTTCGTATGATGAATGATAGCACGTCTGGTCTTTCTGTTGCCTGCCGCCCTACACCGCTAAAATCCTAGGCGCATCGCCGAGAGACACGCGTCTACCCCTTACCCACCGCCTTGTGCGCAGGGGACGCGGACTCGCCCGCGTCGCCCTTTCGCCAACCAGGAGCTACTTGTCGATCCAGGCGTTACGCCAGGTCGGGAACATGTACTCGTCGCCCATGCCCTTCAGCCAGGTGCCCATGGCTTCCATGTCGGCAGGATTATGGATGGTCAGGATCGGCATATCCTCGGCGATAATTCTCTGCGCCCTCTTGTAATACTCGCCCCGCAGTTCGAGGTCCGTCTCGCCCTGCGCCAGAGCAAACAGCTCATCGATCTCTGGGTTCGAGTAGCGCGCAGCGTTGCCTCGGTTGAAGCCGATCATTGCCGAAACGAACTGACCGGACCAGCCGATCGCCGGGTCGCCGGCGCTGCTGTAGCCATGGAACGCGACGTTGGCGTCGCCTCGGGCGATGCGCTCTGTCGATTGCGGCGGCTCGACCGTCTCGATGGCTAGGTCGATGCCGACTTCTGCCCACATGGCCTTCAGTGCTGCGGAGAGCTGGCTGCCGCCATCCTCACCCGGCTCGATGATGAAGTTCATGGTGAGGCGCTTGCCTGAAGCGTCCCGCAGAACTCCGGCTTCGTCTAGCAGCTCATTGGCGCGCGCCGGATCGTAGGGGTAGAGAGCCGTGAGATCCACCTCGGGGTCAATCGCCCAGGGGAAGCCGTTCGCGAACGGCGACGTGCTGACCTCCCCGTGGCCGTTGAATGCGGAATTCAGAAGGAACTCCCGGTCCGTCGCAAGCATCAGCGCCTGGCGCACCCGCTTGTCACCGAAGGGCTCCTTGGACGTATTGATCGAGATGAAGTTCATCGCCGGCGGCTTGGGCGTCACATAGAGGTCCAACCGCGGATTGGCCTCGATCAGCGGATAGTCCGAGGTTGCCATGGCGAACCACGGAATTCGGTCGATCTGGCCGGAGATGAGGGCCTGGGTGCGCCCCGGTCCGGAGGGTACGATCTGGGCGATCACCTCGTCGAGGTAAGGCTTGCCCTCTTCCCAGTAGTCGGGGTTTCGGACCAGTCGCAGATGGCTTCCCCGCACCCATTCCTGCAGAAGGAAGGGACCGCTGGCGACCGGCGCGGTATTGGAGGCCGGATTGGTCAGCGGATCGGTGCCGGAGTAGATATGCTCGGGCAGGATTGCCGCGCCCTGCGGGCAGGTCAGCGCCATCAGGAAGGGGCCGTAAGGCGCCTTCAGCTTGATTGTGATCTCGGTATCGGAAACGACTTCGATTGTGTCGATGGCGGTCATCGTGCGCATGAAGGTGGGGCTGTGCTTGCCGCTCACCTCCTCGAAGGTGAACTTCACGTCGCTCGCGGTGAGGGGCTCGCCGTCCTGCCAGCGCACATCGTTGAGCACGAACGTGTAGGTCAGGTTGTCATCGCTGATATCGACCGACTTCGCCAGCAGCGGATAGGGGATGCCACCGGCGTCAATACCCATTAGCCCCTGATAGAGGATGCAGCCGATCGTGCCGGTCTCGCTGTTCGTGGTAAGATCGCGCGTCAGATAGGTCGGATCCTTCTCGAGCGCGAAGACCGCGGTGCCGCCCCGCTTCGGCTCCTCCTGTGCCGACGACGGACTGGCGGCGGCGATCGCCAGGACGCTGGCTCCGAGAGCGAGGCCCAAGACGCCCACACCGGCTCTACATGGTGTGGCCGGAGTCCCCGATGACCGCTGAAGACCCTCCGGCTCGTCGTGAAGTAGAATCTTTCTTCTCACTTTCGGCTCTCCCAGTTGGCGTTGATCCTGCGGTGCGATTGGTCAGTCGGTCTTCACCTCCGGCTCTCCGCGTACTTCGTCCGAAAGCTGGAGGCGCCAGCCATCCGGGTCGCGGAAGAGGGCGTTCTTGCGGCCGGTCGAGCGAGAGGGATGCACGTCCTTGTAGAAGGCGATACCCGCATCGACCATTTCCTTGTGGGTCTCTTCAATATTGCGGACCTTGAAGGAGATGTGGTTGATCCCCGGATTCTCCTCGGTAAGGAGCTGGTGGATCTCGAAGATGGGCTGGTTCTCGCCCGGAAGCTGAAGCTCTGCCGAGCCGCCGTGGTGCTCCGTCCAGGTCAGGAGCTTGAAGCCCATCTTCTGGTAGAACTCGACGTATTCCTTCACGTCACGGACAATGATTTCGATGTGATCGATTCCAACGATCATGGTGGGGGCTCCTTGTTCCTTCAGACTTGGGTTTCAGACAACGACGACGTGCAGATCGCCCACGCCATCAATATGAGCTTCGATGGCCTGGCCGCGCCGGACTGCGCCGACACCCGCAGGCGTGCCGGCGAAGATCAGATCGCCGGGAGCAGGAACGAAATACACCGAGAGATAAGAAATCATCTCGGGCGTTTTCCATATCATCTGGTTGAGGTTGCCGGTCTGCCGCAGCTCGTCGTCGACCTTCAACCACAACTCACCCTCGGAGGGATGGCCGGTCTCGGCCACTGGAACGATGGCGCTGCAGGGCGCCGACTTCTCGAACGCCTTGCCGATCTCCCAAGGTCGGCGTAGGTCCTTTGCTTCGCTCTGCAGGTCGCGCCTGGTCATGTCGAGGCTGACGCCGTAGCCGAACACGTAGTCGAGAGCGGAGGCAACGGGGATGTCTGTCCCGCCCGCGCCGAGCGCAACGACCAGCTCGGCCTCGAAATGCACGTCATCGGTCTTAGGGGGATAGGGGAAATCCTGCCCAGCAGGCCGAATGTCGTCGGGCTTCTTCTGGAAGAAGAACGGCGGCTCGCGGTCCGGATCATGTCCCATCTCCACAGCATGCGCCGCGAAGTTCCTGCCGATGCAGTAGATGCGACGGACCGGGAAAACCAGCTGCGTCCCTTCCACGGGGAGAACCGGCGTCATCACTAGGGGCACGGCATAGCTTATCGCCGCGGCGAACTTCGCGTTCGCCTCAGAATTCAAAGTCAAATTCTTTTCCGTGATTTTAGTGAGTCGTTTGAACCAATGCTAACCGACTTTTCATACGGCGCAAGCGCGGAGGCGCGGCATTGAAAATTACCGTATGAGGGCGTAAGCGCGGGGCGGCAAAATGGCGGCATGAGAGGGGGTAAAGGCGATGAACAAGGACGGTGCATTGCAGCTAAGCTCACGGATCGCCCGCATTCAGCTGAAGGACGAGGAGAGCGCCGCCTACACGCAGCTTCATGCGTTTCTCGCACAATATGACGCGGATTCCCGCGGCCAGCTGCCTCCGGAACGCGAACTTTGCGACATTTTGGGCGTATCGCGCGGCGCGCTGCGCAAAGCGCTCGCACGGGCGGAGAAGCAGGGCCGGATCTGGCGCCACGTCGGGAAGGGTACTTTCTTTGGGCCGAGACCAATCGAGGACCTATTCGATCTTTCGGGAATTCCGAACCTTGCCAGCCCTCCCGAGGTACTGCGCGCGCGCAACCTCCTCGAGTCCGCACTAGCGCGGGAGGCGGCGCTGCACGCGTCGGCTGCGGACCTGGACGAACTCCGTCTGAGCGCCGAGAATGGTCGCAAGGCCGACAGCTGGAGACGCTATGAGACGTGGGACAACCGGTTCCACCGCGCGGTCGCCACGGCGACGCAGAACCGGGTCTTGCTGCTCCTGTTCGACAATCTGAACAATGTGCGCCGCGCAATGGCATGGGGCCGGAGGCGCGCCTCTTCGCCGCGACCATCCCCGGATCATCACAGCTTCGAGGAGCACGCCCGCATCGTCGCGGCGATCCAAGATCGCGATCCCGACGCGGCCGAAAAGGCGATGCACGAACACATCTCGTCGGTCAGCAGATTGCTGCTGGAGACAGGTAAGTAGGAATGCAGGCGACCTGACTTGGCTCGGGCGCTGGGTTAGCGGAAGGGTTGCCGACGTACTTGCATCCATCGCCCGGCGATAGGCCCAGGGTCCGCTACAAGCCTGTCGTATGAGCAGCCTGTTCTGGCGGGTCGATGAGCAAATCGCACGCCTTCAGCCTTTATTTAATGGCATCGGAGTTCTCACTGTAATTATAGTTGGATACTAAAAAATTTATTCAATTAAAGTAAAATATATCATATAAAAACACATTATATTTTTAATTATTACGGAAGCTGCCCGTTAAATGCGGAGACTGTAGGTGAGGGTCAGAAAGTTTCTCGACCTGTTCTCGTAACGCCTGCCTGTCGCGGTTTTGAGCGCACCAATCGTTTTGGTTGTGAGCGCCTGTTTTATTGGGGGTGTCATAAAATGCGCCAATATCACCGTCTCAGGCGATGGTTTAGAGTAGGGAGGGGCCGCTCGCATGCGATTGCACCGAATGAGATGGATATACTTGGAGCCTACGTTTTCGTCCACCTGAGTGCGGTATGGGCCCCGGCCATCTGGCATGGCCCCTTCGAGGCGCTGGGAGGCCTCTCCCAGGTGCACGGAGGACATGGGATGGCGTCGACCGACGCTACCCACGTCAGGGCGCACCGCTCGGCGGCGGGCGCAAAAGGGGGCCTTCGCCGGGAGCATAGGCCGCTCGCGCGCCGGCTGGACGACAAAGCGGCATGGGGTGGCCGACCAGCCGGATGGGCCGAGGGTGCTGTTGCTCTTCTCCCGCAAGACCAACGACATCGCCATGGCCGCGCCCTCGTCGAAGTCGTTGGGCCGGCGCGCCGGCTGGTAGGCGACCGCGGATACGACGCCAACCACCTGCGCGATCTGCACGCAGCACGCAGCACCGCGGCGGTCGTTCCCTCCACGACCTCCCATCCCCTACGACGCCGTTGTCTGCGAGGCCCGCAACGGTTTCGTGTGCATCTGGCGCCGCCTCAAGGACTTGCGCCGGATCGCAACATGCTATGACAAGCTCGGCCGAAACTTCCTCGCAGCCGCCCATATCGCCGCCGCCTTCTCATACCGGCTCAATTGAGTGCGAACCCGAGGGCGGCCCAACAACAGGGGCCCACAATCACGCAGGCTTCCATTTGCGGGGGCGGCAGCCTCAGCTGCGCGCGATCCGCTGCGGGCGCGGATACTGCGCAGTGAAGCGGGCGCGGATGACCATTACGAAGATTGCAACGGCCATCAGCTGGTGCAGGATCGCGAGCTGCCAGGGCACGCCGGCGAGGATTGTCGCGATCCCGAGCGCCAACTGGACCAGCAGGACGTGGCCCGCGCCCATGAACGCCTTGCGGATGTCGGAAAGCGCGCTTGCCCGCGCCCGAAGCCATGCGGCGATCCCGAGGCCCACCAGCAGATACCCAAGCAGGCGATGGTTGAACTGCACCAGCGCTGGATTGTCGACGAGGTTCGTCCAGGCCGGCTGGTACATAAACGCGGCGGAGGGGAAGACCTCGCCGCCCATCAGTGGCCAGTCGGTATAACCGCGTCCGGCGTCGATGCCCGCGACAAGCGCGCCGAGCAGGATCTGGGCGAAGGCCACGAGGACCAGCGCGGTTCCCCAGCGCATCAGGGCGACATTGCGCTGGCGGCGCGCTTGCAAAAGATCCGCTTCGGTGCGGCTCAGGCGCAGGATGTACCAGGCGATCAGGCCGAGGATGGCGAAAGCGAGGCCGAGGTGTACCGCCAGTCGGTAGGAGGCGACGTGGGTCATCTCGCCGGTGAGGCCGGAGGCGACCATCCACCAGCCGATCGCCCCCTGCAGACCGCCGAGTGCGCCGAGTCCGAGCAGGCGCGGTGCCCAGCCTGTCGGAAGGCGGCGGCGCAGCCAGAACCAGAGGAACCCCGCGCCCCAGACCATGCCGATGATGCGGCCGAGCTGGCGGTGGCCCCATTCCCACCAGTAAATGAACTTGAACTCAGCCAGGCTCATCCCGGCATTGGCAATCTCGTACTGGGGGGTCGCCCGATACTTGTCGAACTCCGCCTGCCAGGCGACGGCGTCCATGGGCGGTAGGGCGCCGGTCACGGGGCGCCATTCGGTAATCGAGAGGCCCGAGCCCGTCAGACGGGTCAGCCCACCCACAACGATCATGGCGACGACAAGCGCGAAGAGCAGGCCGAGCCAGATTGCGATAGCGCGGCGACCGTCGCGGCGCGCCGGGTCCGGCGCGCGCGGCGCGGGCTCGGCGGGCCGGGCGGACACCTCCTCGAAGATGTTGCGCGGCTTGCTCATGGGACCTCCGGGGGTCCGTTTAGCCGGGCTGCCCGCCCCGGGCAAGGCGTGCCGCGCGGAGGTGTGGCGGGGGGGCGCAGAGGGGTGGGCTTCGGCAGAAGCTGCTTGTGAACTACATTTGCGGACAATGCGGGATCAGCGCCGCCGGTTTCGGCCAACGGGGCGCGCGGCCGCGCCGGTAGCCCGCCTGCCCGAGGCTCAGAACCAGCCGATGAGGCCGGGGCGCTGCCCGAGGGTCTCGTTCGAGACGCCGGCGGTATCAGCCGCCCGCTGGCGCTGGCTGGTCACGGAATTAGTCACCGTGATGGTGCGTTCCGCACCGAGACAGGCGGCATCGTCAGTGCGCCGGAAGGCGCGGAGTCTTTCCATGGCGGTTCTGCGGTAGCCGGCAATGTGGTATGTCGCGAGCATGCCCGCCCTGATGCCCTCTGCCGAGACCCTGTTCCTCCTGCCCGGCGAGGGACGGCGCTATGCGCTCGGCGAGATGCAGGCGGTGTTCAAGGCCGACGAGGTCGAGACTGCGGCACGCTATTCGGTGTCCGAGTGGTGGCTGGAGCCGCACACAGACGGTCCCGGCGCGCATGCGCACGAGAAGAATGACGAAATCTTCTACGTCCTTGAAGGCGTGGCGAGCATCCTGACGGGAGAGACCTGGCGGGATGCGCCGCGGGGCAGCTTCATCCGGATCCCAGCCACCGTGACCCATGACTTCCGCAACTGCACCGATGCGCCGGTGGGGCTGCTCAACGTCTTCATCCCCGGCGGATTCGAGCAGAACATGCCGGCGATCGTCGACTGGTTCCGACAGAACCGCTGATCCGGAGGCGGTATGCCCGACACGACGCGGCCAATCCGACACGGCGAAGTAACTCTGCAAACGCAGGCTTTCGGCGATCCGTCCGATCCGTTTGTCCTCATGATCATGGGCGCCTCCGCGTCGATGCTCTGGTGGCCCGAGGCGATGTGCGACGCCATCGCCGCAACCGGGCGCTTCGTCATCCACTAGGACAACCGTGACACCGGCGGCAGCACGACGGGTCCGCGGGGAGCGCCGGGGTATTCGATGGATGACATGGGCGACGACGCTGTTGCCACCCTTGACGGATACGGCCTCGCGCGAGCGCATCTGGTCGGAACGTCGCTTGGGGTAATGATTGCGCAGCTTGTCACGCTGAGGGTGCCCGGGCTGGTTCTGAGCCTCTCGCTCATCGGCTCCTCTGCCTTTGACGAGGATGATCCCGACCTTCCGCAGATGGATCCCGCCCTGCTTAGGCATTTCGGTACCTCGACTGGAGCGACCGCGCCGCCTTGCCGAGCGCGAGTACGACCGGGCGTCCATCCTCGCGAGCGCGATGAACCACAGCCTGCTGTTCGGCGGAGAGGCCTTCGTCGGACGGCTAGGGGAGATCACGTCCCGACGGTCGTCATCCACGGTCGCCATGACCCGATCCTGTCACATGCCCATGGCGAGCAGCTCGCACAGAAGCTCTGCGCGACACGGATGGTGACGCTCGAGGCCGGGCACGAGCTCAACCCGCGTGACTGGCCCCGAATCGTCGAGGCGATCCGCGAGATCACCGCCTGAGGCGCTCAGCGCCGGCGGCCCTCGGCCAGTGCGCGGATGACGCCATGGAGCGTTCGGACGTCAGCGTCCGTGAGGCCGGTGCGACGGAAGAGATTGTCGAGATTGGCGAGCATGTGCCCGCGCTTCTCCACGGGGAAGAAGAAGCCCGCCGTATCAAGACGGGCGACGAGTTGCGCGAGGAGCACGTCGATCTCGCCGCTGCTCGCCAGCCGCCCGCCGGGCAGGTGCATCACGGCGGCGTCGGTCGGGATGCCGCTGCGGCGCCATTCGTAGGCGAGGAGCAGCGCACATTGCGCGAGGTTAAGCGAGCCGAACGCCGGGTTCACCGGCACCGAGACCACGGCGGAGGCGCGCACAACGTCGGCGGTCTCGAGACCCGAGCGCTCGGGTCCGAAGAGAAAGCCCACCCGCTCCCCCGCGGCAACGGCGGCGCGTGCCTCGGCCATCGCCGCCTCGGGCGTCAGCACGCGCTTGCTCAGCGCGCGCTCGCGGGCGGTGGTGGCGAAGATCAGGCCGAGATCGGCGCAGGCCTCAGCGGTGGTCTGCGTGACCCGGACATTGTCGAGCACTGGTGCCGCTCCGCTGGCGGTTGCCTCGGCGCGCGGGTTTGGCCAGCCGTCGCGGGGGGCGACGAGCCGCAGGCGGTTGAGGCCGAAGTTCCACATCGCGCGCGCAGCAGCACCGATGTTCTCGCCCATCTGCGGGGCGACCAGCACGAAGACTGGCTGCGGCCCTTCGGCATCCGCCGTACGCGCGTGATCGGTTCCCGACACCCGTTGGCCCTCCCTGATCCGCTTCGGCCGTGCTAAGGGGCGCGTGATAAGGCCTCGTGATCCGGGGGGCAAGGCGGCGGGAATTTCGGTATGCCTCGGTATGCCGATCTTCCCTTCGCTCGCGAGTTCCCCTAAAGAGGCCGCGCCAGAACCGCCATGCCATCCGCGAGGGACCTGCCCATGACGAAGATCAAAGTCGCGAACCCGGTCGTCGAGCTCGACGGCGACGAGATGACCCGGATCATCTGGGACTTCATCAAGCAGAAGCTGATCCTGCCCTATCTCGACGTCGACCTGAAATACTACGACCTGAGCATCCAGGAGCGCGACCGGACCGACGACCAGATCACCGTCGACGCGGCGAACGCGATCAAGCAGTACGGCGTTGGCGTTAAATGCGCCACCATCACCGCCGACGAGGGCCGGGTCGAGGAATTCGGCCTAAAGCAGATGTGGCGTAGCCCCAACGGGACGATCCGCAACATCCTTGGCGGCGTCGTGTTCCGCCAGCCGATCATCTGCCGCAACGTGCCCCGCCTGGTGCCGGGCTGGACGAAGCCGATCGTCATCGGCCGCCATGCCTTCGGCGACCAGTACCGCGCTACCGACTTCCTGTTCCCGGGCAAGGGCAAGCTCTCGATCAAGTTCGTGGGCGAGGACGGGACCGTGATCGAGCGCGACGTCTTCGACGCGCCGGGTTCGGGCGTCGCCATGGCGATGTACAACCTCGACCAGTCGATCATCGACTTCGCGCGGGCCTCGATGAACTACGGGCTCTCTCTCGGCTGGCCGGTGTATCTGTCCACCAAGAACACGATCCTCAAGTACTATGACGGCCGGTTCAAGGACCTGTTCCAGAAGGTCTTCGACGAGGAATTCGCCGACAAGTTCAAGGCC
>CAZESN010000005.1:0-44138 GCA_964514775.1 uncultured Rhodovulum sp.
CAACAGGCGGGGAGAAAATGCTGCGCGGCCAACAGGCCGCACGATATTCTTCCCTCCGCCGCGCACCGGCCCCAACCCCCGGCCCGCGCCGATGAGCGGCTGGCTTGCCGTGGCGGGCCTCGGCCCCGGCGACGACGATCTCGTCACGCCCGAGGTCCGCGCAGCCCTCGACCGCGCCACCGACGTCGTCGGCTACACGCCCTATGTCGCCCGCGTCCCGTCCCGGCCGGGGCTGACGGCGCATCCCTCCGGCAACCGGGTGGAGACCGACCGCGCCGCCCATGCGCTCGGCCTCGCCGCCGCCGGCCGGGGCGTCGTCGTGGTCTCGTCGGGCGATCCTGGCGTCTTCGCCATGGCCTCGGCCCTCTTCGAGGCGCTCGAGGCCGGGCCGGCCGGCTGGCGCGGCCTCGACATCCGCATCCTGCCCGGCGTCACCGCCATGCTCGCCGCCGCCGCCCGCGCAGGAGCCCCCCTCGGCCACGACTTCTGCGCCATCAACCTCTCGGACAACCTCAAGCCCTTCGCCCTCGTCGAGCGCCGCCTGCGCCTCGCGGCAGAGGCCGACCTCGCGATGGCGCTCTACAACCCCCGCTCCGCCGCCCGCCCGCACCAGTTCGCCGGGGTGCTCGACATCCTGCGCGAGACCTGCGGCCCCGAGCGGCTCGTCACCTTCGCCCGCGCCGTGACCACGCCCGAGGAGCGGATCGAGACCGTGACCCTCGCCGAGGCCCGCCCCGACATGGCCGACATGCGCACCGTGGTGCTGGTCGGCAATGCGGCCACGCGGCGGGTCGGGCGCTGGGTCTACACCCCGAGGACGGCATGAAGCCAGGCCACCACCGCCGCGACATCCGCCGCCACCCGGCGCGCCGGCAGGACCGGCCGCTCGATCATCACGACCGGCAGGCCGAGGATCCGCGCCGCGTCGAGCTTCGCCCGCGCGCCCGCGCCCCCGGAATTGCGGGCCACCAGCCGCGTGACCGCGTGCCGGCGCATCAGCTCCAGATCGCCGGCGAGGTCGAACGGCCCGCGCGCCACCACCACCTCGGCGCCCGCGAGCGGCAGCGCCCCGCCCGGCGGATCGACCAGCCGCAGCAGGTAGCGGTGCTGGGGCTGCGCCGCGAAGGCCCCGACATGCTGCCGCCCGAGCGCGAGGAACACCCGCTCGCCCGGCCCGGCCAGCGCGGCGACCGCCGCGCCGAGGTCGGCGACGCCGGTCCAGCGGTCGCCCGCCCCCGGCCGCCACGGCGCCCGCTCCAGCGCGATCAGCGGCACGCCGGCCACGGCGCAGGCATCGACCGCATTGGCGCTGATCCCCGCGGCAAAGGGATGCGTCGCATCGACCACCGCCGCGATCCCCTCGGCCCGCAGCCAGGCCGCGAGCCCGTCCGCGCCGCCAAAGCCCCCGACCCGCACCGGCAGGGGCTGGGCGAGCGGCGCCCCGGTGCGCCCGGCATAGGAGAACACCGCCTCCATCCGCGCCGCGGCCACGGCGCGGGCGAGGCCGCTCGCCTCGGCGGTGCCGCCAAGGATCAGGATCCGGCGAAGGTGGCCCATGTCCGCTGACCCCTGGCTCACGATAGTCGGTCTCGGCGAGGATGGCCCGGACGGGCTCGGCGCCGCAAGCCGCGCCGCACTCGACGCCGCCGAGGCCGTCTTCGGCGGCCCCCGCCACCTCGCGCTCGCCGGCGCCGGGACCCGCGGCCACCCCTGGCCCGTGCCCTTCGACATCGCGCCCGTGCTCGCGCTGCGCGGCCGCCCCGTCGCGGTGCTCGCCTCGGGCGATCCGTTCTGGCACGGCGCCGGCAGCGCGCTCGCCGCCGCCCTTGCGCCCGATGAATGGCGCGCCTTCCCCGCCGCCTCGACCTTCTCGCTCGCCGCCGCCCGCCTCGGCTGGCGGCTCGAGGACACGACCTGCCTCGGTCTCCACGCCGCACCCTTCCCCCGCCTCCTGCCCGTCCTCGCCCCCGGCCGCCGGATCGTCTGCCTGCTGCGCGACGCCGCCGCCCCGGCGGCGCTGGCGCGCTGGCTGACCGACCGCGGCTTCGGCGCCAGCCACCTGCACGTCCTCGAAGCCCTCGGCGGCCCCCGCGAGCGCGTCCGCCCGACGACCGCCGCCGGCTTCTCCCTCACCGGCATCGCCGCCCCCGCCGCCGTCGCGATCGAGCCCCGGGGCGACGGCCTCGCCCAGACCCCCGGCCGGCCCGACGCGCTCTTCCGCCACGACGGCCAGATCACCAAGGCCCCGGTCCGCGCCCTGACCCTCGCCGCCCTCGCCCCCCGCGCGGGCGAGCGCCTCTGGGACCTCGGCGCCGGCTCGGGCGCGATCTCGGTCGAGTGGTGCCTCGCCGCTCCCGCGACCCGCGCCGAAGCCGTCGAGATCCGCCCCGACCGCGCCGCCAGCATCCGCGCCAATGCCGAAGCCTTCGGCCTGGGCGACCGCGTCCACACCCACGAAGCCGATACCGCAGCCCTGATCGGCCACCTGCCCCCGCCCGACGCCGTCTTCCTCGGCGGCGGCGCCGACGCCGCCCTGCTCGCCCGGATCTGGGACCGCCTCCCCGCCGGCGCGCGGCTGGTGGCGAACGCCGTCACCCTCGAGACCCAGGCGCTCGTCACCGACCATGCCGCCCGGCTCGGCGGAACCCTCACCCGGATCGCCCTCGCCGAGGCCGCCCCCCTCGGTCCCGGCCGCGTCTGGCGCCCGGCGCTCCCCCTCGTGCAGTGGAGCACCCGCAAATGAGGGTCGCGGGCCTCGGCTTCCGGCGCGCCGCCGGCACGGCCTCGCTGCGCGCGGCCCTCGATGCCGCCCTTGGTGCCGCCCCCGATGCCACCCTCGATACCGCCGGCGCGACCGGCCTCGACGCGCTCGCGACTGCGGCGGAGAAGGCCGACGCCCCCGCCCTGCGCGCCCTCGCCGCCGACCTCGGCCTGCCGATCCACGCCGTCGCCCGCGAGGACCTCGCCGCCCAACCCACACCCACCCGCTCGGACCGGGTGCGGGCGCAATGGGCCACCGGCTCGCTCGCCGAGGCGGCGGCGCTGGCGGCGGCGGGGCCGGGCGCGCGCCTCATCGCCCCCCGGTCGGTCTCGCCCGACGGCATGGCGACCGCCGCCATCGCGGAGACAGACACATGACCGTCCATTTCATCGGCGCCGGCCCAGGCGCGCCCGATCTCCTGACCCTGCGCGGCCGCAACCTGATCGCCGCCTCGCCGGTCTGCCTCTACGCCGGCTCGCTGGTGCCACGGGCCGTCCTCTCCCACTGCCCGCCCGGCGCGCGGATCATCGACACCGCCCCGATGGACCTCGACGCGATCATCGCCGAGATCGCCCGCGCCCATGCCGCGGGCGAGGACGTGGCGCGGCTCCACTCGGGCGACCTCTCGGTCTGGTCGGCGATGGGCGAGCAGCTCCGCCGCCTGCGCGCCCTCGGCATCCCCTGTGACGTCACCCCCGGCGTCCCCGCCTTCGCAGCCGCCGCCGCGACCCTCGGTGTCGAGCTCACCCTGCCGGGACAGGCCCAGTCGGTCGTCCTCACCCGCACGTCGGGCCGCGCCTCGGCCATGCCGCCGGGCGAGGACCTCGCCGCCTTCGCCGCCACCGGCGCGGTGCTCGCCATCCACCTCTCGATCCATGTCCTCGAGACCGTGGTCGCGACACTCCTGCCCCACTATGGCCCCGACTGCCCGGCGGCGGTGGTCTGGCGCGCGAGCTGGCCCGACGAGCGCGTGGTCCGCGCCCCGCTCGCCGCCCTGCCCGAGGCGGCCGCCGGCGGCCCCGGCCGCACCGCGCTCATCCTCGTCGGCCGCACGCTCGCGGCCGAGGGCTTCGGCGAGAGCCGCCTCTACGCCGCCGACTACGACCGCCGCTTCCGCCCCACCGGCCCCGCGCCGCGCTTCCCGGAGGCGACATGACCACCCCCGGCCTGATGATCTCCGCCCCGGCCTCGGGCGCGGGCAAGACCACGCTCACCCTCGGCCTCCTGCGCGCGCTCAGCCGGGCCGGCACCCGCGTCCAGCCCTTCAAGTCCGGCCCCGACTACATCGACCCCGCCTTTCACACGGTCGCGGCTGGGCGCGACTCCGTCAATCTCGACAGCTGGGCGATGGAGCCAGGCCGCCTCGCCGGCCTGATCGCCCGCGCCGATGACGCCGAACTCGCGCTCGCCGAAGGGTCCATGGGCCTCTTCGACGGCGTCGCCCGGCCCGGCGCCACCGGCGCGGGGGCGAGCGCCGATATCGCCGCCCTCGCCGGCTGGCCGGTGGTGCTCGCCCTCGACACCTCCGGCCAGGCCCAGACCGCCGCCGCCGTCGCGCGCGGCTTTGCCGGCTTCCGCCCCGGCGTCGACGTCGCCGGCGTGGTCCTGAACCGCGTCGCCAGCCCCCGCCACGAGGCGCTCCTGCGCGCCGGCATGCTCGAGGCCGGCATCCCCGTCTTCGGCGCCCTGCCCCGCCGCGCCGCCGTCGAGGTCCCCGAGCGCCATCTCGGCCTCGTCCAGGCCGGCGAGCACCCCGCACTCACCGCCCTGATCGAGGCCGCCGCCGATCTCGCCGAGGCCCATCTCGACCTCGCCGCCCTGCGCGCCGCGGCCCGCGCCCGCCCGCTGCCCGCCGCGCCCCACCGCCCGGCACCGCCGCCCGGCCAGCGCATCGCCCTCGCCCGCGACGACGCCTTCTCCTTCGTCTACCCGCATCTTCTCGCCGACTGGCGCGCGCAGGGCGCCGAGATCCTGCCCTTCTCGCCGCTCGCGGACGAGGCGCCCGACCCCTCCGCCGACTGCTGCTGGCTGCCCGGCGGCTACCCCGAGCTCCACGCCGGCCGCCTCGCCGCCGCCGCGCGCTTCCGCGCCGCCCTGAGGGACTTCGCCCGAACCCGCCCCGTCCACGGCGAATGCGGCGGCTACATGGCCATGGGCGCCGCCCTCATCGATGCCGACGGCACGAGCCACGAGATGGCCGGCCTTCTCGGCCTCGTCACCTCCTACGCGCAGCGCCGCATGCACCTCGGCTACCGCCACGCCCGCCTCCTCACCCCCCTCCCCGGCCATGCCCCCGGCACGGCCCTGCGCGGGCACGAGTTCCACTATTCGACCATCCTCGACCAGCCCGACCCCCCGCTCGCCCGGGTGACCGACGCCACCGGTGCCGAGGTTCCGGAGACCGGATCGCGGCGGGGCAACGCCACCGGCACCTTCTTCCACCTGATCGCGGAAGCTCCATGACCGGCTTCGTCTCCTTCGTCTCGGCCGGGCCCGGCGACCCCGAGCTTCTGACCCTCAAGGCCGTCGCCCGGCTCCAGGCCGCCGATGCCGTGCTCTTCGACGACCTCGCCTCCGGCCCGGTCCTCGCCCATGCCCGCGCGGACGCCGACCTCGTGGGCGTCGGCAAGCGCGCCGGCCGCGCCTCGCCCAGGCAGGACCACGTCAGCCGCCTCCTCGTCGACTACGCCGCCGCCGGCGCCCGGGTGGTGCGGCTGAAATCCGGCGACGCCGGCCTCTTCGGCCGCCTCGAGGAGGAGATCACCGCCCTGCGCGCCGCCGGCATCGGCTTCGAGGTGATCCCCGGCGTCACCTCCGCATCCGCCGCCGCCGCCGCCGCCTGCATCCCGCTCACCCGCCGGCGCACCGCCCGCCGCGTCCAGATCGTCACCGGCCGCGACGCCGACGGCGCGCTGCCCCGGGGCCTCGATATCACGGCCCTCGCCGACCCCGGCGCCACCACCGTCGTGCTCATGGGCCGGGCGACCTTCCCCGAACTCGCGGCCAGCCTCCGGTCCGCCGGCCTGCCGCCCGAGACGCCCGCGCTCCTCGCCGAGAACGTCTCCCTGCCGGACCAGCGCCTCACCCGGCTCGACATCGCCTCGCTCGCGCGCCTGCTGGCCGACACCCCCGCCGGCCCGCCGGCGGTGATCCTCTACGGCCCGCTCGCCGAATGACCGCCCCCCATAATGTCATCGCCTGCGCCTCCTGCCCGGGCGCGATCGGCCCCGCGCTGCGCCGGACCTTCGCCGAGGCCGGGATGCCGGGCTTCGCGGTCTCCGAGACCGACTGCATGTCGGGCTGCGCCCGCGGCCCGACCCTCGCCTTCCGCGCCCCGGGCAAGACCGCCTATCTCTTCGGCGAGATCACCGCGGCCAATCTCCCCGAGATCCTCGTCTTCGCCCGGCTCTACGCGGCGGCCCGCGACGGCGTAATCGCCGACGCCCGCCCGCTCGGGCGCCTGCGCCTCCAGCTCATCGCCCGCATCCCCGGCGCCGCCTGAGCAAAGGTGTCCAGCATCACGTGGCAAGAGCACCAAGTCAACGGATCGCGACAACCCGCTGATCCTGCTGCCATCTGGCCCTGCCCAGACACTTCCGCGCCCTCCGGCTGAAGACAACGGACAGCACGCCCCCGACCCTGCGGGCGCAGGTCCTGCGCGACGGTTGCGAGGGGCTGGCGCGTGTCGAGCCGCTGCTGGCCCTGCGGGGCTGCGCATTGCCGCCGGTGCGCCCGAGGTCCTTGCCGCGAGCTTCGACGGCAGATCCTCGCCGAGCCACGGAGCGCGCCCGTCAGCGCACAGGCGATCATCGCGTGCGTATCGGCCAAGTGCCCCGACCTATCCCCCGATAGCGGCCCGCAGGTCCGTCCGTGCGGCATTGGCCAGGCTCAAAGCCAAGGGGATCTTGCGTCGCGGCGGCGGGCTTGGTGGTGCCCACCGCCGCGAGCTTCGCTCTAACCGGAGTGAGCAGCCCCTGCTGCTCATCCAGACCCCTTCCAGCGCTGCCCGGCTCAAAGTATCTGTCTGGGCTTTCTTGTCCTGCCGGGACTGATCCTCACCCCACGCGGCATCGTGGGCATACTGGCGCAGGTACTGCTTGCTGACATGGTGGTGCTGGCCGGTGACAGCACGCCCCAATGCCGGGCTTCGTCGGCGTGCAACTTGGCTCCCACTGCGAACCGGGCGCGGGGGCACAGGCGATACCAACGCCATCCTGGCGCCTCTGACACGTAGCGCCAAAGGTTTCTCTGCGGTTAACACGATCCAGATTTACACTTAAAATCAACGCACTAACATAATTCGCACGCGTGCGAATCTGCCGGCTCCGCCACGCCTCTCGCACCATCCTTGACTTGCCCTCGTGAATGCCGGCAACTGAGGGTTGCTCACGGTGCAACGGGCCACGACGGCCCCGAGCACAGGGAACGGGAACCGGACGATCCGGCAGACCCGGCCGCCCCCGCGACTGTATGCGGCGAGCCTGCCCCCGACCACGCCACCGGACCGCAAGGCCCGGGAAGGCTGGGGGACGGCGACGACCCGCGAGCCAGGAGACCGACCGCGAGCATGCAGTCAACCGCCGTCGGGTGTGACGGCAAGGAGAGACCATGAGCATCGCCACCCGGGACGCCACGGCGTCCTCGCTATCCTCCATCCTGTTCGCGGCCCTTCTCGGCGCGGCCATCATCTTC
The DNA here is from genome assembly GCA_964514775.1 of uncultured Rhodovulum sp. Taxonomy (GTDB): domain Bacteria; phylum Pseudomonadota; class Alphaproteobacteria; order Rhodobacterales; family Rhodobacteraceae; genus Amaricoccus. The sequence continues at coordinate 7,454 of CAZESN010000005.1, forward strand.
GTCGCGGGCATGGCCCAGCCGGAGGCGCTGCACGACGCGGCGCACGACGTGCGCCACGCGACCGGCTTCCCCTGCCACTGACCCCGCATCCATGTTCAACCGCATCCTGACCAGCGCCCTGATCGCTGGCGCCGCGGCGGGGCTGATTGCCGCCCTGCTGCAGCTCGTCTTCGTGCAGCCCGTCCTGCTCCACGCCGAACTCTACGAGGGGGGCGAGCTGGTGCATTTCACCGGCGAGCCCGCCGAGGGCCATGACCACGGCGACCACGCGCACGGCGCGGACGCCGCCCCCGCCGAAGCCGCCCCGCCGCCCGAACTGCCGGGCTTCGACTTCACCCGCGACGGGCTCTCGATCCTGTTCACGGCGCTCGTCTACGCGGGCTACGGCCTGCTCCTGACCGCCGCCATCGCCCTCGCCGAGCAGCGCGGCCATGCGGTGACCCCGCGCCAGGGCCTGCTCTGGGGCATCGCCGGATACATCACCGTCCAGTTCGCCCCGGCCGCCGGCCTGCCGCCCGAACTCCCCGGCATGGCTGCCGCCGAGCTCGGCGCCCGCCAGCTCTGGTGGATCGCGACGGTCGCAGCGACGGCGGTCGGCCTCTGGCTCCTCGCCTTCGGGCGCGGTTGGGCCGCCTGGGCGCCCGCGGTGATCCTGCTCGCCGCCCCGCATGTGATCGGCGCGCCGCATCCGCACGAACTGACCGGCCCGACCCCGCCCGAGCTTGCGAGCCTCTTCGCCGGCCGTGCGCTCGGCGTCGGCCTCGCCGCCTGGATCCTGCTCGGCCTCTTCGCCGCGACCCTGTGGTCGCGCGACCGGCAGGCCGCCTGACATGACGGCCCCCGGCCCGACCGGGTCCGGGGGCCCGATGCCATGCCCGCTTCCATGATCACCCTCGACCTCATCGGCATCGGCACCGGCAATCCCGAGCACCTGACCCGTCAGGCGATCCGGGTGCTGAACACGGCCGATCTCGTGATGATCCCGCGAAAGGGACCGGACCGCGCCGATCTCGCCGATCTGCGCGAGGAGATCTGCGCCGAGGTGCTGACCAATCCCGCCACCCGGTTCGCCTCCTTCGACATGCCCCGGCGCGACCCCGCGACGCCCGACTATGCCCGCCGGGTCGAGGACTGGCACGACGCCATCGCCGCCGTCTGGGCCGAAACGCTGCGGGACCACCTCGGGACCGCCGGCCGCGCGGCACTGCTCGTCTGGGGCGACCCCGCGCTCTACGACAGCTCCCTGCGCATCGCCGCCCGCCTGCCCGGCCTCGACGTCTCGGTCGTGCCCGGGATCACCGCGCTCCAGGCGCTTGCCGCCGCGCACCGCATCCCCCTCAACGCGATCGGCGCGCCCTTCCTCGTCACCACCGGACGCAGGCTGCGCGAGGCCGGCTGGCCGGAGGGGGTCGACACCCTCGTCGTGATGCTCGACGAAGGCGGCGCCTTCGAGGCGCTCGATCCGGCCGGCATCGACATCTGGTGGGGCGCCTATCTCGGCATGCCCCACGAGATCCTGCGCGCCGGCCCCCTCGCCGACACCGGCCCCCGCATCCTCGCCACCCGCGCCGAGGCCCGCACGCGCCATGGCTGGATCATGGACATCTATCTTCTGCGCCGGAGGACCGCCGCATGACCGACACCCGCCACGCCGAGAAGATGGCGAAGATCAAGGCCGCCCGCGACCGGATGATGGAGACGAAGACCGGCGAGAAGGGCCTGATCATCGTCCACACCGGCCCCGGCAAGGGCAAGTCCTCGGCCGGCTTCGGGATGATCCTGCGCGCCATCGCCCACGGCATGCCCTGCGCGGTCGTCCAGTTCATCAAGGGCGCGATGGCGACCGGCGAACGCGAGCTCCTGACCACGCATTTCGGCCATCTCTGCCGCTTCCACACCATGGGCGAGGGCTTTACCTGGGAGACTCAGGACCGCGACCGCGACATCGCCGCCGCCGGCGCCGGCTGGGAAAAGGCGCGGGAGCTGATCCGCGACCCGGCGATCCGCATGGTGCTGCTCGACGAGATCAACATCGCCCTGCGCTACGACTATCTCGACATCGACGAGGTGCTCGCGGTGCTGCGTAACGAGAGGCCGCCGATGACCCATGTCGTCCTGACCGGGCGCAACGCCAAGCCCGCGCTGATCGAGGCGGCCGACCTCGTGACCGAGATGGCGGTGATCAAGCATCCGTTCCGCGCAGGCATCAAGGCCCAGCCCGGTGTCGAGTTCTGAGACACCGCTTTCAAAGGTTGAAATCGCCTTAACGCCGGAAAAATTATGTTTATGAATCAATATGTTGTCGATTTGTCCGAGGCCGGACAAACCTCGGACAGGTGGCATTCCGGGCTTTGGCGGGGATTGTACTGAGCCATGCCGGCGCTGATGATCCAGGGCACGGGCTCGAACGTCGGCAAGTCGCTGATCGTCGCCGGCCTCTGCCGCGCCGCCCGCCGCCGGGGCCTCTCGGTAGCACCCTTCAAGCCGCAGAACATGTCGAACAACGCCGCCGTCACTGCCGACGGCGGCGAGATCGGCCGGGCCCAGGCGCTGCAGGCGATGGCGGCGGGGATCGAGCCGCACACCGACATGAACCCGGTCCTCCTGAAGCCCGAGACCGACACGGGTGCGCAGGTGATCGTTCAGGGCCGGCGCATCGGCACCATGCGCGCCCGCGACTTCGCCGCCGCCAAGCCCTCGCTGATGGCCCCGGTGCTCGAGAGCTTTGGCCGGCTGAAATCCCGCGCGGGCCTCGTGATCGTCGAAGGCGCCGGCAGCCCTGCCGAGGTGAACCTCCGGCCCCGCGACATCGCCAACATGGGCTTTGCCCGCGCCGCCGACGTGCCGGTCATCCTCGTCGGCGACATCGACCGCGGCGGCGTCATCGCCCAGATCGTCGGGACGCGGGCGGTGCTCGACCCCGAGGATGCGGCGATGATCGCGGGCTTCATCGTCAACCGCTTTCGCGGCGACCCGAGCCTCTTCGACGACGGCTACCGGCTGATCGCGGAGCGGACCGGCTGGCGCGGCTTCGGGGTCGTGCCGCATCTACCCGCAGCCGCCCGCCTGCCGGCCGAGGACGCCCTCGACCTCACCCCCTCCGGGACGGAAGGCGGCACGGTGATCGCCTGCCTTGCCCTGTCGCGGATCGCCAATTTCGACGACCTCGACCCGCTGAAGCTCGAGCCCTCCGTGGACCTGCGGATGATCCTCCCCGGCCAGCCGCTGCCCGGAAACGCGGCCCTCGCCATCATCCCCGGCACCAAGTCCACCCGCGGCGATCTCGCCTTCCTGCGCGACCAGGGCTGGGATATCGACCTGATCGCCCATGCCCGCCGCGGCGGCCGGATCCTCGGCATCTGCGGCGGCTACCAGATGCTCGGACGCAGCGTCGCCGACCCCGAGGGGATCGAGGGCCCGCCCGGCGAGACCCCGGGCCTCGGCCTTCTCGACGTGCGCACGGTGATGACCTCCGACAAGCGCCTGACCCGCACCACCGCGATCCACGCCGCGACGGACACGCCGATGACCGGCTACGAGATCCATATCGGGCGCACCGAAGGCCCCGACCGCGCCCGACCCTTCGCCCACGTGGACGGCGCCACCGAGGGCGCGACCTCACCCGACGGGCTCGTTGCCGGCAGCTATCTCCATGGCATGTTCGCCGGCGATGCCTTCCGCGCGGCCTTTCTGGCCGGCCTCGGTCTCAGGGCCGGGGGCGCCACCTATGGCGCCACGGTCGAGGCGGCGCTAGACGCGCTCGCCGACCATCTGGAGGCGCATCTCAACGTTCCCGGCGTGCTCGCGCTCGCGCGCTGAGCTCTGAAGGTCTCCTGAAAACGGCGCGGCCCGCCTGATTCCCACGGCCATCCTGTCAGGACCGGGAAGCGCCTTCTGTATTCCCGCAAACCACCACGGGTTTGTTGTCGAAACCCGGCGAAAAACGAACACTCTCGATTATTTACTCCCCGTCTTCCGCGCCGGATCATCGATCCGACACGGAGAACGCCATGGCCTACCGACTGAGCCTGCTGGACAAGAGCCCGATCGCCGACGGGCGCGACGCGGCAGACGCCCTCGCGACCACCATCGCCTATGCCGAACTTGCGGATCGTCTCGGCTATCACCGGTTCTGGGTCGCGGAGCATCATGGCACGCCGGCTCTGGCGAGTGCCGCTCCCGAGGCGCTGGTGGCGCATCTGCTGGCCCGGACGCGGCGGATCCGCATCGGCACGGGTGGCATCCTGCTCCAGCACTACAGTCCCTACAAGATCGCCGAACTCTTCGGGGTCCTCGCGAACCTGGCGCCGGGCCGAGTCGATCTCGGCATCGGAAAGGCGCCAGGCGGCCTGCCGGCCGGCACGCGGGCGCTGCAGGCGGAGCTTGCCCAGCCGCGGGTGGCCTTCAACCGCAAGCTCGCCGATCTCGACGCGTTCCTCCGCGGTGCACTGCCGGCCGACCATCCCCTTGCAGGAGCCGAAGCCCTTCCGCGCGCCGGCATCCTGCCCGAGCGCTTCCTTCTCGGCGCGAGCGAGGACACGGCGCGCACGGCTGCGCGGCTCGGCTGGGACTTCGTCCATGCCGGCCATCAGGACGGCGACCGGCAGGCGCTCGACCGTGCCCTCGACGCCCATGGCGGCGGGAGGCGTATCCTGGCCGTGGCGGCCTATGCCGCGCCGACCGCGGCGGAGGCACGGGACACCATCTCCGCATACAGCTTCTACCGGCTGATCCTGCCGGACGGGCAGCGGCTCAATCTGCAAACCGAAGATGCCGCGCGCGAGTACGCCCGCCAACTCGGCGTCGAGCCCCTGCGCATCGAGGAACGCCATCCGGAGGCGCTAATCGGAACCCCTGAGGAAATCCATGCGGCCCTGAATGCGCTCGCCGCCCGCCACCGGATCGACGAGTTCGTCATCGACCAGCCGGTGGCCGAGCCGGCGCTGCGCCTGCGCTCCATCGAGCTCATCGCCCGCGCCGCCGATCGTGCCGCGGCCTGATCCCGGACAAGGAACCTTTCCATGAGCACGAACATCCCCTTCGGCATCATGCTCCAGGGTGCCGGCAGCCACATGAACGCCTGGCGCCACCCGTCGGGGCCTGCAGATGCGAGCGTGAACCTCGGCTTTCTCGCGGAGACTGCGCAGAAGGCGGAGGCCGCCGGCATCGCCTTCGCCTTCGTCGCGGACGGGCTCTACATCAACGAGAAGTCGATCCCGCATTTCCTGAACCGGTTCGAGCCGCTGACCCTCCTGTCGGCCCTCGCGCAGGTCACGAAGAAGATCGGCCTCGCCGGCACGATATCCACCTCCTATTCCGATCCCTATACGATCGCGCGCCAGCTCGCCTCGCTCGACCTGCTGTCGAATGGCCGCGCCGGGTGGAACGTGGTGACCTCGCCACTCGAGGGATCGGCGCTGAACTACTCGCGGCCGCATCCCGAGCACGCGCTGCGATACGAGATCGCCGCCGAGTACCTCGAGGTCACGCAGGGACTCTGGGACAGCTGGGACAAGGATGCGATCGTCCGCGACCGCGAGACCGGGCAGTTCTTCGATCCCGCAAAGCTCCACGCCCTGAACCACAAGGGCCGCTTCTTCCAGGTCGCCGGGCCGCTCAACGCGCCGCGCTCGAAGCAGGGCCAGCCGGTGATCTTCCAGGCCGGCTCGTCGGATGCGGGCATCGGGCTCGCCGGCAAATATGCCGACGCGGTCTTCACCCATTCGCCCTCGCTCGAGGAGACCCGCGACTTCACCAATCGCGTGAAGGATGCGGCCGTCGCCCAGGGCCGCAAGCGCGGCGACGTGAAGGTCTTCCCCGGCATCGGCCCCATCGTCGGCCGCACCCGCGCCGAGGCGGAGGAAAAGGACCGCGTCATCCGCAGTCTGATCACCCTCGACGAGGCGCTGGCCTATCTGGGTCGGTTCTTCGACCATCACGATTTCAGCCAGTACGACCCGGACGCGCCCTTCCCCGAGCTCGGCGAGATCGGGCGGAACGCCTTCCGCTCCACCACAGACCGCATCAAGCGCGATGCCGCCGAGAAGGGGCAGACCCTGCGGGAGGCGGCGCTGGCCGCCGCAACCCCGCGGCCGAACTTCATCGGCACCGGCGCCGAGGTCGCTGAAAAGATCATCGCCTGGATCGATGCCGGCGCCTCCGACGGGTTCATCCTCGGATTCCCGGTGATCGCCGAAGGGCTCGACGACTTCATCGAACTGGTGATCCCCGAGCTTGAGGCGCGCGGCCGCTACGGCCGCGATCTGCCGGGCGAGACGCTGCGCGACCACCTCGGCCTGCCCTTCAGGGAGAGCCGCTACCGCACCACCGCACCCGCGCCCGAACGGGCGGCCGCGGGCTGAAGGCAGGGATCATGACCATCGCGACACCGATCGCCACCTCCGCCAGTGCCATCGCGCGTCATATCGGCGGATGGCTGAACGAGATCGTGGCGGTGCGCCACGATCTGCACCGCCATCCCGAGATCGCCTATGAGGAGCACCGCACCTCTGCCCGCATTGCCGAGCTGCTGTCGGCCTGGGGCTACGAGGTGACCCGCGACCTGACCGAAACCGGCCTGGTGGCGACGCTGCGCGCCGGCAGCGGCCCGCGGCGGCTGGCGATCCGGGCCGATATCGACGCGTTGCCGATCACCGAAGCAAGCGGCCTCCCCTTCACGTCAGAGACGCCGGGACTGATGCACGCCTGCGGCCATGACGGCCATACGGCGATCCTGCTCGCCGCCGCGCGCTACCTCGCCGAGACGCGGCGCTTCGACGGGACCCTGCATCTCGTATTCCAGCCGGCCGAGGAACTCGGCGGCGGGGCGCGGGCCTTCATAAAGGCCGGGCTCTTCGAGCGGTTCCCCGTGGATGCCATCTTCGGCCTGCACAACTGGCCGGGCGTGGACGAGGGGCGGTTCGGCATCATTGAGGGTCCAGTCATGGCCGCGGTGGACAAGGTCGACGTGCAGGTGAAGGGCCGCGGCGGCCACGGTGCGGCGCCACACGAGACCGTCGACCCGGTGGTCGCCGCTTCCCACGCGATCGCGGCGCTGCAATCCGTCGTGGCCCGCAACGTAGACCCCCAGGAGATGGCGGTGGTCACCGTCGGCGCGATCCATGGCGGCGACGCGGCAAACGTCATCCCCGACACGGTTGACCTGACGCTCACGCTGCGCTCGTTCTCCGAGGCCACCCGGACGCTGCTCGGCGAGCGGGTGCCAGCGCTGATCGAGGGTGTCGTCGGCGGCTTCGGGGCCGAAGCGAAGGTGCGCTATTCCCGCGGCTATCCGAGCGTCACCAACCACGCGGCCGAGGCGCGCTTCGCCCGCGACGTCGCCGAGGACCTGTTCGGGCCCGGCCGCGTCATCGCCGACTTCCGGCCGCGCACCGCCAGCGAGGACTTCGCCTACTACCTGCTCGAGCGGCCTGGTGCCTTCCTCTTCGTGGGCACGGGCGACGGCGCGCCGCTGCACAGCCCCGCCTACAGGTTCAACGACGCGATCATCGAGCCTGCCGCCGTGCTCTGGGCGGGCCTGACCGAGCGCTACCTTGCCGGAGACCCCGCCGCATGACCGATATCCTGCGCCGCTCCTCGCCACTCGCCCCCGAGGCACAGCCGCTCGTCGAGGACCTGATCAGAGAATACGACGGCCGCTACGGCACCCGCTTCGACCGCGAGGGCGCGCGGGCCGAGCTTCACCGCTACCCGCCCGAAGCCTTCGCTCCGCCAGTCGGGGACTTCCTGCTGCTGATCCGCGACGGCGAGACCATCGGGGGCGGCGCCTACATGCCCCACGACGATCCGGAAACTGCCGAGCTAAAGCGGATCTGGACCCGGTCGGACCTGCGCCGACAGGGACTCGCGCGGCGGATCGTGCTGGCGCTTGAGGACAGTGCGGCGGCGCAGGGGTATACACGGCTCTACCTGACCACCGGCTTTCGCCAGCCGGAGGCGGATGCGCTCTACGTGTCGATGGGCTACCGGCGGCTCTTCGATCCCGCCGTCGACCTGGCGCTCTATCTCACCCTGCCCTTCGAGAAGCATATCGGCGCCAAGGCCGGCCAGCCGGGAACCTCCCCCCTGCGCGAGCCCGCCGCCACGGCGGAGGAAGCCGTCGCCCGTGTCCGGGAAGCGAAGGCCGCCCATACCGAGAGAATGGCCGCGCGCTACGCGGCCGCCGCACGCGCAGTCGGCTGAGTACGGGTGGTCTCCACCCTGCTGGCAGAGGCCGGACTCCCGTGCCTGCGGGCGGCACGATCGCAATATCCCGCCTGAAAGGAAGTCCATGCCTGCGACCATCGACTACTACTTTTCCATCGGCTCGCCCTGGGCCTACCTCGGCCTGCGGCCGCTGCGCGACCTCGCCGCACGGCATGGGCGCGAGATCGTACCCCATGCGGTCGGCATCATCCGCGAGAACGGCGCGATCCCCGGCCGCGAGCGGCCGGCGGCACGGCAGGCCTACGGCCAGCGCGACCTCGCCCGCTGGGCGGAATGGCACGGACGGCCGCTGCGGCTCGCCGACCGGCCGGCTCTCGACGACCCGAGTCCGGCGGCGCGCAGCGTGATCGCGCTCGCGCTTGACGGGCAGGGCTGGCTTGCACTCACGCTCGCCCTTCATGAGGCCTATTGGGAACGGGTTGAGAATATCGCGGATCCGGAGATTCGACGGCAGATCGCGGATGCGGCGGGATTCGACGGAGCCGCTCTGATCGCGCGGGAAGCGGCGGCTGACGTTACCGAACGGCTGGAAACCGACCTGCGCGAAGCCAGGGAGGCCGGGATCTTCGGGAGCCCCACCTATGTGATCGACGGCGAGGCCTACTGGGGCCAGGATCGATTGCCCTTCGTCGAGCGGCATCTGGAGAGCCGCCCGCTTACTCCAGGTCAGTGATGGCCGCCGCGTGACATGACAGGCGTCACGCGCGCCCAGTCGACGGCCGCGGCCAGAGCTTCCGGATCCGGCGTGACCTCCCAGATCTGGCGAATATAGCCGCCGCGGTCGACCAGCAACTCCACCTCAGGCGCGAGTTCCCGCCCTGCCAGCAGGTCGAGCGTCGCCGCCATGTCGGCCCCGGGCGCCTCGCACCGACCGGGATCGACGTGGAGAGCGCCCTCGGGCGGCGTGCTCCGTCCCCAGTAGATGAGCATTCCCTCAGGCGGACGGGACAGGTCTCTGGTACCGGCCATCCCCTCGCAGCGCAGCCGCAGCGCGGGCGCCGCCGGCGGGTTCTGCCACCGGCCGTCCGCATCGAGGCTGCGGGCGCTTGCCAGCGCCCGGAGGTAGTCGACGAGCTGCCAGACCTCGGTATCGGTAAGATCTGGGAAGCCGGGCATGGACGGCAGGCCGTCGCGGCTCCGCATCCCGTAGCGTATGCGCCAGAACCAGTCGCCGTCACGCGTCGTCCGGAAGAACCCCGCGGTCAGGTCGGGCGGCCAGACCGGGTCGCCGGTCGCATCCGGCCCTGCCCTGCGCGCGTCCGTGCCATGGCAGCCGCTGCAGTCGCGCGCGAAGAGAACGGCACCGCGCAGCGTCGATACCGTGCTGCGCCGGGTGTCCGCGGTCTGGAACGAGGTGGGAAGCGCCGGACGAAGGAAAGGCGCGGCAGGGAACACCGGCATCTGCGAGAGCGTGAGGCCGGCGGCCCCAACGAGCCCGAGCGACAGGATCCGCCCGTGGCGCAGCACTACCAGGGCCGCGAGCAGCAGCAGCGCGGCTACCCCCAAGGGCATCGCCATCCTGATCAGTCGATCGCGCAAGAATGCGTCCGTCCAGAGACCGGGCACCGGCTGGTGGTCGAAGGGCCAGAGCACGGTGTCATGCGCACCGGGCGGCTGGAGCGCCAGCCAGGCCGCAGTGAAGACGACGCCCGCGCCGGCGAGCCCCTCGACCGCGATGCTGCGCCGCAGGGCGATCGCCCTGCCTGTCGGCGCCAGCCAGATGCCGTTGAGAGCCGCACAGATGAGCATGACAAGGAGCAGCCCGGACTTGACCAGCAGCGCCTGCCCGTAGCCGGTGCCGAAGATGCCGGGGATCCCGCCGATCAGCGGGAGCTGACCGAGCGCACCCGCGCCGAGAAGGAGCACCAGCACGACCCCAAGCGGCGAAAAGCGGTGCGCGGACTGCACGCCTACGCCGGGGTCGCGGCCTAGCAGAAGCCAGAGCCAGGGCAGCGATCCGGCCCAGATCGCACCGGCGAGCACATGGACCGCCCCCGAGACAGTCACCTCGCGGGTCGTGGCCGCACCATGGCCGAGCAACGGCTGGAGAGCGATGGCCGCAATGACGAGAGGCAGCGCGGCCGGCCGGATCAGGCAAGCCGCCAGAAGCAGGGCGAGCCGCAGTGCCATGACCCGGCCGAAGCCGGTGGCAAGCATGGTGACCTGGGCCTGCGGCCAGCCGGTGGCGGTGACCATCTGCGCCTGCCAGACGAACCAGACGACGCCGGTGCCGATGGCCGCGAGCAGAAGGCGGCGTGCGGTGGCGCGGAGCCAGATGCTTTGAGCCAAGATTGCCACGACGAGAGCTCCGGCCGCGCCGAAGAGCGCGGCCAGATGCAGGCCCCGCACTGCGGCGAGGATCAGATCCCCGGGCGGCACGGAGGCTGCGTCAGTCGAGGGTGAAGGTGTAGCTGCCCTCGGTACTGTGGGTATCGACCGAGGTCACGCCCCAGTCGACCGTGTAAACGCCAGGCGCCAGCGTGGGCAGGGTCACGTGCAGGGTGCGGACATCACCGCTCTCGTGCTCGAGAGGGGTAGTTTCGACTGCCGCGCCGTCCGCGCCGGTGACGCTGAGCCGGCTCAGCGCCAGTTCCAAATCCTCGGTGAAGACGAGCGTCACCGCCTCCGGAGCAGCGGTGAGCACCGCGCCATCGGCCGGGGAGGCGCTGTCGAGATGGGCGTGGGCGAGGACAGGTCCTGCGAGGCCCGCGCCGATCAGCGCCGCCGCGGCGAGGTGGGAGAGTTTCATGATATAGGTCCTTGTCAAAAGAATGGTCTACCAGGAGGCATCGATGCCGAGGTCGGCCAGCGCGGCCCGCCGGAACTCAGCCAGCGCGGGATCGCCGCGCCGGCGCGGATAGGGGAGATCGTTGCGGAACTCGCGCAGCACCCGCGCCGGCCGGTCCGAGAAGACGACCACCCGCTGGGCTAGGAAGAAGGCTTCCTCGACGTCGTGGGTGACGAGAAGGGCCGTAAAGCCCCGCTGCCGCCAAAGATCGATGAGCTCGGTCTGCATGGCGATCCGGGTCAGGCTGTCGAGCTTGCCGAGGGGCTCGTCCAGGATCAGGATCTCGGGGTCGTTGACGAGTGCCCGCGCCAGCGAGGCGCGCTGTGCCATGCCTCCCGAGAGCTGGTGCGGATAGGCGGCCGCGAAGTCCTGGAGGCCGACGAGCCGCAGCGCCGCATCGACGCGGTGGCGCTCTTCCCTGAGGATACCGCGAGCCTCGAGGCCAAGCGAGACGTTCTTCCAGACCGTCCGCCACGGGTAGAGGGTTGGATCCTGGAACACCACCACCCGCGACGGATCGGGGGTTTCGATCACCCGTCCGCTGGCGCGGATCTCGCCGCGCTGCGGGCGGTCGAGCCCGGCGACGAGGCGCAGAAGCGTCGACTTGCCACACCCCGACGGGCCGAGGAAGGCGACGAACTCGCCCGGCGCGATGTCGAGACGGATGCCGTCGAGTACCTGGAGCGGGCCGCTGTCGAGATCGAAGCCGTGGGCCGCGACATTGATCGCGACACCCGCTCCGCCCGCGAAGCCGGGCGGCGGGGCGACGGCGAGGGCGGCTACCATTTCACCACCCCCTTCTGCCAGGCGAGGAGCCTGTCACGCACCGCGAAGAGCAGCGTGATCAGGCCGGAGAAGACCAGCGCCATCACGATCAGCGCGCCGTACATGTTGTTGTAGGCAGCCCACCCCTGCGCCCATTGCAGGTACCAGCCGAGGCCCGACTTCACGCCCATCATCTCGGCCGCGACCAGCACCGAGAAGGAGGCCGAGAGGCCCATGAAGAGGCCGACGAAGACATGCGGCAGGGCCGCCGGAACCGCGACGCGGAAGATGAGGAAACGCTGCGAGGCGCCGAGGGTGCGGGCGACGTCGTAGTAGGACTTGTCGACGCTCGCCACGCCCGACCAGGAGAGCACCGTGACCGGGAACCATGTCGCGAGGGCGATCAGGAACACGGCGGCCGAGAAGCTCGACGGGAAGAAATAGAAGGAAATCGGCATCAGCGCGGTCGAGGGCACCGGACCGAGGAAGCGCAGGATCGGGTGCACCCAGTAGCCGAGCGCCTGCGACCAGCCGATAGAGACGCCGGTGACGAAGCCGAGCACCGCCCCGTAGACGAAGCCGAAGGCGAGGAGGCGCATCGAATTCGCGAGGCTGTCGAAGAGGCGCGGGGAGTCGAGGGCATAGACCTCGACGAGTGAATTCGGCGGCATGAAGAAGGGCACAGGCAGGGCGCGGGTCTTGGCGGTCGCGACCTCCCAGGCGATGAAGAAGAGGGCGAGCACCACGAGCCAGGGCGAGACGTGCAGGAACCGCCGGCGGACGCCCGGATGGACGACCGAGACCACCGCGACACCGATCAGCGCCAGCGCCCAGACGATGAAGCCGATGCTGGTCTGGCGGGCGAATAGCGGCTCGGCAAAGCCCGAGGACTGGTCGGGCACGCCGTAGCTGATGGCCGCGAACGCGGCCCAGAGGATCAGCGCCGCCGCCGCCCAGAGCCAGCCACGCGCATCCGAATCCTCGAGGATGTGCCCGAGGGGGATCCCCCCCTCAGGCACGGCGGATCCGGCAATATGGTCAGATGAGGACATCGGGCACCACCTTGGCGGCAAAGGCTCCGAGGTCCGTCCCCTCACGGATCACCCCGATCGTCTGGAGCTTGCCGAGCCAGAGCTCGACGTCCTTGCGCAGCACCTCGCCGGTCGAATGGTGGTCGTGGGTATGCTCGCGCAGGATCGCCGACACGGTCTCGGCAGGGATGCCGGCGGGAATGTGCGGCGCAAAGATCCGGGCGGATTCGTCAGGATTGGCGGCGGTCCAGGCCTGCGCCTCGACCACGGCGCGCGTGATGGCTGCGGCCACGTCGGGCTGCTCGCGGATCAGCGCGCCCCTCAGGCCGAGCACGCAGCAGGTGGTGTTGAGATATTCGTCGTCGAGGTTGGTGCCGATCTCGATCAGACCCTCGTTCTCACGCAGGAGATAGGCATGCGGGTCGTCGCCGGCAAAGGCGTGCACCTCGCCCTTGGTCAGCGCCTCGCCGAAAAGGTCGGCCGGGTACTGGACCCATTCCACCTCGCTGTCAGGGTTGATCCCGAGCTCGGCGAGACGGATCGCGAAGAAGTTCCTGAGCGGGCTCGCCTGGTCCGAGACCGCCACCTTCTTGCCCTTGAGATCGGCGATGGTGCTCACACCCGAGTCCGCACTGGTGATGAGCCGCATGCAGCCGCCGTGGGTGCCCACGGCGAGGCCGACGTCGAACCCCTGCTCGAGCGGCTTCAGCCAGCGCAGCGCCATGCCGATGCCGCCATCCGCATGGCCGGTGGCGATGGCCTGGAGAAACTGGTCGGTTGATCCGGTGAAGCTGATCGGCTCCACGTCAAGATTGTACTGCTCGAAGAAGCCGCGCTCGAGCGCCACCGAGATCGGCGAGTGGCAGACCGCGGTCTGGCTCCAGGCGATCTTGATCGGCGTGCGCTTGGCGAGCGCCGGAGCGCTCTGGGCCAGGGCCGGGATGACCTGGGTGCCGGCGGCACCGAGGAGACCTAGGCCCACTGCCCCGCCGGTCATCTTGAGCAGGCCGCGGCGGGTGGTCTTCGACGGGGAGCGGTCGAGAGTGCTGGACATGATATCCTCCGGGGTTGGGGCGGTCAGGCCGCCTGCGAGGGAAGGGTGTGGACGACCTCGGCCTCGATCCCGATCGCGCGGCCGAGAAGGTTGAGAACCGGGCAGAACCTGCGCACCGCCTCGGTCAGCGCCGCGATCTGCTCGGACGTGGCGGGAGAGACCAGCGTAACCCGGTAGGAGACGCCGTGCGGATAGACGGGTACGTCCTCGAAGCCCGGGCGGCCGGACCGGGGATCAATCTGGCCGCGCACCTCGACGTCGACCGCGTCAAGCGGCACCTGCTGGTCGGCGGCGTGGATAAGATAGGTGTGCACGAGACAACTTGAGAGCGAGCCGAGCAGGATCTCTGGGGAGCCCGGGCCGAGGTCGTAGCCGGCGAAACTCGGCGGGCTGTCCGAAACGATCTGGAAGTCGCGGATGCGGATGCGGCGGATGCCGCTTCGCCCTTCGGCCGAGGCGCGGGCGGTCAGCGGCGTTGCGCCGATCGTCCCGCCCTCGATTGCCGCGCGGCGGCTCAGCAGCGCCGCACGCTTCTGCAGGAGATAGTCGTTCAGATCAGTCATGTTTCACCCGTTCAGGCAACAGCCCCGCCCTGCCATCCCGTCCGCGGGCAGGGCCGGAGACGGGCCGAAGCCTGCGGCCCCGGGAGCAACAGCCCGGCCGGCGAGAAGTCACCTTCAAGATATATCCGGGGTTTCCTTCACTCAATACGGCGGACCGGGATGTGAATTTGTTGTTTGTCCCGTCCAAGGAAGAAATTTATCGAATAAGTTCGATTTTTAGAAACGGCCCGGAACCACCTCTTTCCGCGAACCCCGCCCCGATCCAATGGGGGCGACGTCCCGATTCTCCCAGGAACTCCGGGAGACATGGCAGAAAGGTGAGAGAAATAGAGGATTATAATAATGATAATAAATACATAGCTCGGAAGATCGTCGCACCCCCTACTGAGCGCTGCGCCCTTGCGCCTCGCTACGGAATGGTTTTCGCTCGCAAGGCGAACCGGAAGAAAGGATCTTCCCCCAAATAACTGAATTTCAGAATGGAAATACATACGCCAATCCGCATCATACCATCATAGTACCGGCGCTGGACGGGGGCCTGACGACAGGTGGCGCGGGAGACAGTACCAACCCCAGAACCAGAGGCTCTTGACCATGCCCGGCACCAGAGACAGCATCATCGCGCTGATCGGAAACACGGCCCTCGTCGAGCTTCACCAATACCGGGCGGAAAGGAAACTGCGGGCGCGGATCGTCGCGAAGCTCGAGTACCTTAATCCCGCGGGCAGCGTGAAGGACCGCACGGCCTGGGGTCTGATCCGGGCCGGCGAGCGCAGCGGACTGCTCCGGCCCGGGGGCCTCGTCTATGACCTGACCAGCGGCAACACCGGGATCGGGCTCGCCGCGATCGCGGCAGCACGGGGCTATCGTAGCCGGTTCTATGCGCGCGACTGCATCAGCCGCGACAAGATCGCGCTGCTGCGCCACTATGGCGCCGAGGTGATCTCGCTGCCGAGCGCCCAGTTCGTCGGGCCAGAGGCGCGCGACCGGATCATCCGCTTCATCCAGGACGAGAACCCCGACGGGTTCTTCGCCAACCAGATCTACAACCTGGCCAATCCGGCGATCCATCACGAGACGACCGGCCCCGAGATCTGGCGCGATACGGGCGGTGCGATCGACATTCTGGTGGGCAGCGTGGGGACCGGCGGCACGCTCTCGGGCAGCGGGACCTATCTCAAGTCGCGGAACCCGGCCCTGCGGGTGGTGGCGGTCGAGCCGGCGCTGAGCTCGCTTCCATCCGAGGAAAACCCCTATGTCGACCAGATCGAAGGGGTGCACCGGGTGTCGGACGTGGCGGAGGAACTGTTGCCGGGCACCTACGACGCCACGGTCGCCGACGAGATCCTCGAGCTCGACACCGAAGAGGCCCGCCGGGCGGCGCGGGACCTGACGCGGACCGAGGGGATCCTGCCGGGCACCTCGTCGGGTGCCGCGCTCTGGGGAGCGACGCGCATCGCCCAGCGTCCCGAGAATGCCGGCAAGCTCCTCGTCGTGGTGCTGCCCGACAGCGGCGAGCGCTATCTCTCGCCGGTCATCACCGCGCCGTTGGATGCAGCCCGCCCGGCCGGAGTGCGCGCCTTCGAAACCGTCTGAACGTCACCGATATCGCAGGAGTTCGCAGGGCATGGGACAGATCCACGACAGCATCACCGACCTCATCGGCAACACGCCGCTTCTGGAGCTGCACAACTACCGGCGGCACCGCGATCTCGGGGCGCGGATCCTGGTGAAGGTCGAGTATCTCAACCCCGCCGGCAGCGTGAAGGACCGCATCGCCTGGGCGATCGTGCGCGATGCGGAGGAGCGGGGGCTGCTGAAACCCGGCGACCGGCTGGTCGATGTCACCAGCGGCAACACCGGCATCGCCTTTGCCGCGATCGCCGCCGCGCGCGGCTACAGGGCCAAGGTCTATGCGAGCGACAACATCAGCCCCGACAAGATCCGGCTGCTCGAGCACTATGGGGCCGAGGTGGTGAAGGTGGAGAACTCGTTCTTCCTCGACCCGCTCGCGCTCGAGAAGATCACCGAGATCGTTCGCTCCGAGAACCCGGGAGACTATTTCACCGACCAGCTCGCCAATCCGGCCAATCCGCGGGTCCACTACGAGACGACGGGGCCCGAGATCTGGCGCGACACCGGGGGCGTGATCGATGCCTTTGTCGCAGGCGTCGGGACCGGCGGCACGATCTCGGGGGCCGGGCGGTATCTCAAGGAGCGCAATCCGGGCATCCGGCTGGTGGTGGCGGAGCCGGCCGAGGGGTCGCTGCCGACCGAGGAGAACCCCTATCCGGCCGAGATCGACGGCGTCCACAAGGTGACCGAGGTCGAGCCGTTCCAGCTTCCGGGCAACTTCGATGCGGATGTCGTCGACGAGGTGATCGCGCTCGAGGCCACCGAGGCTGCGGCAACGGCGCGGGCGCTGGCCCGCGAGGAGGGGCTGCTGGCGGGGACCTCGGCCGGCGCGACGCTCTTCGCCGCGACACGGCTCGCGGCGCGGCCCGAGTTCGCCGGCAAGACGATCGTGGCGGTCCTGCCCGACAGCGGCGAGCGTTACCTCAACGCCGCGGCCTTCAGGACGGATGACGCGGCGGTCGTCCTCCAGCCCGACGGCGGCGGACGGGTGGCGGTCCCGCCGGCGGTCGGAGCGCTGGCCTAAGCGGGGGCGGTGACACAGTGTCACCGGAAGCCATATCATTGATATAGCGAGAGAAACCGGAATCCGCTAACCAGATGGAAACCTTGGTTAAGACGCGGAGACGAGTTTGGTTTGAGAGGCTCGTTCCGGCGGGTTGACCGTCGCGGGCGGAGCGCAGAGACTTGGGGCGTCTTCGTCAGCGGGGTAACAGGATGACCGTTCCGGACTGGCCCGACGCGCTCGTACCGGTCAGGCGCACGGCGGAGTTCACCGAGGCCACGGTCCCGGCCGGGCTGCGGCGGGCGCATGCCACGAGGCCGGGAACCTGGGCGCGGCTGCATGTGCTCGAGGGGCGGCTTCTCTTCCGGGATCTGGCCAGCGGGGCAGAGCAGGTGCTCGGCCCCGGCGTCCACCCGGTGATCCATCCCGAACGCCTGCATGAGGTCGAGCCGCAGGGGGCGGTGCGGTTCTTCGTGGAGTTCTGCGCGCCGGGCGGGACGGTTTCCGTTTGATTGCCTCGATGGGGCGTTCTCCCTCGGGACCGGATGAGGCGAGGCACTGCCTCGCCCCGGTCCACGGCCGGAGGGCGTGAGCCCGGAGGTCGTCCGCTTCCTGCATGGAGGGCGCGCACAATGGGGATCGTGGCGCGCCTGCCTGGCGGGCGCGGAACGCGCCTGCCGGGGGCAGGCAGGCGCGTCACGATTTGCCAACGGTCAAATCGTGCAAACAGAAGAAGCGCGCGGCTTTTCCCGAAGCTGATCAGCCGGAAAACGTAGGACACCGGCCAGATCGTGCGGGAGAAGCCAGCGCGGCTTCTCCCGCAGCCGCTCAGCCGAGGTAACGCTTCGCGATCGAGGCGCCGATCGTGTACTTCGGGTCGACCATGTTGCCGAGCCGGACCTTGCCGCACATGGTGAGCAGCATGTAGGCCTCGTCCTCGCCGGTGCCCGTCTCGGCCGCCACGTAGCGCACGAGCTCGCGGTAGGCGATGCGGGCGGCGTCCTCGAGCGGGCGGGCGCTGCCGATCATCATCACCAGATCCTCGGTCTCGAGGCGCGGCCAGGCGATCGGGCTCGCCTTGATGAGGTCGATGTGAAGCTCGACGGTCGCGGGCATCTCGAGCGCCACGCCGCAGAGCTCGCCGTCGCCCTGGATCGCGTGGCAGTCGCCGAGATAGAGGAGCGCGCCGCTGGTGTTGACCGGCAGGTAGATCACCGAGCCCGGCGCCACGTCGGGCAGGTCCATGTTGCCGCCGTAATAGTCGGGCTGGAGCGACGAGATCGCCTCGATCTCGGGGCTGGTGCCGATCGTGCCGATGAAGGGCTCATAGGGCAGCGTGATCCTGTCCGACCAGTAGACGCCCTGCTCGTCGACACGGACCTTCTTCACCTTCTCGGGCAGGGGCGCGTTCAGCATCGCAGTATGGCCGGTGCCGACGAGGCCGCCGAACTCGGGCAGGAGGCAGGTGGTGCCGACCGGCTGCGGGCCGCGCGGCCTGATCGAGCGGATGTGGACGGCGAGCGTGTCGCCCTTTTCCGCCCCGCGCACCGCGATCGGGCCGGTCTGGGGGTTGAGGTAGGGGAAGTTCAGGATCTCGCCCGGGCGGTCGGTCTCGGCGCGGATCTTGCCCTCGAAGGCGTCATGGGTCTCGACGGTGACCACCGCGCCGGGCTCCACCGTCAGCACAGGGTCGACGTAGGGACCGTAGACGTAATGGAACGCGCCCTGATCCTCGATGGTGATCGTGTGGCGGGCGGTCTCGGCCCCCTTTGCCACGCCCCGGCGTGCCATCTGCGATGTCTCGAACCAGCTCATGCCTTGCTCCTCTGTCCTTTTCACAACGCCAGATGACGGCGCACCACATCCTGCGACCTGATCTCGTCGCGGCCGAGGCTCGCGACGATCCGTCCCTTGTCCATCACGAAACCGCGGTCGGCGAGCGAGACGATCAGGTCGAGATTCTGCTCGACGAAGAGCACGGTCACCCCCGCCTCCTCGTTCAGGCGGCGCACATGGCCGGCGATCTCCATGACGATCGAGGGCTGGATGCCCTCCGAGGGTTCGTCGAGGAGCATCAGCTTCGGGTCCCCGATCATGGCGCGGGCGATGGCGAGCTGTTGCTGCTGGCCGCCCGAGAGCGTGCCGGCGGGCTGGGTCGCGCGCTCCTTCAGGATAGGAAAGAAGGTGTAGACGCGGTCGTAGTCGGGCTTGCCGGGCGCCCGGCGCGCGGCCTCGGCCACCAGCAGGTTGTCGCGTACGCTCAGGCGCGGGAACACGTCGCGGCCCTGCGGGATGTAGCCGATCCCGGCCTGGGCGCGATGGTTGGCGGGCATGCCGGCCACGTCGCGCCCATTGAACCGGATCGCCCCCGCGCTGGGGGAGAGAAGGCCGATCAGCATCCGCATCAGCGTGCTCTTGCCCACGCCGTTGCGCCCGATGACCGCCACGATCTCGCCCTGCGCCACGGCGAGGTCGACGCCGAGCAGGACCGGCGAGGCGCCGTAGCCGCCGCGCAGGCCCTCGACGGAGAGGAATGCGTCAGACGGCATGGGCGGTCCCCAGGTAGATCTCGGCTACACCCTCGTGGGCGAGGATCTCCGACACGCTGCCCTCGGCGAAGATCGTGCCGAAATGGAGCACGGTCACGCGGGTCGCGATCTGCTGGACGAAGGTCATGTCGTGCTCCACCGCGAGGATGGTGATGCCCTGGGCGTTCAGGGCGCGGAGCATCTCGCCGGTGCGGGCCGTCTCCTCGGGCGACATGCCGGCGGTCGGCTCGTCGAGGAGGAGGAGGCTGGGCTCGACGCCCACCGCCATGCCGATCTCGAGCCACTGCTGCTGGCCGTGCGAGAGCTCGCCGGCGAGCTTGCCGGGCACGCCGGCGAGTTCGGTGAAGCCGAGCACCCGGTCGATGGTGGCGTCGAGGTCATGGCCGCGCCGGTGATGCTGGAAGGCGATCTCGAGGTTCTGGCGGACCGAGAGCTCCTTGAAGATGCCGGGGACCTGAAACTTGACCGAGATGCCGCGGCGGATGCGTTCGAAGGAATGGAGGGCGGTGATGTCCTCGCCCTTGAAGAGGATCGAGCCGGCGTCGGGGCGGTGGCTGCCGAGGACGAGGCGAAAGAAGCTCGACTTGCCGGCACCGTTCGGGCCGATCAGGCAGCGGATCTCGCCCGGCTCGAGCGCGAAGTCGATGCCGCGCGCGACATGCACGCCGCCGAAGCGTTTCGAGAGCTTGCGGGTTTCGAGGATGGCCATGGTCTAGCGCCCCTTTCCGCTGCGCCGCTCGATCCAGCGGGCGATGCCGAGCACGATGCCCTCGGGCGCGAAGAGCACGGTGGCGAGCAGGAGCGCCCCCATGACGATCAGGGCATACTGGCTGCCGTAGATGGTGAGCTGCTGGAAGCCGACGAGGACGAGGAGCGTGCCGAGGAGCGTCGCGGTCAGGTCCTTGCGTCCGCCGACCGCGACCCAGATCACCGGGAGGGCAGCGGCGGTCAGGCCCATGCTGCTCGGGGTGATGTACTGGCCCCAGGCGGTGTAGAGCGCGCCGGAGAGGCCGGCGAGGGCGCCGCCGAGCACGAAGGCGAGGAGCTGGTAGCGGCGCACGTCATAGCCGAGCATCTCGGCGCGTTCAGGGTTCTCGCGGATCGCGACGAGCACGTTGCCGAAGGGGCCGTTCACCAGGATCCGGAGCCAGAGGTAGACGATCACCATGAGCGCGAGCAGCAGGTAGTAGAGCTGGGTGCCGGCGAAAAGCACGATGTCGCCGCCGGGCCAGGGGATGGTGATCGGCGGCATGCCCGACATGCCGTTGAAGCCGTTCAGCCGCGCCGCGCCGATGCGCCACTGCGGGCCGGCGGTCTGGGCCATGAAGGTCTCGAAGACGAGCGTGACCGACAGGGTGACGATACCGATGAAGACGCCGCGGATCTGGCCGTAGAACATGAAGTAGCCGAGCACGCCCGCGAAGAGCGCGCCGACCCCGACCGCGAGGACGAGGGCGAGGAGGGTGAAGCCGTAGGCGGCCCCGAAGTTGATCGTCAGGACCCCGTAGGCATAGCCCGCGAGCCCGAAGAAGGCGGTCTGGCCGAAGCTGAGCGCGCCCCCGTAGCCCCAGACGATGCAGAGCCCCATGGCCATGAAGGTCCAGACGAAGAAATAGGCGGTGTTGCCCACGGTCCAGCCGTCGGAGAAGGCCGGGTAGATGGCGGCCACGGCCACCGCCGCGGCGAGGACGAGCCAGAAGGCCGGGCCGCGCCCGACGGTCTGGGGCCCCTCGAGGCGCGACAGCCAGATGCCGAGCGCCGAGCGGCGCTCGCGCGGCGCGTCGTGAACGAGAGTGGTCTCGAGATCGGTCATGCGCGCCTCAACTCCGCCGGATCCACGCGGACAGGCCGCCCGGCATCAGCCGGATCACCAGGATCACCGCGACAAGAAGGCCGATCTGGCCGAAGAACGGGCCGTACCACGCGGTCATCGTCGCCTTGATCACCGCGAGGATCGCCGCGGCGGGCGCCGCTCCGAGGAAGATGTCGGCACCGCCGATCACAACGGTCACGAAGCTCTCGACGATGAAGGTGCGCCCGAGCGTCGGCACCATGGTCATCGTCGGCGCGTAGAGCCCCCCGGCGAGGCCCGCCATCGCCGCGCCCAGCCCGAAGGTGAGGCCGTAGACCCGCCCGGTGTCGACACCGACCGCGCGGGCCATGTGCGGGACCTGGATCGTGGCCCGGGCCACGATGCCGAAACGGGTGCGGTAGAAGAGGATGTAGAGCCCGACGAGCAGCAGGATCGCCACGGCCAGGAGCACGAGCCGGTAGACCGAATAGGAATAGGCCCCGATCTGTACGCTGCCGAAGGGCGTGCCGATCCCCTGCATGGTCGAGCCGAAGAGGATGAGCACCCCCTGGGTCGCGATCAGGCTGATGCCCCAGGTCGCGACGATCGAGTCGAGCGGCCGGTGGTAGAGCCGGCGGATCACCGTGCGCTCGAGCGCGATGCCGATCAGCCCCGCCGCCAGCGAGCCGCAGAGGATGGCGAGCGGCAGTGGAAGCCCCGCACGCGCCGCGAAGACGGTCACGTAGGCCCCGCACATGATGAACTCGCCGTGCGCCAGATTGATGATGCCCATCATCCCGAAGATGATCGCAAGCCCGGAGGCGGCGATCACGAGGAAGGCGAAGGCATCGCCGAACTGGTAGAAGAACTGGAAGGCGGTCGAGACCAGATCCATCGATCCATCCGTTGGTGACGGGCTCAGACTACCCCGGCGGCGAAGGTGCCGCCACCGGGGGAAGAGGCATCGTTGAGACGATCAGCGCGCCGGAGGCGGATCGGAGGGCGTGTACTGCGCCGACGGATCCGACTGGGTCAGGTCGCAGCCGGCCTCGCCCAGCCAGTAGGGTGCGATGTTCTCCCAGACCTGCGGGAAGCTGACCGAATGGTCCTCCTCGACCTTGGCCAGGAAGATCGTGTGCGACATGTGCTGGCTCTTGGGGTCGAGGCAGACATTACCCGAGGGTCCGTCGAAGCAGACGTCACCCTCGGCGATCACCGCACGCAGCGCGTCGCGCTCGGTCGAGCCCGCCCGCTCCACCATCTGCTTGTAGAGGTACATGCCGATGTAGGAGTTGGCCGCTTCCTGGTTGATATAGGTCTCGTCAGGGAAGCGGGCGTGGAACTTCTCGACGAACGCCCGGCTCTCGGGCGTGTCGATCTCCTCGATGTAGTTCGTCGTCACATACATGTTGGCGAGGCTCGGCGGCGTGAACCGGCGATGCTCGTAGTTCTGGCCGATGTTGACCGAGGAGGCCATGGGCAGCCCCACATTCGCGGCCGCCGCCTGCTCGTAGTAGGAAGCCTGCGGCGCCCCGACGAGCAGCGTCACCACGAAGTCGGCATCCGCGGCCTGGATGTTCTGGATTGTCTGGCTGAACTGCGAGACGCCGAGCGGGATGAACTCCTCGCCCACCACCTCGCCGCCGTTCTGCTCGGCGATCAGGCGCACCCATTCCGCCGAGATCTGGCCGAAGTTGTAGTCGGCGGCGATCGTATAGACGCGGGGCCCGTAGGTCTCCATCATCCAGGGGATGAGCGTGGAGAACTGCTGCTCGGGCACGGCCCCGGTGATGATCATGTTGTCGTCGCAGACGCCGCCTTCGTACTGGTTGTTGTAGAAGGCGAGGCCGTTGAGCTGGTTGACGATCGGGCGATACGCCTCGCGGGCCGCCGAGGAGAAGCCCCCGAAGATCACGTCGACCTGGTCGGCCTGGAGCGCACGGCGGGTGAACTCCTGAAAGCGCAGGTTGTCCGACTGGGTGTCGTAGATGACGAGCTCGACGGGACGTCCGTCGATGCCCCCGGCCGCGTTGATTTCCTCGGTGGCGAGCTGGATGGCCCGGACCTTCACGGCGGTGGCCGCGACGAAATCGCCCGACTGATCTTCGAGCACCCCGATCTTGATCGGATCCTGCGCCAGGGCGGGGCCGGTCATCAGGGCAAGGGCGGATGCGGCGGCAAGCCAGCCTCTGCGGCCGGGCGCGGTAATATGTTTCATCTGGTTCACCTCTCTCTGTTGGGTCGTCACGTTCATTGGACCTTGCGGGCCGGCTCTGCGGCCGGTTCCACATCGCCCAGGGTCAGGATCTCGCGGGCGATCTCCTCGATCGGCATCCGGCGGCGCATGCTGTCGCCCCGGAGCCGGCGGAAGGCCTCGTCGTCGTCGATGCCCTGCTCGGCCATCATCCGGACGATCGCCTTGGTCACGAAGCGGCGCCCGCGCAGCCGTTCGGCAAGGTCGCCGCGCTCCTGCGCATCGCGCTGGCGCAGGGCGAATTCGTTGAATCCCATGAAGAGCGCCGTGAACACGCCCGCCGAGCGGACCGGCTTCAGGAGATAGCCGCAGCAGCGGTGGCGCACGACGCGCGCGAGGCGGCTCGGGGCCTCGAGGCCGATCAGCGCGATGTAGGGCACCTCGGGCGGCGGCACCTCGGAGAAAGCCGGGCCGAGCGCCTGGTCGGCGTCGAAGAACAGCACGTCGCAGGCCGCGAGGTCGCTCGACACCGGCGTCTCGGCGTCCGGAGCTGCCATCGCGACAAGGAGGCCGAGCCGGCGGAGGGTCTGGGCGAGCGTGTCCCGGTTGGGATCGTCGGGGTGGAGGATCAGCGCCCGCGCCCCGCGGAAGTTGTTCTGGATGCGCTCGGTCATGACACGAGCCTGACGCCCGGCCGGCCGGAGGCGGGCGGCGCCGGTTCGGCCCGCACCCCGGGTTCCCAGACGAGATAGGGGTCGGGGCGCACCGCTGCGGCGGCTTCGGACAGGATCTCGAAGGTGCCATCGGCCGTCGAGCGCCCGATCCGCGGATAGAGGTGGCAGTGGCGGTTCTCCGGATCGATCCGCACCGCCCCCTGCGGCGCGTGGAACCGGGTGCCGGATACGGCCGTGCGGACGGCCTCGAAGCCCGCCCCGCCGGCCCGCGCGATCGCGCGGGCGAGAAGGTGCACGGCGACATAGGACGCCTCGGCATCGGCGGACGGGGCCCCGAGATCTGGAAAGCGCGCGCGCCAGGCGGCGACGAAGCGGGCGTTCTCAGGGCTCGCAATCGTCGCGAAATAGACGCTCGAGGTGATGTGCCCCGCCGCCGCCTCACCGCCGATCCGCGCCAGTTCGGGTTCGGAGAGCGAGCAGCTCGCCACCGGGCAGGTCGCGGGCTGGTCGATGCCGAGCCGGCGGGCCTCGCTGTGCAGCCGGCTGTAGAAGGCATAGGCGGACTCGCCGATCATCGTGTTGAAGATGAAGTCGGGGCGCGCCGCCAGGATCTGGGAGACGACCGCCTCCATGTCGGTGTCGCCGATGGGAAAGTAGCGCTCGCCGATGACGCCGCCGCCCAGCGCCTCGCGCATGATGCGGTTGTTCTCCCAGGCCCAGATGTAGTTCGAGCCGACGAGCCAGGCGCGCCGGCGGCCGGTCTCGAGCAGGTAGCGCGCCAGCGGCACGATATGCTGGTTCGGCGCGGCGCCGGTGTAGATGATGTTCTCGCTGGTCTCGAAGCCCTCGTAGTGCGACGGGTACCAGAGGAGCGCGTCGTACTTCTCGAAGAGCGGCGTCACTTCCTTGCGGCTGGAGCTGGTGTAGCAGCCGATCACATGCGTGACGCGACGCGAGGTGAGCAGCGCCCGCGCGCCGTCGAAATAGGCCGAGAGGCTGCCGCCCGGATCGACGGAGACGGGGGCCAGGGCAAAGCGGAAGGCCGGGTCGTCATTGACCTCCTCCATGGCGAGGAGGGCGCCGGCATGCATCGCCTCGCCGAGCGCGGCATAGGAGCCGGTCCGCGAGAAGAGAAGCCCGACCTCGACGATGTCCCTGGACATCCGCACCCCAAAAACCAAAGGGCCCCAGCGCGGTCATGCCGCGTGGGGCCCTGTTGCCAGCCGCCATGAGGCGGTATGTATGGTCGTCCGGTGTCTATCTCCGCGCTGAGATTCGACGCCACCGTCCGGTCATCTTAGGGGACGCCCACAGCCTGTCAAGTGTTTGACCGGACCGTCGGCGCGGGGTCTGCCGCGTTGGCGTGCGCGCAGAGAGCGCATTCGTGTCGCCGGTTCGTCCTAAATTGTCCCGGAGGCGCGTCGGGTTTTCGTGTTTCCGCGCAGAAAACCCGCCCTCCGAGGGCTATCGGAGCGGCGATAGATTTCGGTTTTTTATAGAGAACATCGATCGCTGCACTGCAGCTTCATTGGGATAGCCTATGGATTCGTGCAAAACTTCCATTGGACGCCGTATGCCACGGCATCCAAGCTCCGATCGTCCAACAAGACACCTCGCTCAATCCGAGGCATCCAGGGAGGGAAGCCCCGACATCGCCCGGCATAACCGCCGGTCCGCCTGACCGTATCGGGACAGGTCAGTGATCCTTTGTGCCTGCTGCGGCGCAAGGGACGGGTTTTTGGCTGCCTCATAAACACGAAAGGAAGTCACATGGCCAAGGTTGTTCTCGTCCTTTACGACGATCCGGTGGACGGCTACCCCACCTCCTACGCCCGCGACGATCTGCCGAAGATCGACAAATACCCGGACGGCCAGACCCTGCCGACACCCAAGGCCATCGATTTCACCCCCGGCCACCTGCTCGGATCGGTCTCGGGTGAGCTCGGCCTGCGCAAGTACCTGGAGTCCCAGGGTCATGAGCTGGTCGTCACCTCGTCCAAGGATGGCCCGGATTCGGTTCTCGAGCAGCATCTGCACGACGCCGAGGTGGTGATCTCGCAGCCGTTCTGGCCCGCCTATCTCACGGCCGAGCGGATCGCCAAGGCCCCGAAGCTCAAGCTGGCGCTGACCGCGGGCATCGGGTCGGATCACGTCGACCTGCAGGCCGCCATCGATCGCGGGATCACCGTGGCCGAGGTGACCTACTGCAACTCGAACTCGGTGGCCGAGCATGTGGTGATGCAGGCGCTCAGCCTCGTGCGCAACTACATCCCCAGCTACAACTGGGTGCTTAAGGGAGGCTGGAACATCGCGGACTGCGTCGCGCGCTCCTACGACATCGAGGGCATGCATGTCGGGATCGTCGCCGCCGGCCGCATCGGCCTTCGGGTGCTGAAGCTCCTGAAGCCCTTCGATACCCACCTGCACTACAACGACCGTCACCGTCTCCCGCAGGCGGTCGAGGAAGAGCTGAACCTGACCTGGCACGCCACCCGCGAGGGGCTCTACGAGGCCTGCGATGTCGTCACGCTGAACTGCCCGCTGCACCCCGAAACCGAGCTCATGATCAATGACACCACGCTGAAGCATTTCAAGCGAGGCGCCTATCTGGTCAACACCGCGCGCGGCAAGCTCTGCGACCGCGATGCGGTCGTGCGGGCGCTGGAGTCGGGGCAACTCGCCGGCTATGCGGGCGACGTGTGGTTCCCGCAGCCCGCGCCGCAGGATCACCCGTGGCGCACCATGCCGCATCACGGCATGACGCCGCATATCTCGGGCACCTCCCTCTCTGCCCAGGCGCGCTATGCCGCGGGTACGCGCGAGATCCTGGAATGCCACTTCGAGAACCGCCCGATCCGCGACGAGTACCTGATCGTGCAGGGCGGCAACCTCGCCGGCGTCGGCGCGCATTCCTACTCGAAGGGCAATGCGACCGGCGGCTCGGAAGAAGCCGCCAAGTTCAAGAAGGTCAACTGATCAGGACGGCCCGCGCGGCGCAACGCGCGGGCCTCGTCCGTCGAAGGGAGGTTCGGCCATGGCGACAGAGCCAGATACAAGCCCCGTGGTGACGCCCGCAGATGCCATCGCGATCTACCTGCGCAAGAACGGCTTGCCATCGCTCGTCTCCGGAGCGGGAGGAGCCCTGACAATCTGGCTTCTGGCCACGCTTACACAGACCCTGGACAGTCTGCTGGTGATCGCCCCCTTCGGGGCAAGCTGCGTCCTGCTGTTCGCTCTCCCCGCCAGTCCACTCGCACGGCCGCGGAACGTGGTCGGGGGGCACTTCCTGACCGCGCTCATGGGATTGGTCGCTCTGACCTTCTTCGGAGACGGCGTGATGGCCATGGGGATCGGGGTCGGGCTGGGTATTGCGGTGATGCAGTTTACCAGCACTCTCCACCCGCCGGCCGGGGGCAATCCGCTGGTGGTGATCATGACGGGAGCGGGGTGGTCTTTTCTCGCCCTGCCGATCCTGGTGGGCACCGCGATCCTGCTGGCGATGGCGTTCGCCTATCACCGTTTCGTATCCAGGCGCGCCTGGCCGGTCTGAGCGGACCAACCCGACGCACCGTTTCATCCGGGTGGCGCCACGCGGCAAGAGGAGGCTGTCGGCTCCGCTCCAAATACCGGAACACCGGAACACCGGACAACGGAGGAATGATGACAGCTGTTCAGCAAGCCTGGGAGCACGACGGCGGCACTCCCGCACTCTTTTCCCGCGAGAGGACCATCGCCAGACCCGGCTTCAACCGGTGGCTCGTCCCCCCCGCGGCCCTGGCGATCCATCTTTGCATCGGCATGGCCTACGGGTTTTCGGTCTTCTGGCTGCCGCTGTCGCGTGCCATCGTGATCACCGATCCCGTCGTGTGCGAGGGCATGGGCCTTCTCACCGCACTCTTCACCACTAGCTGCGACTGGCGCGTGGCCGATCTGGGCTGGATCTACACGCTGTTCTTCGTGCTGCTCGGATCCTCCGCGGCCATCTGGGACGGCTGGCTGGAAACCGCGGGTCCGCGCAAGGCCGGCTTCGTCGCCGCCCTGTGCTGGTGCGGCGGGATGGTGCTGGCGGCCATCGGCATCATGACCCACCAGCTCTGGCTGATGTGGCTCGGCTCCGGGTTCATCGGCGGGATCGGGCTGGGGCTGGGGTATATCTCGCCGGTCTCGACCCTCATCAAGTGGTTCCCCGACCGGCGCGGCCTCGCGACCGGCATGGCCATCATGGGTTTCGGCGGCGGCGCGATGATTGGCGCCCCGCTGGCCGACCTGCTGATGCGCCACTTTGCCTCCGACACCTCGGTCGGGGTCTGGCAGACCTTCCTGGTGATGGCGGCCGTCTACCTCGTCTTCATGACCGCCGGGGCATTCGGCTACCGGGTGCCACCCATGGGCTGGAAGCCGGAGGGATGGGAGCCCAAGGCCGCTGATCCCAAGAAGGCCGCGATGATCACCCAGCACCACGTTCATTTGCGTGATGCCCACAAGACCTCGCAGTTCTGGCTGATCTGGGCCGTGCTCTGCCTGAACGTCTCCGCCGGTATCGGGGTCATCGGCATGGCATCGCCGATGCTTCAGGAGATCTTCGGCGGGCGCCTGATCGGCCATCCTGAGCTCGGGTTCACCGAGCTCGACACCGAGCAGAAGGCAGCCATTGCCGCGATTGCCGCCGGGTTCGCCGGGCTCCTGTCGCTCTTCAACATCGGGGGGCGCATCGCCTGGGCTTCGGCCTCGGACCGCCTGGGGCGGCGGACGACCTACTTCATCTTCTTCGCCCTCGGGATCGTGCTCTATGCCCTGGTGCCGACGGTGGCGCATATGGGCAGCCAGGTGCTGTTCGTGGCAATGATCTGCGTCATAATCTCGATGTATGGCGGCGGGTTCGCGACGGTCCCGGCCTATCTTGCGGACATCTTCGGCACCCAGTTCGTCGGTGCGATCCACGGCCGGCTGCTGACGGCCTGGGCCACGGCCGGGATCGTCGGACCGGTGGTGGTGAACTACATCCGCGAAGCGCAGATCGCCGCGGGCGTCGAGCGGGCTCTGGTCTACGACTACACCATGTACATCCTGGCGAGTTTCCTCGCGCTCGGCCTTGTGGCCAATGCGCTCGTGCGGCCGCTCGGGGAGAAATGGTTCATGTCCGCCGAAGAGGTGGCGTCCCTGCAGGTCAGCGGCAAATCGTCGGGAGAGGTGGTGAGCGGATCGTTCGGCATCGACCGCGGGCGGTTCGACCTGACGGCGGCGCTGGCCTGGACCGCCGTCGGCCTGCCACTGGCCTGGGGCGTCTGGACGACGCTGGTCAAGACCGCCGCACTCTTCAACTGAACCGGCCCCGATCCGGGGTCGGAGGGCGCGCGGCCGCAGGGCCACGCGCCCTTCTCTTCACCTGAAACCAGAATGATCATGCCGCATCTGCATCTGATACTGCCTGCCGATCCCGACCAGGTCCTCTCGCTGCCCCATGCCGGGCCGGTGCCCCCGCCGGTGGGGCGCAAGCTGCCCAATACCACCGTTCTGGTCCGGGATCGGGCGCGGCCCGGCATCATCTGGAAGCTGACGCCCTGGGAAAAGGCCGAGACGGTAACGGCCGAACTCGACGCCTATGCGCGTCTCGGGGCGGGCGGCGGAACGGGTGGCCTCGTCGGCCTCGTCGGAGTGTCCGGCACGGCCGAGCATCTGGCGCGGGCCTATGATTACGCGCCCTTCGGCGAGTTGGGGCGGTTTCTGCGCGACGGCCGGGGCGAGCCGGTCGCCCCCCCGGTCCCGACGGCGCGTGCCATCCTCGCCCAAATCGCCGCGGCGATGGCCGGTCTGCATGCCCGGGGGATCGTGCACCGCGATCTCAAGGCAGAGAACGTGCTGGTATTCCGGGACGGCGCGGTGCCGGAGGTGCGGGTGGGGGATTTCGACCGGGCGGTCCATCTGCCGTCCGGCGCGGTTCTGGAGGAGCCCGTCGGGTCGCTCTTCCATATGGCGCCCGAGCTTCTGGCCTGGAAGCCCCATGATCGCCGGGTGGACATCTATGCCTTCGGGATCCTGATGTTCGAGGTGGCCCATGGCGGGGCCAGGCCATGGCCCCGGGTCGCCACCGGGCTTCCCGGCGCACTCTCGGCCGAGGCCTTCGGCCGGAAGGTCGTCTCCGAAGGATACCGGCCCGACTGGCGTGCCGATCCGGCCCTCGGCGAGCTTGCCGCGCGCTGCCTCGCGGACGACCCGGAGATGCGCCCCGATTTCCCCGAGGTCTTCCGGACCCTCGCCGACACCTCCCTGCCAGAGCAGGTCGCCACGCCTTCGCCGCGCGCAGTTCCCGAGCGGGTGGGGATAGCCGCGACGACAGGGCGGCAGCGCTCCGCGATGGAGGATGCGACGGCGGTCATGGAGACCGGCTCGGCGACGATCCTCGCCGTTTTCGACGGTCTGCGCGGGGACCGGAGCAGCACTTTCGCCGCCCATGGCATGGCGCTGATGCTTGCCGCCGAGCTGGGCGCCATGGATGAGCTGGCGCAGGCCATCACCCGGGCCTTCGAGGGCCTGCAGACCCGCCTGCGGCGCCTGGACCCGGTCGTGACCTCGGGCAGCACCGCGACTGTCGCCGTTCTCCGGGACGGCATGCTGCATCTCGCCTGGCTGGGCGACTCGCCCGCCTGGCTGATCGACGGCGAAGGTGCAACGGCCCTGATCCGCCCGCATCACCCCGACGATCCGGCGGAGGTCCGGCGGATCGAAGCGGCAGGCGGCGGCGTTCGCCGCGAGATGAAGGTGATGGACAGCGGCGAGATGGTGCCCTGGGGG
The DNA here is from genome assembly GCA_964514775.1 of uncultured Rhodovulum sp. Lineage (GTDB taxonomy): Bacteria > Pseudomonadota > Alphaproteobacteria > Rhodobacterales > Rhodobacteraceae > Amaricoccus. The sequence goes on from CAZESN010000005.1 coordinate 38,520, forward strand.
CCGCTGCGCGTCTATACACCGGACGGGGCGGGCGGGATTGCACTGACCCGCGCGCTCGGGCTGCCCGGGCTCGGATCCGTGCTGTCCGCCTTGCCCGAGATCGAGAGCCGGCAGATCGATGGCAGCGCGGCGTTTATGGTGCTGGCCAGCGACGGCGTATCGGAGGTCCTGCCGCTGGAGCAGATGCTGGCGATCTGCCGATCGGCCTCATCCCCCCAGCAGGCTGCGGACGAGATCATCGCGGAGGTTCTCCGCCTCGGCGCGCCGGACAATGCCAGCGCAATCGTGCTGGACCTGCGCACCCGGCCGACGGCCGGCTAGTATTCGGCGGATTTCGACGAGCGAGCCGGTCTGGCGGGACGTCGGTGACGGTCCCCCGGTCCGGCTTGCGATCGCCGGCGGCGAAGACGCAGGCCTGCCACGCCTCCCGAGCCGGCGGGGATGTAGTATTCGGCTAACACCAGCATCGGCGGATCCCGCCCTATCCTTCCGCACCGTCAACAAGGGAGGATGCAAGATGGCGAATATCCTGATGATCACCGGCGATTTCACCGAGGACTACGAGACCATGGTCCCGTTCCAGACGCTGCTGGCCTGCGGCCACAGCGTCGATGCGGTCTGCCCCGGCAAGAAGGCGGGCGATACGGTCAAGACCGCGATCCACGACTTCGAGGGCGACCAGACCTATTCGGAGAAGCCCGGCCATAATTTCGCGCTGACCGCCGATTTCGACACGGTGGATGCCGCTAGCTATGATGCGCTGGTGGTGCCGGGCGGACGGGCGCCGGAATACCTGCGGCTGAATGCCGAGGTGCTGGCCAAGATCAGGCATTTCTTCGATGCCGGCAAACCCGTCGCCGCGATCTGCCACGGCGCACAGCTTCTGGCCGCGGCGGGCGTGCTGAAGGGGCGGACCTGTTCCGCCTATCCCGCCTGCGCCTATGAGGTCACGGCCTCGGGCGGGACCTTTGCCGATATCCCGGTGACAGAGGCCGTCACCGATGGCAATCTGGTGACCGCGCCCGCCTGGCCCGCACATCCGGCCTGGCTGAAACAGTTCATGGCGATCCTCTGACATCAACGGGAGGGAGGCCCCGCGATGTGCGAACTCTTCATCAAGGCCGATGCCGACCAATGGCAGAGCCGCACGCACAGCCTGCGCATCGACGGGGTCGCCACCTCGGTCCGGATCGAGAACCATTTCTGGGACACCCTGGCCGAGATCGGCGCGCGCGACGGCATGACCGTCGCGCAGCTGATCACGAAGCTCTGGCACGAGGCGATGGACGCCGACCATGACCTCGGGAATTTCACCTCGTTCCTGCGCGTCTGCTGCACCCGCTATCACGCGCTGATCGCGACGGGGGAGATCTCGCCCGATCTCTCGATCCCGATTGCCGCGCATCCCGCGCGCGCGATCCTCGCCCGCGAAACGGCCCGCCGCGGCCTGAGGGTGAACTGAGCCGAGCCGGCGGGGGAGTCACGGGCCGACGCAGGCAGGCTCACGCCTGCCCCACCTCGCCCAGCCGGTCGCGATCCGCTGGGAACTCCAGAGCCTTCTCGGCACCCGCGCGCGCCAGTCCGGCGTGATGCCTGGCGGCGGCACGGAACACCTCCGAGCCGATCCGCGACAGCGCCAGCAGGCATTTCTGCAAGCGCAACTGCACCTCGATCAGCCCTGCCCCGTCCCGCGCCATCAGCATGAACGCGTCCTCGAACAGGTCGGCGTCCTCAAGGGGGGCCACGTGGATGCGGGGATGCTCGGGCCTGGCCTCCTGGGGCCCCTCCGCCCAGAGCGCGAGCAACCGCGTGTTGCGGCCGATCACATCCAGCGCGGTACCGGGGTCGTTGGTCGCGGGCGAGAGGGCGCGCGAGCCGATCTCGCTCATCACCGCAAGGCCGAAGCGTGGATCCTGATCGAAGCTGCGGGCCGCCCCGATGAAAAAGGCATCGAGCGCCGCCGCCCGCGGATCCTCGGCCGAATCGACGGAGCCGGCGGGGCGCATCCAGGCCAGCGGCGTATCGGCAGAGAGGAAGGCCCCGGGGTTGCGCAGCACGTGGATGTCGCAATCCTGCGCCTCGGCGACCTGCGACAGCGCCGCCATGTCGATGTGCTGGAGACAGCCGATCCGGCCGGCCTCGATCACCAACGCATCAGCCGGCACTTCCCCGTCGCCGCGCCGAAGCGGAACGCCGCCCAGATAGGGCGACGCCAGCCGCGCCTCCAGCGCCCGGCGCGTGGCCTCTTCCACCCGGTCGGTGGTCTCGCCCACGCGCCCGAGCCGGGTGATGTGGTCGATCCAGCGCAACAGGTTCACCACGATCAGGATCACGACGATCACCGTGACGCAGAAGAGCACCGTCCGCCCGCTCGGGCCATAGGCGCCGGTGCGCAGAACGATGATGCCGACGATGGCAATGATGAACGAGCCGACGAAGGTCGAGAGCACCTGCTGGGTCACCCGGTCCTCGATCAGCAGGCTGGTGGCGCGGGGCGTGACATTGCTGGTCGCCGCCGAATAGGCCGACGTCATCGCCGAGAGCGAGAAGGTCGTGACCGCCAGCATCGACGAGGCGATGATGTGGAGCAGGCTGTCCACCGCATCGGCGCCGAGTTCGGGCAGGTCCCAGGGCAGCACATACTGCGTCGCGATCGCCAGGATCGCGGTCAGAACGCCCAGCAATGCATAGGCTGTGGTGCGCAGCCACAGCTTGCGCGTCAGTTGCGACAGAAGCCAGCGCCAGCGCGTCATATCTCCTCCGGGTGCTCGGTCCGACCGCAAGGATAGCCGATTTCGGCCCGAGTGTTCGGAAGAGTATTCGGTCGGGTACGGCCTTCAGGGTACCAGTAACCAGCGTCCGGCCAGGTTGCCCTGGGCAGGCCCCCTTGCCGTGCACCGGGTTTTGCGTCCGCAGAGCCCCGGACCCAGCACCCACGGCTACGGCAGACGCTGACGCGGACATCCGTCTCCTATGCTTTCCCGAGCCTATCTGGCACGGTTTTCTTCGTCCCCGGCCGAACATAGCGACGCGGTCACTGAACTGATCGGACCGAGATCAGGACGACCGGGGCAACATCGTCCAACTCGGTCTTCCGAGAACTGGAACCGGAATACATCTTTTGCGTTCCCCTATGGATGCGGCACCTGACGACCCCGCCGCATCGCCAGTTTATCTGCAATAGCCCGCAAGGGCACTTCGGAAGGGACGCTCATGCACAGCATCATATATCTGGTCGGCCTCGTGGTCGTGGTTCTCGCGATCCTGTCGTTTCTTGGCCTGCGCTGAGGGGGGATCGGGATGGAACGCACGGGAACCACGACCGGCGCCTATATCGACTGGGCGGCCGTTCTGGGCGGCGCCGTCGTCGCAGCAGCGATCGGAGGGCTCTTCACCGCCTTCGGCGCGGCCCTCGGCCTTTCGACCATCTCGGCCGAGCCGGGCGAAGGGTCGTTCAGTCTCTGGCTCGTCGTCACGGCGCTCTGGCTCGTCATCTCGCTGGTCGCGAGCTATCTCGCGGGCGGATATATCGCGGGCCGGATGCGGCGGCGCGTCGATGATGCCTCGGCCGACGAAGTGGCGGCGCGCGACGGGATCAACGGCCTCGTCGTCTGGGGCCTCGGCATACTGGTGACCACCTGGATCGCGGCGGGCGCCATCGGTGGCGCGGCCTCGGCCGTGGGCACGGCGGCGACGGCCGCAGGCTCGGCCGTCGGCGGTGTCGTCCAGGGGGCGGGCGCCGCTGCCGGGGGTGCGGTTCAGGGCGTGGCCCAGGCCCTCGGCGCAGCCGTGCCCGATGACGCCGACGACGGGCTGATGGATTACATCAACAGCACGCTGATGCGGCCGGCCGTCGATGGCATGCGCCAGGGCGTGCAGCAGCCGGACGGCACCGTCTCTCCCGCCACGCCGTCGATGGATGACGGGGAACTGGCGCGGCAGGGCGGCATCGTCCTCGGCAATGTGCTGCGCACGGGCGAAATCTCGGACGAGGACCGCGCCTTCCTGATCGCGGCAGTGGCGCGCCGGACCGGCCAGTCCGAGGCCGAGGTCGAGGCACGCGTGGACGAGGCCGTGACGGCCGTGCAGGAGATGCGCCAGAGAGCGGAGGATGCCGCCGCCGAAGCCCGGGCCGAAGCGGAACGCCTGGCGCAGGAGGCCGAGGAGGCCGCCATCGCCGCCGCCGAGACCGCGCGTGTCAGTGCGATCCTGACGGCGTTCATCCTGACCGCGGCCGCTCTGGTGGCTGGCGCCGCCGCAGTCTCCGGCGCGGTGCGCGGCGGTCGTCACCGCGACGAGGGGCGGATCTGGGGCGGTTTCAGCTACCGTCTCTGAAGCCCGACGCGGCATGAGCAAGACAATGGGGCGCGAAACCGCGCCCCATATGGCAGTCGATCCGGCGCCGGCGGCCTGAATTACTCGCCCCGCGCCCTCTTTCTCCCACCGTTGAAAGGCAGGACAGATGGCACGCGAACCCCATGACACCACCACCGGCAATGCGGGCGAGACGCAGCAGCGCGGCGGTGCGGTTCTGACCACCAATCACGGCATTCCGTTTTCGGACAACCAGAATTCCCTGCGGGCGGGCGCCCGGGGGCCGACGCTGCTCGAGGACTTTCTGCTGCGCGAAAAGATCTTTCATTTCGATCATGAGCGCATCCCCGAGCGCATCGTCCATGCCCGCGGCTCGGCCGCGCATGGGGTATTCACCTGCACCGACCCCATCCCCGAACTGACCCGTGCGAGCCTCTTCGCCGAAAAGGGCAAGGAGACGCCGGTCTTCGCGCGGTTCTCGACCGTGGCGGGCGGCGCCGGATCGGTCGATACGCCGCGCGACGTGCGGGGCTTTGCGGTGAAGTTCTACACCGACCAGGGGAACTGGGATCTCGTCGGCAACAACATCCCGGTCTTCTTCATCCAGGATGCGATCAAGTTCCCCGATCTGGTCCATTCGGTGAAGATGGAGGCCGATCGCGGCTATCCGCAGGCGGCCTCGGCGCATGACACGTTCTGGGATTTCGTCTCGCTGATGCCCGAGACCCTGCATACGGTGATCTGGGCCATGTCCGACCGCGCCATTCCGCGCAGCTACCGGATGATGCAGGGCTTCGGCGTCCACACGTTCAAGTTCGTGAATGCCGCGGGTGAGACGAGCTTCGTCAAGTTTCACTGGAAGCCGGCACTCGGCATCCAGTCGCTGGTCTGGGACGAGAGCGCCAAGCTGCAATGGGCCGACAACGACTTCCACCGCAAGGATCTCTTCGAGGCGATCGCAGCGGGCGATTATCCCGAATGGGATCTCGGGGTACAGGTCTTCGACCAGCAGCTCGCCGACAGCCTGCCCTATGACGTGCTGGACGCGACCAAGATCATCCCCGAGGAGGTCGTGCCCCTGCGCATCATCGGGCGGTTGCAGCTCAACCGCAATCCCGACAACTTCTTCGCCGAGACCGAGCAGGCGGCGTTCCTGCCCTCGAACATCGTGCCGGGGATCGAGTTCACCGATGACCCGCTGTTGCAGGGGCGGTTGTTTTCCTATCTCGATACGCAGAAATCGCGGCTGGGCACGACGAATTTCCACCAGATCCCGGTGAACGCGCCGAAATGCCCCTATGCCAA
>CAZESN010000006.1:0-13767 GCA_964514775.1 uncultured Rhodovulum sp.
CGACGCCTGCAAGGCGGGGATTGCCCAGGTCGAGGCCGATCTCGGCCCGGTCGAGGTGCTGGTCAACAATGCCGGCATCACCCACGACGCGATGTTCCACAAGATGACCCCCCAGCAATGGAAGGAAGTCATCGACACCAATCTCTCGGGCGTCTTCAACATGACCCATCCGGTCTGGGGCGGCATGCGCGACCGCAAGTTTGGGCGGATCGTCAATATCTCGTCGGTGAACGGCCAGAAGGGCCAGGCCGGGCAGGTGAACTATTCGGCCGCCAAGGCCGGCGACATCGGCTTCACCCGGGCCCTGGCCCAGGAGGGTGCGCGGGCCGGGATCACCGTCAACGTGATCGCGCCGGGCTACATTGCGACCGAGATGGTGAAGGCGATCGACGAGAAGGTGCTCAACGAGCGCATCATCCCGCAGATCCCGGTCGGCCGCCTCGGCGAGCCTGAGGAAATCGCGCGGATCGTCGTGTTCCTTGCCTCGGACGATGCGGGCTTCATCACCGGCTCGACCGTCAGCGCGAACGGGGCTCAGTTCTTCTCCTAAGGCCGCTGTCCGGCCATCGCGGGTTCCCGAGCAGGGGATCCGCGATGGAAGTGTTATTTCGGGGTAACTGTCCAGGCGCCGTTGTGGGGCCGGTTCCGATAGCTGCATGCGTCCGAGGCGGCGCACCGTTGCGGCCTTTAGTTGCATGGATGGCCTGCCCCCTTAGCCGAGGGGCTGTCCGGGAGGCCGTTTGCGACAAGTATGTATGTCGCGTTCATCGAAGGTATTGATGCGGCTGGCCGGTCTGGCGTTGCCCCACCTGCGCGGAATCGCCCGAGTGCGGCTTTGCTTGTGTTTCAGGCCCGATCTCCCTAACTGGTATGATGTCATCGGGGTTCAACATGCGTCGCCAGAAACTCTCCGAGGAAGTCCGTCGCCAGCTCCTCGACATGATCCAGAGCGGTGCGGTCGGGCTGGGCGATCCGCTGCCCTCCGAACGCGCGCTCATGGAGCAGCTCGGCGTCGGCCGGCCGGCCATCCGCGAGGCGATGCAGTCGCTCGAGACCATCGGGCTGATCGAGATCCGCCATGGCGGGCGGGCGCGGGTTTCGGAGCCCTCGATCGGGCGGATGGTCGACCAGATCAGCGAGACGATGAAGCACCTTCTGGCGAACTCGCCCGCTTCGCTCGAGAACCTCAAGGAAGCCCGCGCCACCTTCGAGCGCGAGATGGCGCGGATCGCGGCGCGACGCCGGTCGGCGGCGGATCTCCAGAGGCTCGAGGAAATCATTAAGGACCAGTCGCTTGCCGTCGGAGACCTGCCGCGGTTCCTGATGCTCGACGGCCTCTTCCATCGCGAGATCGCCGGGATCAGCGGCAATCCGATCTTCAGCGCGCTGATCGACGCGCTGTTCCGCTGGCTCTCGGACTTTCATGCCGACCTCGTCTCGGTGCCGGGGCTTGAGCAGCTCACACTCGCCGAGCACCGCGAGATCCTCGCCGTGATCGCGCGTGGGGACGCCGAGGGCGCCGGCGCCGCGATGGGCGACCACCTGATGCGCGCCAACGAACTCTACCGCCAGTCCCACCTCGTCCGAAGCTGAGTGTGCGGGCCAAGGGCGGTGCTCTCTCTTGCCGCACGGCCATAACTGGTATAATGAGTCGGAAAAATAACTGGGGGGAGCCATGACGACCGGACCGGTGACGTCAGGGATCTGCAGGGGCCGTGCATGCGCTTTCGCGGGGTCCTGATCGGCTGCGGGTTCTTTGCCCGCAACCACATGCATGGCTGGATCGCGGCGGAAGGGGCCGAGATCGTCGCGGTCTGCGACGTCGACCGGGGCCGGGCCGAGGAATTCGCCCGCACCTTCGGGGTTGCGGGCGTCTATACCGACGCCAAGGCGATGCTTCGCGAGGAGAAGCCGGACTTCGTCGATGTCGCGACCACCGTCGAGACGCACCGGCCGCTGGTCGAACTCGCGCTGGCGCACGGCGCGCTGACCGTCTGCCAGAAGCCCTTCGCCCCGACATGGCTTGATGCGGTCGCGATGGTCGAGGCAGCCGAGCGCGCCGGCCGGCCGCTGATCATCCACGAGAACTTCCGCTGGGAACGGCCGTTCCGGATCCTGCGCACCGAGATCGACGCGGGCGCGATCGGGGTGCCGTTCTTCGCCCGGCTGTCGTTCCGCCATGGATACGACGTCTATGCCAATCAGCCGTACCTGGCCGAGGTCGAGGATTTCGGGTTGATGGATGTCGGCCTCCATCTCTTCGATCTCGCCCGGTTCCTGATGGGGGATGTGGCGAAGCTCGCATGCATGACGCAGCGGCTGAACCCGATCGTTCGCGGCGAGGACGCGTTCACCACCATGCTGCGCCATGAGGGGGGCGCGGTGACGAGCGTCGAGTGCAGCTTCTTCTCGAAGGCCGACCCCGATCCCTTCCCGGAGACCCTGGCGCGTGTCGAGGGGCCGGAGGGCACGATCGAAGTGACGCTTGGCGGGCGGGTGCGGGTGCAGACGGCGGCGGGGGTGCGCGAGATCGACGGTGATCCACCTGTGCCCGAGTGGGGGGGGCGGCCCTGGCATCTGGTTCAGGACTCGGTCGTGGCCTTCGAGGCCCATGTCGTCGAGGTGCTGCGCGGCCGGGCCGAGCCGCAGCCCTCGGGACGGCACAATCTCGGCACGCTCGCCATGGCGCTCGCAGCCTATCGCTCGGCGGCGCGCGACGAGGTAGTCGATATGGCGGATTTCATCGCGGGAGGCTGCGTGCGGTGAGCCGGATCGAGGCCGACTACTGGATCGAGAGCGCCTGGCCGCTGGCCGAGGCCGCCGAGGCGATGGCGGGCGAGCAGTCGTCGGGGACGTTCCTGCCGCTGCCGGGCGAGACGCCGGAGCTGAAGGAGCGCTCGGCGGCACGGGTCGTTGCGCTGGAGGATCTGGGGCCGGTCGAGGGGCCGTCCCTGCCCGGTGCCGGCCGGGAGGGCCAGCCGCACCGGCAGGGCAGGGTGACCCTCTCCTGGCCGATCGGGAACATGGGGCCGTCGCTGCCGAACCTGGTCGCGGCGGTGGCGGGTAATCTCTTCGAGCTCAAGCAGTTCTCGGGGCTGCGGCTTCTCGACATTCGCCTGCCCGACGAATTCGCCGAGGCCAGTCCGGGGCCTCAGTTCGGGATCGAGGGCACCCGGCGGCTCGCCGGCATCGAGGACCGGCCGCTGATCGGGACGATCGTGAAGCCCTCGGTCGGGCTCGATGCGGCGGCCACGGCGGCGCTGGTAGCCGAGCTCTGGGCCGCGGGGCTCGATTTCGTCAAGGACGACGAGTTGCAGGGAGACGGGCCTGCCTGTCCCTTCGACGACCGGGTTCGGGCGGTGATGGCCGAGACCGAGCGCGCGGCGGACCGGTCGGGCCGCAAGCCGATGTTCGCCTTCAACATCACCGGCGAGATCGACGAGATGCGCCGCCGGCACGACCTCGTGCTCGAACTCGGCGGGACCTGCGTGATGGTGAACCTGACCGGGGTCGGGCTCACGGGGCTGCTGGCGCTGCGGCGGCACGCGGCGCTGCCGATCCACGCGCATCGCAACGGCTGGGGGGCGCTGACGCGGGCCCCGGCGCTCGGGTTCGACTATGTGGCCTGGTCCAAGATCTGGCGGCTCGCCGGCGCAGACCACATGCATGTCAACGGCTTGCGCAACAAGTTCTGCGAGGCGGACGAGAGCGTCATCCGCTCGGCGCGGGCCTGTCTCACGCCGATGTTCGCGGCCAAAGCCTGCACGGTGATGCCGGTCTTCTCCTCCGGCCAGACGGCGGCGCAGGTCTGGGACACCTATGCGGCGCTGGGTTCGGCCGACCTGATCTATGCAGCGGGTGGCGGGATTATGGGGCATCCGGGCGGGCCGGCGGCGGGCGTGGCCGCGCTGCGCGAGGCATGGGACGCAGCCCTGTCGGGCGAGGATGCGGCGTCGCGCGCGGCGCGCTCGCCGGAGCTCGCGGCGGCGCTGGGGAAGTTCGGATGACCCCCGCGTCGCTGCCCACCGATAGGCCGGTCCTCGTCTGGTATGGCGACGACTTCACCGGGTCGGGGGCGGTGATGGAGGTGCTGACCTTCGCGGGCTTGCCGGCAGTCCTGTTCCTCGAGCCGCCGGCGCCCGAGATGATCGCACGGTTCCCGGGGGTGCGGGCGATCGGGCTTGCGAGTGATGCGCGCACCCGGGGGCCGGATTGGATGCGCGCCGAACTGCCGGATGCGTTCGCGCGGCTTCGGGCGCTCGGGGCGCCGATCCTGCATTACAAGGTCTGCTCGACCCTCGACAGCGCCCCTGAGGTGGGCTCGATCGGCGTGGCGGCCGAGATCGGTCTCGCACCGGGAGAGGTCGTGCCGCTCCTGGTCGCCGCCCCCGCGATCGGGCGCTGGCAGGCGTTCGGGACACTCTTCGCGCGGGCGGGTGACGGCATCCACAGGCTCGACCGGCACCCGACGATGGCGGTGCATCCGGTCACGCCGATGGACGAGGCAGACGTGAGGCGTCATCTCGCGAGACAGACCGGCCTCGGGATCGGCCTCGTCGACCTCACGGATTTCAAGACCGGGCGGGATCGCTCCCGGCTCGCAAACGAGCGGGAGCGTGGAGCGGCGATCGTGGCGCTCGACGTGGCCGACGAGGAGACGCTGGCGGCCGCGGGCGCCCTGATCTGGGAGGAGGCACCGGGCTTCGTCATCGGCTCGCAGGGCGTCGAATACGCGCTCGTCGCGGCATGGCGGGCGGCGGGCCTCCTGCCCCCGCCGCCGGTGTGGGGCCCGCTCGCACCCGTCGGGGCGATCGCCGTCGTCTCCGGGTCCTGCTCGCCGGTGACGGCCGGGCAGATCGCACAGGCCGAGGCGGCGGGCTTCGCCGTGATCGACGTCGATCCCCACGCGCCGGACTGGGCGGCGGCGGGCGCTGGGGCGCTGGCCGCCCTCGCGCGCGGGGTCTCGCCGCTTGTGGCGACGGCCCGCGGGGCAAGCGATCCGGGCGTGAGCGATGAGGGCGGGCGCATCGGGGCTGGCCTCGGACGACTGCTCGACCGGCTGGTGCGCGAGGCGGGGCTGCGGCGCGCGGTCATCGCCGGAGGCGACACGTCGAGCCATGCCACGCGGGCGCTCGGGGTCGTCGCGCTCACCGCCGAGACGCCGGTCGCGCATGGCGCCGCGATCCTGCGCGGGCACCGGGCGGACGGGACCTCGCTCCAACTCGCGCTGAAGGGGGGCCAGATGGGGCCGCCCGATTTCTTCGTCCGCGTTCGGGACGGCAATGGCAACGAAGGCGGCACGGCCGCATGAGGAGGGACTGATGACGAAGATCGCGCTGCTGGGGGCTGGCGGAAAGATGGGGGTGCGGCTCGCCACGAACCTCCAGGCCAGCCGGTTCGACGTCGCCCATGTCGAGGTCGCCGAGGAGGGCCGTGCCCGGCTGAAGGCGGCGACCGGGATAGAATGCGTGGAGCAGGGCCAGGCGCTGTCGCGCGCGGATGTGGTGGTGCTCGCGGTGCCGGACCGCGCGATCGGCAAGGTAACCCACCAGATCGTGCCGCGGCTCGATCCCGGCACCGCGGTCGTCGTGCTCGATGCCGCAGCCCCCCATGCGGGCGAGATGCTGGAGCGCCCCGACATCACCTATTTCGTCACCCACCCCTGCCACCCGCCGATCTTCAACGACGAGGTGACGGCGGAGGCGAAGAACGACTTCTTCGGCGGCGTCCATGCCAAGCAGCACATCGTCTGCGCGCTGATGCAGGGGCCCGAGGAGCATTACGCGGTCTGCGAGGAGGTCGCGCGCGAGATCTACAAGCCGGTGATGCGCTCGCATCGCTGCACGGTCGAGCAGATCGCCATCCTCGAGCCCGCTCTGTCGGAGACGGTGGGCGCCACCCTCGCGCTCGCCATGCGCGAGGCCGCCGACGAGGCGGTGCGCCGCGGGGTGCCGAGGCAGGCCGCCCACGACTTCATGCTCGGCCATCTCACGATCGAGCTCGCCATCGCCTTCGGCGTATTCCCCGAGGGCCGCTTCTCGGACGGCGCGCTGCACGCGATCGCCCAGGCAAAGCCGGTGATCTTCAAGGAGGACTGGCTGGAGCGTGTTTTCGACCCCGAGGCGGTGCTGAACTCCGTCAAGGATATCTGCAACGCCAAGGACAGCTGACCGACTGTAACGAACAACAAAACCAAACAAGGAGGAACCGCCGTGCCCAAATCCATTCTGCTCCTGACTGCCGCTGCCGTCACCGCCTTCGCCATGGGCGCCCCCGCGCCCGTGATGGCGCAGGACAAGCCGGTGATCGCGCTCTCGAACTCCTTCTACGGCAATACCTGGCGCCGGCAGATGGTCGACGCCTTCACCGAACAGGCCGAGGCGGCGAAGGCGGACGGCCTGATCGCCGATTTCGTGGTGCTGAACGGCGACGGCTCGGTCGCGCAGCAGAACAGCCAGCTCGCCGAGCTGATCCTGCGCGGGGTGGATGCAATCGCGATCAACGCGGCCTCGGAGACGGCGCTCAACGACATCATCGACCGGGCCTGCGCCGCCGGGATCACGGTGGTGGCGTTCGACTCGCTGCTCTCGTCGGAATGCGCGTGGAAGCTTGGGTTCGACTTCACCAACTACAAGACCGAGCAGGCGCAGGCGACGCTCGATCTCATCGGCGGCGCCGGCAACGTGCTGGTCGTGCGCGGTGTCTCCGGCTCGGCGCCCGATGCGCAGATGTATGCCGCCCAGAAGGCGGTGCTCGACGCGCATCCGAACGTGACCGTGGTCGCCGAAGTGATCGGCGAGGCGACCGCCTCGGTCGCGCAGCAGGCGATCGCCAACATCCTGCCGAGCCTGCCGCAGGTCGATGCGGTGCTCGGTCAGGGCGGCAGCGACGATTTCGGCATTGCCCGTGCTTTCGAGCAGTACGGCGGACCCTATGCCGGGAAGATGCCGGTGATTGAAGGCGGCGGCAGCTCGGATTTCGTGATCTGGTGGAACGAGCTGGTCGGCAGGCAGCCCGACTACCGGACCACGTCGATGAACACGACCCCCGGGATCGGCGGCGCCGCCTTCTGGTTCGCCTATGACATCACCCAGGGCGCGAACCCGCCCAAGCACATCAACATGCCGGTGGCGGTGGTCGATCCGGCCTCGCTCGCCCAGTTCGCCGAAGGGCTCGAGCCGGGGTTCATCATCTCCCCGAGCTACAGCCACGAATGGGTGACCGAGCACCTGACCAACGCGACCGGCGGCTGACGGGTCGTGATGCAGGCTGTCCACCGGGACGAGGCGCTCATCCGGCGAGAGCCGGATGAGCCGCTGATCGCGCTCGACGGAATCGACAAGACCTACGGGCCGACGCGGGCCAACCGCGCGGTCTCGCTCAGTGTGCGGCCCGGCGAGATCGTCGGTCTGATCGGGGCGAATGGTGCGGGCAAGAGCACGCTCATGCGGATCCTGACCGGGATCACCGCGCCCGATGCCGGAAGCTTCGCCCTCGACGGCCGGCCGGTAGATCTCGCCGCTTACGGCCCCCGCGAGAGCCATCGGCTCGGGATCCGCATGGTCCATCAGGAGCTCTCGCTCTGTCCGAACCTGACCGCGGCGGAAAACTTCTTCCTAGAGCAGCCCGAGGGCGCCCGGGCACGGCCGTTCTGGCAGCAGCCCTACCGCGCGGCCGTGCGCCAGAGCCTCGTCGCGATCTTTCCCGGTGTGCGGATCGACCCTGACGCGCGGGTCGGGCGGCTGGACATCGCCCGGCGGCAGATGCTCGAGATCGCACGGGCCGCATGCGACCCGCGGCTGCGGCTCCTGATCCTCGACGAGCCGACCTCGTCGCTGGGCTCGGTCGAGGCGCTCGCGCTGCATGACTACATCCGCGCCCGGGCGGCCGGGGGGCTTGCCGTGATCTTCATCAGCCACAAGCTCCAGGAGGTTCTCGCGATTGCCGGGCGGGTGGTAGCGATGCGCAACGGCGCGGTCGTCTGGGACCGGCCGCGGGCCGAGACCGGGCTCGAGGCACTGGTCGAGGCAGTCGGCGGGGCGGCGGCCCAGCCCGAGGCCGGGGCGGACATCGAGGCCCGCTCGGGCGAGGTTCTCGTCCGGCTCTCGGGCGAGCTGACCGCCCCGCTCGGCCGGCCGGTGGACCTGCGCGCCGGCGAGGTCGTCGGGCTTGCCGGACTCGAGGGCGGCGGACAGAAGGCCCTGCTGCGACGCCTCTTCGCCCGCTCCACCGGCGGCGATGCCACACGCACGGGCCGGGCGAGCTTCGTATCAGGCGACCGCCAGGCCGAAGGCGTCTTCCCGCTCTGGAGCGTACGCGACAACATTTCGATCGGCAGGACGGGTCAGCGCGCGCCGGCAGCCGTCGTCGATGAGCGCCGCGAGGAAGCCGCTGCCCGCGACTGGGCCGGCCGGCTCGCGCTCGCCCCCGACCGGCTGCCGGCACCGATCCTGAGCCTCTCGGGCGGCAACCAGCAGAAGGCGCTGATGGCGCGGGGCCTCGTCGACGGGGCACCCGTCGTGCTGCTCAACGACCCGACGCGCGGCGTCGACATCGGGGCCAAGCGCGACTTCTACCGGGCCCTGCGCGGGATCGCCGGCGAGGGGCGGCTGGTGCTCTGGCACTCGACCGAGGACGCCGAGCTTCTGGAATGCGACCGGGTGCTGGTGCTGGCGGGCGGCTGCGTCGTCGCCGAGCTCACCGGCGACGCGATCCGCGAGGAGGCGATCATCGGCGCGGGCTTCGCGACCCCGATTGCCACGACGACCGCAAACGCCGGCCAGGGCGGCGAGTGGCTCTTCCAGGTGATCCCGTTCCTCGCGCTGGCGCTGCTTGTCGTGGTGATGGGCAGCATGAACCCGCGGGTGATCTCCTCCTTCGGGATGGAGCTCCTGCTGGCGCCGGCGGTGGTGCTGGTGCTGGTTTCACTTGCCCAGATGTTCGTGGTCGGGGGCAGCGAGATCGACCTGGGGGTCGGGGCGTTCGCGGGAATGGTCAACGTCCTCTCGGCGACGCTGCTCGTCGCCTCGCCGCTCCTGGGGCTGGGCGCGCTCGTCGCGGCGCTGGCGGGCTATGCGGCGATCGCCCTCCTGATCCATGGCCGGGGGATCCCGGCGATCGTGGTCACGCTCGGCGCCTCGTTCATCTGGTCGGGTATCGGCGAGACGATCCAGCCGACCCCGGGCGGCAGCGCGCCCGACTGGCTGCGCGCGCTCGTCACCTGGTCGGTGGCGGGGGTGCCGACGCCGCTCCTCCTGATCCTGATGGCCGGGCTGGCGGCGATGGCGATCGACCGCGCCCCGCTCGGCGTGGTGCTGCGCGGGTTCGGCGCGAGTCCGGACGCGCTGGCACGCACCGGCTGGAACCCGATCCGCTACGCGGTCTGGCGCTACCTGATCGCCGGCTCCTTCGCGATGGCGGCGGGGCTCTACCTGACCGCCGCGAACCGGGCGAGCGACATCAACGCGGGCGGCGGCTATACCCTCCTGTCGGTTGCGGGCGTGGTGATCGGGGGCTGTGCGCTCCTCGGCGGCCGGATCTCGCCCTGGGGGGTGGTGGCCGGGGCCGTCACCCTGTCGCTGATCGGCGCGGCACTGGCGACGCTCGGGGTCAGCACCGATTTCAACGCGCTGGTGCAGGGGGGGCTCCTGATCGCGATCCTCGGGCTGCGCAGCCTGGTGGAATGGAGGCGGGGCCGTGGCTGAGCTTCTTGCACGACATCGCTGGCTGCCGGCCGCCGCAGGGGTGCTTCTGCTCTGGATCTGCCTCGCGGCCCTGACTGAGCGGATCAGCCTGCACAGCCTGAGCGGCGTGGCGACCTCGGCGGCGTTCCTGACCGTGGTCGCGATCGGGCAGATGTTCGTGGTCACGACCGGACGCGGCAACATCGATCTCTCGATCCCGAGCGTGGTCACGCTCGCGGCCTATGTCACCGTGACCGTCTCGGGCGGGACGGATGGGGGGCTCGCGCTCACCTTCCTGGCGCTCGCCGGGCTCGGGCTCGCGACCGGGCTCGTCAACGCGGCTCTCGTCGTCCTGCTGCGGATCCCGGCGATCATCGCGACGCTCGCCACCGGGTACATGCTCGCCACGCTGACGCTGCTCGTGAACCGGCAGGTAAAGTCGGCGGGCACCGCCGACCTGCTCGCTCTGATGGCGGCGGGCCGGGTCGGGGGCGTGCCGGTCGCGGCGATCATCGGCCTTGCTGTCGCTTTGCTCGCGGGCTTCATCCTGATGCGGCTCGCCTACGGCCAGCAGATCGGCGCGATCGGCCAGAGCTGGGACGCGGCCGGGCTCGCGGGCGTGCGGGTCGGCCTTGGGCTGACCATCGCCTTCGTGCTGAGCGCGCTCCTTGCCACCTTCGCGGGAATGCTGCTCTCGGCCTATGCGGGGGGCGCGTTCCTCGGCATGGGGTCGCCCTATCTCCTGCAGTCGGTGGGGGCGGTGGTGCTCGGCGGCACGCTGATCGCCGGCGGGGCGGCCACGGCGCTCGGCACGGTCTTCGGGGCGCTTCTGCTCGTGCTGATCATCGTGACGATGCAGATCGCGGGCCTGCCGCCGGGGGTGCAGGACATCGCCCAGGGGGTCGTGATCATCCTCGTTCTGGCGCTGGGCGGGCGGGGGCTGCCGCGGCGCTGATCACTGGCAGACGTCGACCCAGACCGCATCCACGAGCTCGGCGAGACGCGCGGGCGAAAGGCGCACGGCCGCATTGGTCGCGCCGGCGGCGGGGACGACCTCCGGGAATGCCTTGAGCGAGATGTCGCAATAGACCGGAAGCGGCGCCGGCAGGCCGAAGGGGCAGACGCCGCCGACCGGATGGCTGGTCGCCGCCAGCACCTGCTCCGCGTCGAGCATCCTTGCCTTGCCGCCGAAGCGGTCCTTGAACTTGCGGTTGTCGAGCCGGGACGTGCCGCTCGCGACGACGAGCAGGGTCTCGTCGCCGACACGCAGGCAGATGGTCTTGGCGATCTGGGCCGGATCGACGCCATGGGCCGCGGCGGCCAGCGCGACGGTCGCCGAGCTCTCGGCGGTCTCGATCACCGCGATGTCGGGGGCCTTCTCGGCGAAGAACCGGCGGACGCTTTCAAGACTCATGGATCCTCTCCGAGCATGGGGACTGAGGGGAGAGCACGGGGTCGGGGCAGGGTCAACCGCCCGGTGGCCCGTGACGCGGTGACACGGCGGTGATCCTGTGTCACCGGGCATCAAGGCATTGATGGAAAAGGGAATTGCCTTTTTCGTTAACCGGACGGAAACCTCTGTCAACCTTTCGTCCCGTTGGCGACGTCGACGCCACCACGTCTGGGGCTCCGCGACGGATCCGGCGCGGTCACCCCCAGATGTTGGGTAATCTCTTCTCTTTCTTCCGGCCAGAAACCTGGAGAGCAGTGCCTGGGGTGCGGGGGCGGCGAGCGCCCCGCCGGCGCGCGCGAACACGCCTGCGCCCAGCATAAGGACTCGCGCGCACCTGCGCGCTCTGCATGGCCGCCAACAGGCGGCCCCCAACGGCGGCCGGCTAGATCGCCAGATACTCGTTGCGCAGCGCCACGTCGTCGAGGAGCGCCTGGGCGCTGCCGGTGAACACGAGCTCGCCCGAATCGAGGATCACCGCCCGATCGGCCATGCGCAGCGCCGCCACCGCGTTCTGCTCGACGATGATCGTGGTGATCCCGAGCTTCTTGATGTCGTGGACGATCCGCTCGATCTCCTGGACGATGACCGGGGCGAGACCCTCGTAGGGCTCGTCGAGGAGGAGGAGCTTCACCTCGCGGGCGAGCGCCCGCGCCACGGCCAGCATCTGCTGCTCGCCGCCCGAGAGCGTCACCCCCTCCTGCTGGCGGCGCTCGGCGAGGCGGGGGAAATGCTCGTAGATCTGGTCGAGCTCCCAGCCGCGGTTGGGGGCGACCTGGGCGAGGATCAGGTTCTCCTCGACGGTCATGCCGGGGATGATGCGCCGATCCTCGGGAACGAGCTGGATGCCCGCCTGCGAGGCCTCGAAGCTCTTCATCGCATGGACGGGGCGGCCCTCGAGCCAGATCTCGCCGGAGGTGACCGCGGGGTCGGCGAGGCGGGCGATCGCGCGCAGCGTCGAGGTCTTGCCGGCGCCGTTGCGCCCCAGAAGCGCGAGGATCTCGCCCTTGCGCACCTCGAGGCTGACGCCCTGGACGATGTAGCTCTCGCCATAATAGGCGTGGACGTCGCGCAGGGCGAAGAAGGCATCCGCAGGAGCGGTGCCGGTGAAGCTGCCGGCGGCGGTGGCGACGTTCATTCGACGGGCCCTCCCAGATAGGCTTCCTGCACCCGGGGATCCTCCTTGATGTCCTGCGGAAGCCCCGAGGCGATGATCCGTCCCTGGGCCAGAACCGAGATCTTGTCGGCGAGCGAGAACACGACATGCATGTCGTGTTCGATGATGACCTTGGTCATGCCGCGCTGCTTGATCCGCTTGAGCAGGTCGATGGTGGTGTTGGTGTCATGGCGCGACATGCCGGCGGTCGGCTCGTCGAGGAGCAGCAGGCGCGGGTGCTGGATCAGGCACATGGCGAGTTCGAGCCGCCGCTTGTCGCCGCGCGAGAGGGCGCCCGAGTGGTCGTCGCGCCGGTCCCAGAGGCCGAAGTCCTGGAGCAGGTGCTCGGCCTCGTCGCGGATCTCGGCCTCCTTGTCCATGGCCCGGAACATGTTGATCCGGAAGGCGCCGTCACGCCGGGCGAAGGCCGGCGCCATCACATTCTGCAGGACCGGCAGGTCGGCGAAGATCTCGGGGGTCTGGAAGACCCGCGAGATGCCGAGCTGGTTGATCTCGTGCGGCGCCTTCCCGGTCAGCACGGTGCCGTCGAAGATCACCGCGCCGCTGGTGGGCGGGATGCGCCCGATGATGACGTTCAGGAGCGTCGACTTGCCTGCGCCGTTCGGGCCGATGATCGCGTGGGTCTTGCCCTCCTCGATCTGCAGGTCGATGTCCGAGAGCGCCCTGAGGCCGCCGAAGTTCTTGAAGACGTCCGCCGCGTGGAGGACGATGTTGGGGAGCGCCGCGTTCATTGCCCAAAGGCCCTTTCACCCACTTTCGCCTCGTTGCGCTGGCCGAGGCCGCGCAGCCAGCGCATCAGGCGCTGGCTGCCCTCGACCAGCCCGCCGGGCAGGAAGACGACGATCACGACGAAGAGCAGGCCCAGAGTGAGGTGCCAGCCCTCGCCGACGAACTTCGAGAGGACGGTGACGGCCACGCCCTGCATCCCGTCGGGGAGGAAGTCGAGATAGGCGTTGAGCGTGTTGGTGTTGATCGCCGAGAAGATGTTCTCGAAGTATTTGATCAGCCAGGCGCCGACCACCGGCCCCCAGAGGGTGCCGACACCGCCGAGGATGGTCATCAGGACGAGGTTGCCGGATTCGGTCCACTTCATCCGCTCGGCGCCGGCGATCGGGTCGGTGACCGCGAGCAGCCCGCCGGCGAGGCCCGCGAACATCCCCGAGATGACGAAGGCCGCCAGCATGTAGGGCTTGGTGTTGAAGCCGGTGTACATCATCCGGGTCTGGTTCGACTTGATGCCGCGCAGCGCCATGCCGAAGGGCGAGGCGAAGATCTTCTGCGAGACGAAGAACGAGACGATGAGCAGCGCCGCGCAGATGTAGAAGCCGCCGTAGCCGCTGAGCGGCGTGCCGAGGACCGAGGGCACCGGCAGGCCGGTCGCCGCGGCCTGGGCGCCGAAGATGCCGTCGATCACCCGGGGGTCGTCGCGTGCGATCAGGAGGCCGGTCTCGCCGTTG
>CAZESN010000006.1:13777-39927 GCA_964514775.1 uncultured Rhodovulum sp.
GTGATCGGGGTGAGCACCGAATAGGCGAGCGAGTAGCTCATCTGGGCGAAGGCGAGGGTGAGGATCGAGAAGTAGATCCCCGAGCGGCGCAGCGAGAAGTAGCCGATCACCAGCGCGAAGAGCCCGGCGAAGATGACGGCGAAGATCATCGCCGGCAGGATGTCCATGCTCAGGAGCTTGAACGACCAGACGGCGGTATAGGAGCCGACGCCTAGGAAGGCGGCATGGCCGAAGCTGAGGTAGCCGGTCAGGCCGAAGAGGATGTTGAAGCCGATCGCGAAGATCGCATAGATCGCGAACTTCTGCATGAGGCCGGGGTAGGCCGCCCCGAAGGGGGCGAGCCAGAGCGGCATGCTGAGGACGATCACGGCGAAGACCGCGAGCATGACCCAGTTCTTGCGCGACAGGTAGAGCATGGATCAGGCCTCCATCACGCCGCGCCGGCCCATCAGGCCGCGCGGGCGCACGAGCAGGATCACGACCGCCACCAGATAGATGATGACCTGGTCGATCCCGGGAATGAGCGATTTGATCTCGGTCATCGAGGCAAAGGACTGGAGGATGCCGAGCAGGAAGCCCGCGACCACCGCGCCGCCGAGCGAGCCCATGCCGCCGACGACGACCACCACGAAGCTCAGCACCAGGAAGTCCATGCCGACCGTGTAGTTCGGCGCGAGCAGGGGCGTGTACATGACGCCCGCCACGCCCGCGACCACGGCGGCGAGGCCGAAGACCACGGTGAAGCGGCGGTCGATGTCGATGCCGAGGAGCCCGACGGTCTCGCGGTCGGCCATGCCCGCGCGCACCACCATGCCGAAGGTGGTGAACTGCAGGAAGGCGAAGACCGCGCCGATGATGGTGAGCGAGAAGAGCAGATAGACGAGCCGCCACCACGGATAGGTGAGCATGTGGGGATCCATCCCGAGCCAGGCGCCGATGTCCGCGGCTCCGCGCAGGTCCGAGGGGATCGGCTGAGGATAGGGATTGGCGCCGAAGAAGCTCTTGATGATTTCCTGGAGCACGATCGCGAGGCCGAAGGTCACGAGGATCTGCTCGGCATGGGTGCGCTTGTAGAAATGCTTGATCAGGCCGCGCTCGATGGCGATGCCGATCAGGAGCATGACCGGGACGGCGAGCAGGATCGCGATCGGCACCGAATAGTCGACGAGGACGGCGCCGAAATCGCCGAACCAGTTCTGCACGAGCGGCGTGCGGATCTCGAGCGGCTGTCCCCAGGGCGAGAGCTGGGTGGGATCGGTGGTGACGGTCTCGATGGTGATCAGGTAGCGGAACGCCACCGCGCAGAAGCAGCCCAGCATGAAGAGCGCGCCATGGGCGAAGTTGACGACACCGAGCGTCCCGAAGACCAGGGTCAGGCCGAGCGCGATCAGCGCATAGGCCCCGCCCTTGTCCAGCCCGTTGAGCAATTGCGCGAGGATCGCGTTCATATTCCCCCCGACCGGGTTCGTCCCGGACTATGGCTATGGTGGTCGAGCGACTCCGGACGGCCCGGCCCCCGTATGGGAGCCGGGCCGCACCGGTTTCAGATCAGCACTGGTTCGGCTCGTAGGGCCCGAGCTCGCCGCCGAAGATCGACGGGTCGTAGGTGACCTCGTCGCGGCTGGTGCGGCCGACCACGTTCAGCACGTCGTACTGGCTGGTCGGGTTCTCGTTGCCGCGCACGACGAGCACTTCCTTGAAGCACTGGTGGTCGGTGTCGCGGTAGAGGGTCGGGCCATTGCCCATGCCGTCGAACTCGAAGCCCTCGAGCGCCTTGATGACCTCGGGCGGGTAGAAGCTGCCGGCCCGCTCGACCGCATCGGCGTAGAGGATCGCCTGGACATAGCCGGTGTGCGACGACTGCGAGGGCGGCACGCCATAGGCTTCGCCGTAGGATTTGGTGAAGGCCTTGGTGCCTTCGTCCTCGAGCGCCCAGTGCCAGTTCGAGGTGCCGATGATCCCCTTCACCGCCTCGCCGGCGCCCACGGCCATCAGCTCCGAGAACATCGGGACGACGATCTCGAAGTTCTTGCCGTTGGCCTGGCGGTCGCGAAGGCCGAACTGGACCGCCTGGGGCAGCGAGTTGACCATGTCGTGGCCGTAGTGGTTGAGGATCAGCACGTCCGCGCCCGAGTTCATCACCGGGGTGAGGTACTGGGAGTAGTCGCCGAGGCCGAGCGGGGTGCGCACGGCGGCCACGGTTTCCCAGCCGAGCGCCTCGGTCGCGGCCTTGATCGATTCCTCCTGGGTCCAGCCCCAGGTGTAGTCGGCGGTCAGGTGATAGGCGCGCCGGTCGGTGCCGTATTCCTGCGCGAGCAGCGGCGCGATGGCGACGCCCGACTGGTAGGCGTTGAAGAAGTGCCGGAAGCCGTAGCGGCGCTTGTCCTTGCCGGTGGTGTCGTTCGAATGGGTGAGACCGGCCATGTAGATGACGCCGTTCTCCTGGCAGAGGCTCTGCACCGCGATCGCCTCGCCCGAGGTGACCGAGCCCGTGACCATGATGGCGCCGTCGCGCTCGATCATCCGGCGCGCACCGTCGCGGGCGGCGTCGGTGTTGGTCTGGGTGTCGCCCGAGACGTATTCGACCTTGCGGCCCAGCACGCCGTTGCCCTTGAGGGCCACTGGCCTGAGGGTGTTGATCAGGCCGCCGTCGCCCTCGCCGTTGATGTGCTTGATGGCGAGCTCGTAGCCCTTGAGCTGATCGAGGCCTTCCTCGGCATAGGAGCCGGTCTGCGGCACGTTGAAGCCGAAGACGATCTTGCCGAGGCTTTCGGGGTTGTTGCAGAAACTCTGCGCCCAGGCACCGCGTGTGAAGAACATGGGCGTGGCGAGCGAGGCGATGCCCCCGGCTCCCATCGTGCGCAACAATTTGCGCCGGTTCACCAGCATTTTCGTCATTCCGTTTCCTCCAGGATGCGTCTGTTTCCGCGCATTATCCGGCCGCAGGAAAGGCGAGATTGGAAATGCCGACAACAACAAATTGGTTCAGAAGGATTTTTTTGTAAATTGTATACCTGTCAGGATCCCTTAATCTGTGAATGATTGACTCGGCGTGGGTCGGGCCGGCGGAGGCGAGGGATGCGGGGACCGAGGGGGATCAGGATCCGGCGACGGCGGCTCGCGCTCGGCCTGTCGCAGGCGGCGCTGGCGCGCGCAGTCGAGATTTCGCCGAGCTATCTCAACCTCATCGAGAACAACCGCCGCGATGTCGGCGGCGCGCTGCTTCTGCGCATCGCCGCCCGGCTCGGGCTGCGGGCCGACGAGCTGTCGGGCGACGACGAGCAGGAGCAGCTCCGGGTGATCCAGGAGATGCTCGCCGACCCGCTCCTGCAGGGGCTCGATTTCGCCCAGACCGATATCCGCGACCTGGTCGCGCGCTTTCCCGAAGTGGCGCAGGCGCTACTCCGGATGCACCGCGCCCATGCCGATGCCACCGCCGGGGTCGAGGCCTATGCGAGCCGGCTCCATTCCGATCCGATGCTGGCGCAGATGCTCCACGAGGTGCTCAACCGGATCACCGGAATGCGCTCGAGCGCCGAGATCCTCACCGGGGTCGCGGATCTCGACGAGGGCAATCGCGGCCGCTTCGCCGGCGCGATCGCGCGCGAGGCCCGCGAGGTCACCGAGACCGTGCGCCAGCTTGCCGCCTATTTCGACGGCGCCGCGGTCCGGCGCCGCTCGATCTCGCCAGTCCGCGAGGTCGAGGACGCGTTCGTCAGCGCCAACAACCATTTCCCCGGGCTGGAGGAGACGGCCGACCGGCTGCGCGCCGCGATCGGCCCGGTCTTCGAGGAACAGGCGCTCGCGTCATTCCTCGAGGCGCATGCGGGGATCGCCTGCCGCCGGCGGGCGGGGCCGGGCGTCGACGGGGCACCGGCCCTGACCCGCCAGTCGAGCTATGACGCGGAGGCGCGGATCCTGTGGTTTCGCGGCTCCACCACCCAGGCGACGCGTCAGTTCCAGCTCTGCCGGCTGATCGCCGAGCAGATCGCGCCCGAGGCGCTGGAGGCGGCCCTCACTGGGCTCGACCTCACCACCTCCGAGGCTCGGGCCCTCGCCCGGAAGGCGCTCGCATCCTATGTCGCGGGGGCGATGATCATGCCCTACGACGCATTCCTGCTCGAGGCGCAGGCGCGCGCCCATGACGTCGATCTGCTCAGCCATGTCTTCAACGCGAGCTTCGAGCAGGTCGCGCATCGTCTGGTCACGCTGCGCCGCAGGGGCGCCGAGGGCGTGCCCTTCGGCTTCCTGCGCGCCGACCAGGCGGGGCGGCTGACGAAGCGGTTCCCGCTGCCGGGGCTGTCGCTGCCGGGGGCGGGGCAGGGCTGCCTGCTCTGGCCGATCTACACGGCGTCGGGAGCCCCGGGGGTGGTGCGGCAGGTGGTCGAGTTCACCAACGGCGCGCGGTTCCTTCTGATCGCAAAGTCGGTGCCGAAGCGGGTCTCGACCTGGCACGAGCAGCCCCTGGTCTTCTCGATCATGCTCGCCTGCGACATCCACCACGCCGACCGCACGGTCTATGCCCGGGGCCTCGATCTCGACGATCCGCATACCGCGGTGCCGGTCGGCGCGTCCTGCCGGCTCTGCATCCGCGAGGACTGCGGCCACCGGCAGGAGGTTGCGCCGGTGGTGGTGGGGTAGGGGGGCGGTGGGGCGTTCTTCTCCTTGCACGATTTGACCGTTGTCAAATCGTGACGCGCCTGCCTGCCCCCGGCAGGCGCGTTCCGCGCCGCCCAGGCAGGCGCGCCACGATCCCAGTTGGGCGCGCCCTCCATTGAGGAAGCGGACGGCCTCCGCGCGCACGCGCTTCAGCCGTGGACCGGGGCGAGGCAATGCCTCGCCTTGTCCGGTCCCGGAGTGCGGGAATTCCTGCGGTGGGCGCCTTTTTACCCCGCGGCGACGTGGAGCGGCAGGGTGATCCGGAAGCAGGCCCCCGGCAGGGCGCCGTCGACCAGTTCGATCCGCCCGCCGAGCTTCTCGATGATGGTGTGGCTGATGTTGAGCCCGAGCCCGAGCCCGGGCAGCGCGCCACTGCTGGCCGGTCCCACCCGCACGAACTTCTCAAAGATGCTGTTGCGGAAATCCTCGGCGATGCCGGGGCCGTTGTCGGCGATCTCCGCGACGAACGCATCCCCGGCGCTGCGCGAGGCGACCAGCACCCGCGGGCTCGCCGATCCGTTGTGGGAAATGGCGTTGGCGATGATGTTGATGAAGACCTGACAGAGCCGGTCGGCGTCGCCCATGATCCAGACCGGCCCGGTGCCGCCGCTGCGCTCGATGCGGATCTCGCGCTGGCGGGCCAGCGGCTCGCAGACCCCGACGGCGCGGTCGAGCACCGCCTCCGCGTCAACGGGCGTGTTCTCCCAGAGCCGCTCGCCGTGCTCGAGCGCGCTGAGGTCGAGGATCTCGTCGAGGAGCCGGGTCAGCCGCACGCTCTCCTGGTGGATCAGCCCGACGAAGCGGTTGCGCTGCGGGCCGCCGAGCGCCTCGTCCTTGAGCAGGATCTCGGAGATCGAGCGGATCGAGGTCATCGGCGTGCGCACCTCGTGGCTGACCTGGCTGAGGAAGTCGTCCTTCTGCCGGTGCAGCGCGTGGAGCTGGGCATTGGCCTCCTGGAGCTGGAGCGCGGTCAGGCGCAGCTCGCGCGACTTCTTCTCGAGCTCGTGGGAGTAGGAGATCACCTGCTGGGTCTCGTCGGTGATCCGCATCACCTCCTCGAGCGAGATCGTGTCGCCCCGCACGACCTTCGAGAGCAGGATATGGGCCGAGGCCGCGCCGATCGAGCTTGCGAGCTCACGCTCGAGACGGGTGACGAATTCCGAGGGCACGGAGCCCGGATGCCCGCTGACGCCGCGGCCGATGTCGGCATCGTCGAAGAGCGCCTTGGCCCGCCGCCAGCCGAGCACCCGCTCGGCGACGAAGAAGAGATCATCGCCGGTGGCCGAGCGGCGGATCGAGCGCGTCTCGCTGCCGGCGCCGCTGCGGAAGACGTCGACGAAGACCCCCGCCTGCACGCGCTCCAGCGGGCTTTGCGAGGTGGCGAGCGAGACGAGAATGAGGGTGCCGGTGTTGAAGACGAGGCTCCAGAACACCGAATGCACCAGCGGGTCGAGCCCGGTCATGCCGAAGAGCGCCTGCGGCCGCAGGGCGGTGATCCCCCATGGTCCGTCGGAGATCAGGACCGCGACGGTGGCATTGGTGGTCTCGAAGCTTGGCAGGAACATCGTCCAGGCCCAGACGAGGAAGCCGCCGGCCATGCCGGCAAGCGCGCCGTGCACGGTCGCGCCGCGCCAGTAGAGCGCCGCGAGCAGCGCCGGCAGGAACTGCGCCACCCCGGCGAAGGAGATGAGCCCGATCGGCGCCAGCGCCCCGGTCTCGCCGGTCAGCCAGAAATAGACGAAGCCGAGAAGCAGGATGACCGCGATCGAGATCCGCCGGCTGCGCAGCAGGAGCCGCGCGATCCCCTGCTCGCCGCTCTCGGCGAGATGGTCGGTATGGCGCAGTGCCAGTGGCAGCACGACGTGGTTCGAGACCATGATCGAGAGCGCGATCGAGGCGATGATGATCATCGACGTGGCCGAGGAGAAGCCGCCGATGAAGGCAAAGAGCGCGAGCCCGTCCTGGCCGGCCGCCATCGGCAGGGTGAGGACGAACATGTCCGGGTTCGACCCCGCCGGCATGGTGGCGAGCCCGTAATAGGCGATCGGCAGGATGAAGAGGCTCACCAGCAGGAGATAGGCCGGAAAGGCCCAGCCGGCGGTGCGCAGGTGATCCTCGTTGGAGTTCTCGACCACGGTGATCTGGAACTGGCGCGGCAGGCAGATGACGGCGGTCGCCGAGAGCACCAGCACCGCCACCCAGCGGCTGCCGAAGGGCTGGCGCTCGTGGACGTCGTGGCCGGCGGCGATGGCGCGGGCGAACACGTCCGCCGGCCCGTCACTCATGGCGAAGACGACGAAGAGCCCGACCGCGACCAGGGCGAGGAGCTTGACCACCGCCTCGAAGGCAATGGCGGCGACGACGCCCAGGTGCTGCTCGCGCGCATCGACGTTGCGGGTGCCGAAGAGGATGGTGAAGAGCGCCATGCCGATCGCCACCCCGAGCGCGAGGGTCACGTCGTCGAGCCCGGCCAGCCGGTCGCCGCTGCCGCGCGCGGTCGAGACCACCTGGATCGAGGTGGTGATCGCCTTGAGCTGGAGCGCGATATAGGGGGTGATGGTGATGACCGCGATCAGGGTGACGAGCACCGCGAGCCGGCTCGACTTGCCGAAGCGCGACGACAGCAGGTCGGCGATCGAGGTGATGCGCTGGCTGTGGCTGATGCGCACGAGCTTGCGCAGGATGAACCACCACCCGACGAAGACGATCGTCGGCCCGAGGTAGATCGCCATGTATTCGAGCCCGTCCCGCGCTGCCGTGCCGACCGCGCCGTAGAAGGTCCAGCTCGTGCAGTAGACCGAGATCGAGAGCGTGTAGACGAGCGGCGAGCGCAGGAACGCGCCCCGGCCGCGCTTGGCCTGCGCGTCCGAGATATAGGCGAGCAGGAAGAGCAGGCAGACATAGGCCACCGCCGTCAGGATGACGAAATCCGGCGACAGCATCAGGAGGGCGGGTCCGGGGGGCCGGGGGAGGGGGCGGGTTCGGCGGCTTCCGCGTCCTGCCGCGGCAGGCGGCGGGTCAGCAGGGCCGCGCCCGCCACCAGCGCGATCCAGATCCCGAAGAGATAGACGACCTCGAGCGGAATGCCCCAGAGTAGGACGTTGCGGGTGAAGAGGTTGAGGAAGGGCGGCAGCAGCAGCAGCACGCCGAAGAGCGGCAGGACGAAGGCCGCGTCGCGGCTGCGCGCGCCGTCCCCCTGCCGCGCGGCCGGGCGCCTCGCCATGTCAGGCGCGCGCCGCGTCGGGACCGGCCCTGCCGAGCAGGCGGCGGACCTCGTCGACGACGTCGTCGTTGGCGAAGGGCTTGGTGATGAACCCGTCGGCCTTGAGCTCGAGCGCGAGCTGCCGGTCGCGGCTCTGGCCACGCGCGGTCAGGATCAGCACCGGGATCGCGGCATGGGCGGGGTCGGCGCGCAGGTCCTTGAGGACGTCGAGGCCGCTGCGCCTGGGCAGCATCACGTCGAGCACCACCATGCGCGGCCGCGCGCGCCTCACCTCCGCCAGGACCGCATCACCGTCGCTTACCGAGATCACCGTCCAGCCCGCGCGCGCGAGCAGGAAGTCGAGCGTCTCAAGAATCGTCGGTTCATCCTCGGCAATAAGGATGTCGATCATGTTTTTTATTGCCTCCCTCAGTCGGGAGACATGCTAGGCCGCCGGTCCGATTTACGGCAAGCGATTTGCGGGCCGTCCGGGCCGGTCCGTATCGGGCGATTTCAGGGGAGGCGGACGGGGCGGTCGTCCCAGAGCTGCCGCGCCCGCTCGAGGGCAGCGTCGTAGGCGAGGGTTCCGGGGGCCGCGGCCATCAGGCCGAGCGCCGCCGTCGCGACCACGATCTCGCGCGCGCCGCTGTCCCGGACGGCGCCGCTCCAGAGGCCTTCGAGGTATTCCACGGTGCTGAAGCCGGCGCTCGATCCCCGGGGGGAGGGCTGGCGGTCGGCTGCGGGGATCAGCGCGTCGTGGTGCCGGCCCTGGTCTAGGAGCATGAGGGGCATGGTCCGGGCCGGCGTCGCCTGTGCCACATCGCGATTGCTGCCGACGGCCAGCAGGCGGCTCCAGCCCAGCATGGCTGCGGCGTCGCGGTGGAGGGTGCGGGCCGCGGTCGACGGGATGCCGACGAGCGTCGCGCGGGCACCGAGCGGGTTCAGCAGCGGCAGAACGTGGTTGATCGGCGATCGCATCTCGAAAAGGTGGTAGAGGCCGACGAGCGCCTGGAGCTGCGCGGAAACCGCGAAGAGGGGGATGAACACGATCCCGTCCTGGGGCAGGACGTCCCGGGCCTCCTCGACCGACAGCGCGGTCGGGATCGAGAGCGCGGCGAGCGCATCCTCCATCTGCCCGAGGCCGCCGCCGAACCCGTGCAGCACGACCCGGTACCCCGCATACGCAACGAGGCGCGCGGCGAGCAGGAACCACGGCGGGCTCATGATCCGCGGCGAGCGGTAGATCGGCCAGTCGATGTCCGCGGGCGCGGGCCCCGTGTCGGGCGCGGCATATGCCCGGCGCGCGGCCCGGACCATGCCGGCGAGTTCGTTGGCGGTGACCCCCCGGTGCTGCATCGCGACCAGCAGGGCGCCGACCTGGATGGGATCCGCCTTGCCGCCGAGGATGATGTCGAAGGCATCGGCGGCCTCGGCCATGTCGAGGGTGCGCGAATGACCCTGGCCGCCGCCGATCGTCGCGATATGCCGGGCCAGACGCAGCTTGGGCTCCGCTTCCGCGGTGATGCCGGCAAGGCGTCTTGAGAGGATGCGGGGATCGGGCTGGCCCTGGATCAGGGGCGTGGGGTTCACGGCCAGCGGCGGATACTGGATGATCGGCAGGCGGATGTCGGGGCCGGGGTCCGGAGCGGGCTCCGCTGCCGGCTCCTCCATCAGATCGCCAGCCTCGGTCGCCACCGCGCGGACCCGGGCGCGCAGCCGCTCGGCGAAGGGCGTGGGCACGAGGCCGCGGCCGCGGCGCATCAGGATCTCGTCACCGTAGTGGGCCCGGAGCTGGGCGAGCAGGCGGCTCATCGCCGGCGCGCTCAGCTCGAGCGACCGGGCCGCGCGCGCCACGCTGCCCTCGACCAGAAGGGCGTCGAGGGCGACGAGAAGCCGCAGCCGGCCGAGCGGCGAGGACGGCAGGTCGAGCCCGCGTGCGGGGGAGGCTCCGCACCGCGCCTCATGGCCCGTCGGCGCGGCGGGGCCGGCCTTGGGCGGATGCGCACTGTCCGGTGCCTCCGCTTTCCTGAATTTGGAATGGTTCTCAAACATGCCCGTTGACCCGACCCTCCCTTACTTCAATAGCGACACCTGAGTTTTTCAGTCAAGATTTGGAGGACGAGGGAGCCCATGGACGGACCTCATTCGACAGCAGTCAGCCGCAGGTATCGTCTGCGGTTGCTATTGGGGACGTGTCTGGCGGGCCTGGTGGCGATGCCGCTCGGTGCGCAGGATCTCGAAGCCGGTTTCACCGACGCGCCGGCCACGGCCGAGGAAGTGCTTCAGCTCGAGGCACTGGTCGTCACCGCCTCGTCCATCGCGACCGATGTGCGCAACGCGCCGGCGAGCGTGTCGGTCATCGGCCAGTCGACGCTCGAGCAGCGGGCGATCGCCGATCTCTCGGAGGCCATCCGCACGGCGCCGGGCGTCAACGTCGGCTTCGGCAGCAACGGCACCCGCGGCATCAGCATGCGCGGCCTCGGCTCGAGCTACACGCTGATCCTTGTGGACGGCAAGCGCGTCAACGCCAACATGACGATGCTGCGCCACTACAACGGCGACCTCGACTGGGTGCCGATGGAGGCGATCGAGCGGATCGAGGTGGTGCGCGGGCCGATGTCGACCCTCTATGGGTCGGATGCGATCGGCGGCGTGATCAACATCATCACCAAGAAGGGCGGCGAGACCTGGGCGGGCTCGCTGACGGCGGAATATCTCTACCCGGACGGCGACGGGACCGGCGAGACCGAGCGGCTGAACGGCTATATCGGCGGCCCGCTCATCCCGGGGATCCTGTCCTTCACCGCCTTCGGCAACATCTCGCGCAAGCATCCCGACGATCCGAATGCCTTCGATTTCGAGACGCCGCGGGGCACACGGGAATTTGATCTCTACAACCGCCTGACCTGGACGCCGAACGCCGGCCATCTGGTCGATCTCGACCTCGGCTACGGCGAGCAGCGCTACGATTCCTACGAGGAGAACAACGAGCGCACCATCGAGCGCACCACCGCGTCGCTGCGCCATGTGGGCGACTGGGGCCTCGGCACCTCGACGGTGACGGCGTTCTTCGAGGAAGCCTTCAACCGGTCCGACATCCTCCAGGACGGGCGCGTGGTCGCGGACGGGATCAAGTCCACCAACTACTCGCTGGACGGTCAGTACTCGCTGCCGGTCGATTTCTTCCGCCCCCAGGACCTGACCGTCGGCGGCGAACTGCGCTACGAGGAACTCGACGACCCGGCCAACCTCGGCAAGGAGAACACGATCACCGGCAGCGCCGGCTCGCCGGTGGCGGATGCGACCACCGCAGCGCTCTACATCGAGGACCAGATCCACATCACCGACGACTTCAAGCTGACGGCGGGTCTGCGCTACGACTACCACGACTACTTCGGCTCGCATTTCAGCCCGAAGCTCTACGCGAACTACCACCTCACCGACGCGCTCACCTTCAAGGCGGGCTGGGCGCAGGCCTACAAGGCGCCGAACCTGCGCCAGCTCAACCCCAACTGGGTGACGACCTCGCGCGGCCGCGGCTGCGGCGCGGTCGGCGGTCCCTGCGAGATGGTCGGCAACCCCGATCTCGATCCCGAGACCAGCAACAGCTACGAGGCCGGCTTCGTCTATGACGACGGCTCCTGGCAGGGCGGGCTCACCTATTTCTACAACGAGATCGAGGACAAGATCACCTCGGCGCGCGTGGCGACCCTGATCACCGACGACGGCCTGAAGTATGTCCAGCAGATCAACGTGGACGAGGCGCGCAGCAACGGCGTCGAGGGCTTCCTGACCATCCCGGTGCATCACGACGTCCAGTGGACGAACTCGTTCACCTGGCTCTTCGAGTCGCGCAACCTCGAGACCGACATGCCGCTCTCGGCGGATCCGGAATACTCGATCAACTCGAACATCGCCTGGCAGGCGACCGAGAAGCTGAACCTCAACACGACGCTCAGCTACTACGGCGAGCAGGTCGACTACGTGCAGGAGCCCGAGACGCTGATCGCGCAGAACGTCTCGCCCTATTTCATCGCGGATGTGGGCGCCAAGTACGACCTGACCGATCACGCATCGGTCCGGGTCGGCGTGAACAACCTCTTCGACAACCAGCCGGACTCCGAATCGAACTTCAAGGAGAACGGCCGGACCTACTTCATCTCCGTGACGGCGCGGTTCTGACCGCACGGAGGGACTGTCCGCGGCCCCGTGGTCCGGGTCGCGGGCAGTCCCGGTCCGTGCGGGACGCGGTCCCGTCGCCCCACCCATCCGAACGCCTTTCCAGAGGAGTCCGTCCCATGGCCATCAGGCCCCTGTTCGTCGCCTTCGGGCTTTCGCTCGCCCTTGCCACCTCGGTGCATGCGCTCACCGTCTCCCATACCCAGGGAGAGCTCGAGATCGACGGCGTGCCGCAGACCGTGCTCGTCTTCGACCTCGCCACCCTCGACACGCTGGCAGCACTCGGCGTGACAGTCGCCGGCGTGCCCGGCGGCAACCTTCCGCCCTATCTTGCCGAAGTCTACCAGGGCGACGACGTCGTGCGCGTCGGCTCGCTCTTCGAGCCCGACTACGAGGCGGTCAGCGCGGCGGCGCCCGATCTCATCATCGTCGGCGGCCGGTCCTCGGCGAAATATGCCGATCTCGCCCGCATTGCGCCGACGATCGACCTGACCACCGACCGCACCGACTACCTCGCCAGCGCCCGGCGCAACGTCGAGACGCTTGGCGAGATCTTCGGAAAGCAGGCCGAGGCGGCCGAGCAGCTCGCCACCCTCGACGCCTCCGTCGAGGAGCTGCGGGCACTGGCCGACGACGCCGGCACCGCGCTCGTCATTCTCACCACCGGCGGGCGGATGAGCGCGCATGGTCCGGGCTCGCGCTTTGGCGTCGTCTATGCGGACTACGGCCTGACTTCGGCGGCCGAAGGGCTCGACACCGGCAACCACGGCCAGTCGATCTCCCACGAGTTCCTGCTCGAGACCAACCCCGACTGGCTCTTCGTCGTCGACCGGGATGCGGCGATCGGCCAGACCGGGAATGCCGCCCGCGAGCAGCTCGACAACGAGCTCGTCCGCCAGTCGACCGCCTGGCAGAACGACCAGATCGTCTATCTCGATCCGGTCGGCTGGTATCTCGTCGGCGGCGGCCTCACCGCCATGCAGGCGAGCGTAGACCAGATCGTCGAGGCGCTGTCGGGCAACTGAGCGCCGCCCCCTTCGCAACTCCGGCGATGCCGGCCCGCCCGGGCCGGCCTTGCCTTTTCCAGCTTCCGGACCAGCCAGTGCGCCTCGACCCACGAGCCATCCTTCTCCCCGCCCTTTGCGCCGTCCTCGCCCTCGCCGTCGCGAGCCTCTTCTTCGGGGTGAGCGAGGTCTCGCCCGGCGCGCTGATTGCTCAGGGGTGGGACGGCCGCGCCGCGCAGATCCTGCTCGTCAGCCGCCTGCCGCGCGCGCTTGCGCTCGTCCTCGCCGGATCGGGCATGGCGGTGGCCGGGCTCATCATGCAGATGCTGGTGCGCAATCGCTTCGTCGAGCCGTCGACGGTCGGCACGGTGGAATCCGCGAGCTTCGGCATGCTGATGGTGGCGCTTCTCGCGCCCGGGATGCCGGTGATCGGCAAGATGCTGGTCGCCGCGGTCAGCGCGCTCCTCGGCACGCTTCTCTTTTTGCAGATCCTGCGCACGGTGCCGCTGCGCTCGATCCTGATGGTGCCGCTGATCGGGATCCTGCTTTCGGGCGTGATCGGGGCGGTCACCACCTTCTTCGCCTATCGCTACGACCTGCTCCAGTCGCTGAACGCCTGGACGACGGGCGACTTCTCGATCGTGCTCCGGGGGCGCTACGAGCTGCTCTGGATCTCGGGCGCGATGACGGTGATCGCCTATGTCGCGGCCGACCGCTTCACCGTGGCCGGGCTCGGCAAGGATTTCTCGGCCAATCTCGGGGTCAACCACGGCCGGGTCATGGCGCTCGGCCTCGTCATCGTGGCGCTCCTGAGTGCCGCGGTGCTGGTCACGGTGGGGATGATCCCCTTCCTCGGCCTCGTCGTGCCGAACGTGGTAAGGATGCTGACCGGCGACAACGTCCGCCGGTCCCTGCCGCTCGTCGCCCTGCTCGGGGCGGGGCTGGTGCTGCTGTGCGATATCGTCGGGCGGGTCGCCATCCACCCCTACGAGATCCCGATCGGCGCCACGATGGGCGTGATCGGCAGCGGCGTCTTCATCTATCTCCTGCTGAGGAGCCGCGCCCGTGTCGGCTGAAGCGCGCGGCCGGCGCATCCGGCTCGGTCTCGTCGCGCTGGCGATCCTCGTCCTTGCCGTGGCCACCTGTTTCATGACGATCGGCGTGCGCGGCAACTGGGATTTCGTGCTGCCGTTCCGGGGTGCGAAGCTTCTCGGCCTTGTGCTGGTTGCGGTGGCGATCGCGGTCTCGACGGTGATGTTCCAGACCATTACCGGCAACCGCATCCTCACCCCCTCGATCATGGGATTCGACGCGCTCTACGTGCTGATCCAGACGGTGCTCGTCTTCTTCATCGGCGCGACCCGGGTCGCGGGTTTCGATGCGCATCTGATGTTCGGGGTCGAGATCGGGCTCATGCTCGTCTTCGCCACGCTCCTCTATCGCCGGCTCTTCGCGGCGACGGTCCACAGCCTGCACCTGCTTCTGCTGATCGGGATCGTCTTCGGGGTCTTCTTCCGGTCGATCGCGGGCTTCTTGCAGCGCGTCATCGACCCGACGGAGTTCCTGATCCTTCAGGACCGGCTGTTCGCGAGCTTCAACAGCATCGACCGGACGCTGCTCGCGGTCTCCGCCCTCATCGTCGCCGGCTGCTGCGGCGCGGCCTGGCGCATGGCCCCGGTCCTCGACGTCCTCGCGCTCGGGCGCGAGCGCGCGATCGGGCTCGGGGTCAACCACCGGCGCATGGTGGCGGTGACGCTCGCCATCGTCACCCTGCTCGTCGCCGTCTCCACGGCGCTGGTCGGGCCGGTGGCCTTCTTCGGCCTGCTGGTGGCCAACCTCGCCTATCTGCTCCTGCCGACCGCGCGCCATGCGGTGATCCTGCCGGCAGCCGCCGCGCTGGCGGTGATCTTTCTCGTCGGCGGTCAGGTGATCCTCGAGCGCGTCTTCGCCTTCGACACCGCTCTGTCGGTGGTGATCGAGTTCGTCGGCGGGCTCGTCTTCCTCCTTCTCGTCATCCGCGGAGCCGCCCGATGATCGAAGTCGAATCGCTCTCCAAGTCCTACGACGGCGTCACTGTCCTCGACGACGTCACCGTGCAGCTGGCGCGGGCCGGCGTCACCGCCATCATCGGGCCGAACGGGGCCGGCAAGTCGACGCTGCTCTCGATCATCGGGCGGGTTCTCGCGGCCGACGGTGGACGGGTCAGCGTCGACGGGCTCGACCTCGCGACGACGCGGGGCGACGTGATCGCGCGGCGGCTGTCGTTCCTGCGCCAGGACAACCACATGTCCGCGCGGCTCACGGTGCGCGACCTCGTCACCTTCGGCCGCTTTCCCTATTCCAAGGGCCGCTACACCCCCGAGGACCTCGGCCATGTCGAGCGCGCGATCGGGTTCCTCGGCCTCGCCGATCTCGCCGACCGCTTCCTCGACGAGCTCTCGGGCGGTCAGCGCCAGCGCGCCTTCATCGCGATGATCGTCTGTCAGGACACGGATTATGTCCTGCTCGACGAGCCGCTCAACAATCTCGACATCAAGCATGCGATCGCGATCATGCGGCTGATCCGCAGCGCCGCGAGCGACCTGGGCAAGACGGTGGTGGTCGTGCTCCACGACATCAACGTGGCCGCAGCACATTGCGACCGCATCCTGGTGATGCGGGATGGACGGGTCGTCCGGCACGGCACCCCGCCCGAGGTGATCACGGCGGATCTGCTCAGCGCCACCTACGGTGCCGAGGTGTCGGTGCACGAGGTCGCCGGGCGTCTCGTCGCGATCTACTGACAGCCTGCCTGCGATCCGGTCAGGGCGCGCGCAGCGTGCCGGACCGGTTCATGACCTCGGTGCGTATGATGGCGTCCGCCGCAGGAGACAGGGCGCGGTAGAGACGGGCGAAAAGCGCCCGTGCCTCGCCGCCGGGCCAGTCGGGCGGCAGGAGCTCTGCCGGCAGCAGCGGATCACGCAGCGCCAGTTCCCGAAAGGCATGCACGACGAGCAGCCGGAGCCCGAGGGCGGCGGGGGCGGGGACAGTCTCCACCTCGAGCCGCTCGAAATGAGTGATGAAATGCCGCATCCGCCCGGCGAGATCCGCGAGCGGCCATGCCGCATCCAAGAGGTTGCCGAGGGTCTCGTCCTGCGTGGTTGCGGCGAACAGGCAGCCCGGAAGCCGGGGCGGCGGCGCGCCGCGATCCGGGAGGAGGGCGAGACCGGGGGACAGGAACCCGAACCGCTCGCGGGCGAGGATTCGCGCGGCCGCCTCCCGGCCGTCGTCGGGGATGGCGACGAGATGCCATCCCCGCATCGGCGGCGGTTCGACCGGGGCATAGATCAGCCGGGCTGCGGCGGCGAACTCGTCCGCCGCCGGCGCGGTCAGGCGGTAGTAACTGCGCCGTCCCTCCTTCACCCCGCTGAGCCGCCCGGCCGCCACAAGCCGGCTGAGGGCGGTGCGAACACGGGATTCCCCGATGCCGACGGTCGCCAGCGTCTCGACGATATTGCCCGTCCAGACCTCGCCGCCCCGCGGGGCCACGACGTCGCCGTAGAAGGTCACGACGAAGGGGGCGGCACTGACGGGAAAGGCGGTGAGCAGCCGGGTGATCGCGTCGTCGAATTCGGAGCGCGCGGGGGAGATCGCCATACGGGCCCTGGGGAAAAGTCAGCCGGAATATCCTTGCAGAAGCATCACATGATATCCATCCATTCCCGGAATGGCGTGATGCTTTTGCTATACGCTGACCGACCGGTCTAGTATCCGGGCAACGAAGACAATGAATCGGGGGGGCGCGATGCTGGCCCCCGTTATCTGCGATGCGGTCCGCACGCCGATCGGCCGCTACGGCGGGGCGTTGGCGAGCGTTCGGGCGGATGATCTCGCGGCAATCCCGCTCGCCGCGCTGATGACGCGCAACCCGTCGGTCGACTGGGCGGAGGTCGATGACCTGATCTACGGCTGCGCCAACCGGGCAGGCGAGGACAACCGCAATGTCGGGCGCATGGCCGTCCTGCTCGCGGGCCTGCCGATCGCGGTGCCCGCGACCACGATCAACCGGCGCTGCGGCTCGGGCGTGGATGCCGTCGGGCAGGCGGCACGGGCAATCCGGGTTGGCGACTGCGAGCCGACGATCGCCGGCGGCGTCGAGCGCATGACCCGCGCGCCCCTCGAGATGCCGAAGGCCGAGAGCGCCTTTTCCAGAGTCAATGCGGTCTACGACACCACCATCGGCTGGCGGTTCGTCAATCCGAGGCTCAAGGCGGCCTTCGGTGTCGATTCGATGCCCCAGGCCGCCCACAACGTCGCGGTGGATTTCGGCATCTCGCGCGCCGACCAGGAGACGCCTTCGCCGCGCGGAGTCAGGCCCGCTGGGCGGCCGCCAAGGCGGCGGGCCGCTTCCCGGACGACATCGTGCCGGTCACGATCCCGCAGAAAAAGGGCGAGACGATCGTCGTCGACACCGACGAGCACCCGCGCCCGGGCACAACCGCCGAGATGCTGGCGAAGCTGCGCGGCGTCAACGGCCCTGACCTCAGCGTCACCGCCGGCAATGCCTTGGGCGTGAACGACGGCGCCGCGGCGCTCGTGCTCGCGCCGACGGCGCGGGTCGCGGCGACGGCAACCCCCGGGGCCGTGAACAGGCCGCCCGAAAGGAACGATCGGCGGGCGGCACCTTCTTCCTCGGAGCCGGGCTCCTAATTGTTCACATGAGTATCAGACAACCCATTTTCCTCCCGTTGCGTACGTCTTCTGGTTAGAACATCGCAAATTCCCACCCGCCACCAGACGGCCGCGTGTGCCGCCTGGCATTCCGGCGCATTTGCGCGTTCCGATGCTGTATTCAGGCCGGTGCCGGCAGAATGCCCGACACACGACCTCCGCGCCCTGCATGGGCTTTCGGGGTATTCTTCGACGTGAGTGACGAGTCCCTAAGGGCAGGCCCCGAGAACTTCGGACGATGCTGCCGCGAGAAATCCGCGGCGATAAAGAGTGCCCTCCCAAGCTAGTGTCGCGACACTACGGGAAGGCAAAACGATCATGTCAAACGACTGTTTGGAATTTCACGATAAAATCGTGATATTACGTGATATATTATGATACATACCGACGCCGGTCGCATGGTGGCGCTGTCGGATGCACCGAGGCGCACGACACGGCGAGGAACGTTGCGGCCTGAAGTTCGCGCGGTTGTCCGGCGGGTATGATGATAGCCCCGCCGGCCGTTCGTTCTGCTGTCCGGGGACGGCTTTGATCAGTCCTTGATCTCCAGAAGCGAGCCATCGACCCCGCCGCCGGCGCTGGCCTCGGCCGCTCTTTCCTTTCGCAGCCGGCTCCAGACAGCCCAGACCACGATCGCCAGCGAGACGATCGTCAGCCCGACCGTGATCGGCCGCTGCAGGTAGTAGGCGATGTCCGTCGAACGGGCCGTCGCTATCGCGAGATTGGTCTCGAGCACATTGCCGAGGATAAAGCCAAGGACCGATGGAATGACCGGGATCGATGTCGCCCGCATCGCGATCACCAGCAGCAGCGCGCCCAGCATCACCCAGATGTCGAACATCGAGTTGTTCACGGAATAGGCGCCGAAGAACGAGAACAGGGTGACATAGGCCGCGATCAGCGCCTTTGGCAGCCTCAGCAGCAGCGCCATGTGCCGCGACCAGAAGAGCCCCATCACCACCACCAGCACATTGACCACGAAGTAGCCGGTGAAGAAGGCGTTCATCAGCTCCGGCTGCTCGGTGAAGAGGAGAGGCCCCGGCTGCAGCCCATGCAGCGTCAGCGCGCCGATGAAGACGGCAGCCGCGGCACTGCCCGGAATGCCGAGCGCGAGAAGCGGGATGAGCGAGCCGCCGACATTGGCCGAGGCAGAGGCCTCCACGGCGAAAAGCCCGCTCTGGGATCCATTGCCGAATTCCTCCGGCTTGTCCGACAGCTTCCGCTCCAGCGAATGCGCGACAAAGGGCGTCGACTCGGGACCGATGGCCGGCAGAACCCCGATCCCGAGGCCAAGCAGCGACGAGCGCACCAGCAGCCAGCGGTCGTAGATGACGCGGCGCCAGACCTGGAGGAAGCTCGACGATCCGACCTTGCCGATCATGATCGCATTCTCGCCCCGGATCGCCTCGATCGCGAGCTGCAACGCCTGCGGCAGGCAGAAGAAACCGATCAGGACCGCCACCACCCCCAGCCCCGAATAGAGCTCGTAGATGCCGAAGGTGATGCGCGCCATGCCGTCGACCGGGCTGATGCCGACGACGGCGATGCTCAGCCCGATGAAGACCGAAACGAGATTGGCGAGCAGCGGCGTATCCATCATCGCGACGACGATCACGAGGCTGAAGACGACGAGCATCACGTATTCCGGCGCGCCGAAACGCAGGGCGAGCTGCGCGAGGATCGGGGTGAGGAAGATGAGCCCCACCGCCGCGACGATGCCGCCGATGCCGGACCCCACCGCCGAGATGCCGAGCGCCTGCGGCGCCTCGCCGCGCTTGGCCATCGCATGGCCTTCCCAGCCGCTGATGATCGAGGCCGGCGTGCCGGGGATGTTGAGCAGGATGGCCGAAATCGACCCGCCGTAGATCGCACCGGCATAGATCCCGACGAGCATGATCATGCCGTGATCAGCCTTCATCACGAAGGTGACCGGCACGAGCAGGACGATCCCGAAGGTGGCGGTCAGGCCGGGAATGGCGCCTATGACGAT
Organism: uncultured Rhodovulum sp.; assembly: GCA_964514775.1. Taxonomy (GTDB): domain Bacteria; phylum Pseudomonadota; class Alphaproteobacteria; order Rhodobacterales; family Rhodobacteraceae; genus Amaricoccus. The sequence continues at coordinate 33,522 of CAZESN010000006.1, forward strand.
CCCCAGAAAGACGCCAAGCACCGCCGCGGCGATGTTCGACAGCGTGAACGCCGCGATGAGCCCTTCAATCATGCTCACTTCTCCAGAAGGGTGTAGATCGTCTCGTCGATCCAGTGGTCGAGCGCGGCTTTCGGCACGGGCACGAAGAGGACCGTCGTGACCAGGATGGCGAGCGCGAGGACGAAGATCACCGCCGAGAGGCTGGCGAGCGGCCGGAACCGCCCGAGCATGATCCAGATCGAGACGACGAGCGCGAGCGAGCTGGCGAGGACGAAGCCGATCCGGGTCAGGAGCAGGACGTAGAGCGTCCAGACGACGCAGAACCCGGCGATGCGCAGAAGCTGCCGGCGCCGGTCGGCCTTGTTCGTGGCGATCGCGCTCTCCTGCCGTCCGCTGGAGGGCCGCGGGCTCAGGAGTAGGGGCAGGCTGTTGGCCAGCGCGAGCAGGAAGGTCGCGCCGGTGACGATCACCGAATAGCTCCAGAGGCTCGATGTGTCGCTGACCGCGCCCGCCACGACGAGCGCAAGGACGACCAGAAGCAATATAGTGATCAGCCGCCTGGACAAGCTGTCCCCCGAGTGCAGTGAACGAAAAAGCCCTGCCGCTGATGGCGGCAGGGCATGGTGTCACGGGCGAATTATTCGGAGAGACGGCCGCTCGACACCAGGAAGCTGCGAAGCTGCTCGAAGGTCTGCTGATAGTTCGCCTTGGTTTCGGCGTCTCCGAGCGGCGTGAGGCGAAGGTTCGCGGCCTGGAACGCCTCGGGGGCGTCGGGGCCGGTCAGCGTCGCCAGGAACTCGCTCGCCAGCCAGGCGCGCCGGTCCTCGGGGACGCCGACGGGCAGGGCGAGGAAACGCGTCGCGCCCCAGGTCTGGCCGACCATGGGAATGTCCATCTCGGCGAAGGTCGGCGTGTCAGGGAGGCCCGGATGACGCTCGTCGCCGGTCACCGCCACCGCGCGCAGGTCGCCGTTGCGCACGAACTGCTCGATCTCGCTGTAGAAGGCCGCCGTCGCATCGATATCGCCGGCGAGCAGGGCGGTCACGCCCTGGCGGCCGCCGTCGAAGGGGATGAAGTTGAACTCCACGCCCTGCTGCTCGGCGAGGAACTCGCTCACGAACAGGAACATGGAGTTGGGGTTCATGCCCACCTGCAGCGTCTCGGTGCGGGCGATCTCCATGATCTCGGGCAGGGACTTGTCGCCGATCTCGGAATCCGAGCGGACGAGCCAGATCACCGGATCGAAGCTGATGGTGGCGATGGGATCGAATTCGTCGATCGTGAAGCTCGCGTCGCGCAGCAGGACGTCCGTGAACATGAACGGATTGGCGATGACGCCGACCGTGTAGCCGTCGGCTGCCGCCTGCTTGGCGATATAGGTGTGGCCGACGATGCCGGCGCCGCCGACGCGGTTCTCGACGCGGAACTGGGTGCCGTTGTGCTTTTCAGTGAGGTCGGCGGCCGTACGCGCGGTCACGTCCACGGCGCCGCCTGCCGGATAGACCACGACGAGGCTGATCGGCCTGCGCGGGAAGTCCGACGGCTTTTCCTGGGACATGACGGGCAGAGCCGGGGCGGTGAGCCCGAGAGCCAGCGCAGCGGCGATCACGCCCCGCCGAGCGAGATTGGTTGCCATTGTTATTTTCCTCCCAAACGAGTCCCGGCGGACTATGAGCACGCGCCTTGATCATGTCTAACTATTGTTTACGATTGCTCGATAATGAAACGTCATCAAAGGTGGCGTCCCTGCCTGCTCCGGGCGTTGTGACTGCCGGGCGTCAGAGGGGATTGGGGGGCAGGGGTGGAATATGGATCGCAGAAATCTCGAATGCTTCGTTGCACTTGCAGACGAAGCGCATTTCCACCGGGCCGCGCAGAGATGCAACATCAGCCAGCCGGGGATCAGTCAGCAGCTTCGCAAGCTCGAGGAGCATCTCGAGGTAACGCTTCTCAACCGCAGCAGCCGGCAGGTGTCGCTGACCCCGGCCGGCGCCGCCTTTCTTGTCGAGGCGCGCCGGATTCTGCATGACATCGACAATGCCACGCGCATCGCCCGGCTGGTCGATCAGGGGCTTCAGGGAACGCTGGTGATCGGATCGACCGCGTCCGGGCTCTTCATCCTGCTCCCCGAGATCATCGAGCGCTTCACCGGGCGTCACTCGGCAATCCAGGTCGACGTGCGCCACATGACGACGCACGAGCAGGAGATCGCCCTCGAGCGCTCCGAGATACAGGCAGGGATCTGCCATCCGCCCCTGTCCAACAGAAAGCTCGGGGCCGAGATGCTCGTGTCCCTGCCCTTCTCGGTGGTGATGCCGGAACATCATCCGCTCGCCTCGCGGGAGACGATCCGGCTTGCCGATCTGTGCAACGAGACGGCCATCCTCTTCCCACGCCAGGTGGGCCCGCTGCTCTACGACAGCATGGTCTCGCTGTTCCGGCAGGAGGGCTTCCTGCCCGAGCGCATCATCGAGGCGTCGCCGGTCCAGTCCATCATCGCCATGGCCGCCTGCGGGGCGGGCTTCGGCTTCGTGGCCTCCTCGGTGCAGCAGCTGCCGCGCCGGGGCGTGGTCTACCGCGACATCGTCGGGCCGCGCCCGCATATCACGCTGGGTATCGCCTTTCCCGAGACCGGCCCGAGCCAGCTGGCGCGTGCCTTCGCGGACTGCGCCCACGAGACCGTGCGGCAGCTAAATGATAATGAAATGTAATCAGTAGATTTAAAACAATCATTAGACGCTTTCGGTCTCGCGGAATTAGTGTCTCCCGGTGAAATGACATCCGGGGAGGATTGGAATGCGCGTGTTCCTCGTGGGCGAGGCGGCGACCCATCGCGAGGATCTGCGGGCCGGCCTGCCGGCCGATCTTCGCGAGCGCATCGAAATCCGCGATCTTCCTCGCGAGACCGCCCATGACGCGGACAACGACCGGCTGATCGCGGCCGGCGACGTGGTGGTGTCGCTGCGGATGAGCCGGGGAGGCGCGGCGCTGCCTCCGATGCGCCTGCTGCATGTGCCGGGGGCGGGGCTCGACGCGATCGACATCGCCGCGCTGCATCCCGACACGATCCTGTGCAACGTCTTCGAGCACGAGATCCCGATCGCCGAGTTCGTTCTGGGCTCGATGCTGGACTGGGAAATCGATTTCGGCGGAATGCGCCGGAGCTTCAGTCCCGAGACCTGGCCCGACATCTACCGCGCGCGGGTGCCGCACGGCGAGATCCACGGCAAGACCCTGGCCGTGCTCGGATGCGGGCGCATCGGCCAGGCCGTGGCGGCCCGCGCCGCCGCCTTCGGGATGCGGGTGCTGGGCGTGGATCCGGTCCTCGCCGGCAGGCCCGACCCGCAGGGCGCGGCGGCCGAGATCCTGCCGCCCTCGCGCCTGACCGAGGCGGCCCAGGCGGCCGACTACCTCGTCCTGACCTGCCCGCTGACCGAGCAGAGCCGCGGCAGCGTGAACCGCGCGGTCCTCGAGGCGCTCGGGCCGTGGGGCGTATTGATCAACGTCTCCCGCGCCGAGATCGCGGACGAGGCCGACCTTCACGGCGCGCTTGCCGCGGGCGCGATCCGGGGCGCCAGCCTCGACGTCTGGTATCGCTATCCCAAGGGCTCGGACGACCGCGTCCCCCCCGCCAGCCACGACTTCCACGCCCTGCCGAATGTCCGCGCGACGCCCCATTCCTCGGCCTGGACGCTTGAGCTCTCGCAGCGCCGCTATGCGCTGATCGCCGCCAACATAGCGGCGCTCGTTCATGGCGAGCCCCTGCGCAACCGCATCGACACCCGCCGCTGAACCCGATCCGGGCACCGCAGCGCATTCCATCTTCCAAGGCAGGACCAACGTGAGCAGAAGCGATCCGATAAAGATCACCCGGGTGAAGACGGTTGTCGTCAACGCCGAGATGCGCAACTGGATCTTCGTCAAGGTCGAGACCGACCAGGACGGACTCTACGGCTGGGGCGAGGCGAGCCTCAACTGGAAGACGCGCGCGGTCACCGGCTGCATCGAGGATCTTGAGCCGCTGGTCCTCGGCCGCGACCCGCGCGACATCGAGCAGATCCTCCAGGTGCTCAACAAGCACAGCTACTACCGGCTCGGCATCATCGGCGCGACCGCGATCAGCGGCATCGAGCACGCGCTCTGGGACATCGCCGGCAAGGCCGCCGGCCTGCCGGTCTGGCGCCTGCTGGGCGGCAAGACCCGCGACTACGTGCCCCTCTACACCCACCTCGGCCTGGGCGACATGAAGTCGGTCTACGAGACCTTCGACCCCGCCCCCCTGCGCGACAGCGCGCTCAAGGTGGTTGAGATGGGCTACAACGCGCTCAAGGTCGTGTTCATCCCCTATTCCCACTACATGGTGGACAGCGCCGCCCGCCGCCGGGTCGAGCAGCTGATGGGCACCGTGCGCGACGCCGTCGGGCCCGACGTGGCGATCATGGTCGATTTCCACGGCCGGCCCGCATCGCTCTCGGCGGCGATGCAGTACATCGAGGCGCTGGCACCCTTCGATCCCTATTTCGTCGAGGAGCCAGTCCAGCCCGGCGACGCGGAGGCGATGCGCCTGATCACCGAGCGCGCGCCCTGTCCGGTCGCCACCGGCGAGCGGCTCATCGGCTACAAGGAGTTCGAGCCGCTACTGCAGAACCGCGGCGCCCATATCCTCCAGCCCGACCTCAACCACACGGGCGGCCTCCTCGAGGGCAAGAAGATCGCCGCGGCGGCCGAGAAGGCGATGATGGGCGTCGCGCCGCATAACCCGAACGGCCCGCTCGCGGGCGCCGCCGCGCTGCATTTCGCGATCTCGACGCCGAACTTCGTGATCCAGGAGGAAATGTCCGGCGCGGTGCCCTGGTACGACGATGTCGTCTCGGCCCCGATGCGGCGCGAGGGATCGAACTGGCTCATTCCCGATGTGATCGGCTTCGGCGTCGAGATCAACGAGACGGAAGCCGCGAAGCACCCCTTCAAGCCCGAAGTCTTCCACAGCCAGACCGCCGTTCTCGACGACGGCACGATCGTCGACTGGTGAGCAGATGACCCGACAGGACTCAGGCCTGCGCCGCTTCGCCACGCGCGACAATGCCTTCAACGCCACCCCGGCCCGCATCGTCTTCGGCGCCGGCAGCGCCTCCACGATCAGGGACGAGGTGGTCCATCTCGACCGCAAGCGCGCCCTCGTGGTGTCGACCCCGGGCCGCAGGGCCATGGCCGAGGCCGTCGCGGCGCAACTCGGCGACCGATCCGCCGGCGTGCTGGCAACCGCGGTGTCGCAGGTGCCGATCGAGCTCGCCCGGGCCGGGCGCAAGGCGGTGACCGAGGCCGGTGCCGACGCGCTCGTCGCCATCGGCGGCGGTGCCTCGGTTGGGCTCGCCAAGGGCATCTCGCTCGAACTCGGCCTGCCGATCATCAACATCCCGACCACCTATTCGGGCTCGGAGATGACCGCCTTCTGCGGCATCACCATCGACGGCGTGAAGATCATGCACGAGCATCTCAACATGCTCGCGCGGACCGTGATCTATGACCCGGAGCTGTCGGTCGGCCTGTCACGCGCCAACAGCGCGGCGAGTGCGCTGAACGCGCTCGCCCATTGCGTCGACGGGATCTACGTCACCTCCTCCAGCCCCGTCCACCAGCTGGCGGCGATCGAGGGGGCGCGGGTGGTGGTGAACGGCATCCGCGCCGTCTGGACGGACCCGTCGTCGCTCGATGCGCGCTCCGAGCTGCTCTACGGCGCCTATCTCGCCGGTGCGGCGCTCGCCGGCGGTTTCGCCCTCCAGCACGGTCTCGCGCATACGCTCGGCGGAAGCTACGGGGTGCCGCATGGCGCCGCCCATGCCGTGGTGCTGCCCTATGTGACCGCCTACAATGCCTCCTTCGCCCGCGAGGGTGTGGATGCGGTGGCGGCCTCGCTGGGAAGCGAGAGCCTTGCGGGCACGATCCACGACCTGCTGGCGGAGCTCGAACTGCCGCAGAGGCTTCCCGACGTCGGGATCACGGAGTCGGATCTCGACCGGATCGTGCAGATCACCGTCGACACCGACAACGGCCTCAACCCGGGTCCGGTGACGACAGAGTCGGTGCGCGGTATCGTCGCCGCGGCCTTCGTCGGAAACCGCCCCGGGGCGAGCGGCCTGTAAAGGCTTCGCTCGGGCCTTCGCGGGTGGGTTGGAAACCCTGACACGGTTTCCGGTTGATCGCTCCGGTGAAATCCTCCCCCGGGACCGGACAAGGCGAGGCACTGCCTCGCCCCGGTCCACGGCTGGAGGGCGTGAGCCCGGAGGCCGTCCCCTTCCTCAATGGAGGTCATGCACACCGGGGATCGTGACGCACCTGCCTGGCGGGCGTGGAACGCGCCTGCCGGGGGCAGGCAGGCGCGTCACGATTTGACACGGGTCAAATC